>DAOTTI010000043.1:0-4913 GCA_034437795.1 Chloroflexota bacterium | reverse complement strand
GCGCAGGTTGGAGAGCACGAACTGCTGCATCGCCGCCTGGTCGCCCTGCTCGATGCGCTTGGCCAGCTCCACCTCCTGCTCCGCCGTGAGCAGCGGGATGTCATGGATGTCCTTCAGGTACTGCCACACGGGGTCGGCCTGCATCGGCTGGCCCCGCGCCTCGAAGCGATCCAGGCGCTCCTCCGTCTCGATGTCGGCCAGCGTCTCGGCCAGCTCGCTCTCGTCCTGGACAATCTCGATCCCCGCGTCGAGCAAGGCCTTGTGGATCGCTTCGATCTCCGCCGGGTCGGGCGGCTCGACGCGCTCCGCGAACAGCTCGTCGATATCGTCCTGGGTCACGTAGCCCTGCTCGCGCCCTTTCTCAAACAGCTCGCGCAGCCCCTTCACGTCGCTCACGGGAGGCTGCGCCAGCCGCGTCCCGGCGCGGTGGCGACGGCCGCGCGCGCGCACGGCGTCCCCGCCCGTGACACGCTGATTGCGCGCGGGGACCTCCTCCGTCTTAGGCACGCGCTGGCCCTCAGGCACGTGCCCGCGCTCAGGTCGCACAGCCGTTGCGGTCTTGCTCATCGGTCTACCTCCCTGGCCGGCACCGGCCGCCGGCGCCGCTCGCGGGCCAGTGCTCATGCGTCTGGCCGGTCCTCCACGGGAACGGCCTGCCACTTCTAACGCACGTCACCGGCTCCTCCGCCCAGCGTCCACGCTCAGCAGTCGGAGCCAGCCACTACGGATCGCTGGTCTCTGGTACTTCTCGTTCGATCTCGCCCTATCTCTCGTATCGTTATATCTTGCCCCGCAAGGATTGGACTAGCGTCGGAACGCGGTTGGATTGGCGTCGGATGTTGGCGTTGTTCGGCGTAGCGTTGCTCTGCCCAATGGGCGGTATGCCCAGTAGGCGGTACGGCGCCCCGCGCGCTCTCGATCGGCGGCCCGTCCGGCCATTGCCGTCCCCGCGCCGGCACGGGCCTCGCGCCGCCCTGCGCCCGCAACATGTGTGCCGCGCGGATGCCCCCTGCCGCCGGGCCGGTCCAGGTAGAGGAAGCCTGTAACGCCAGGCGCTGAAGCCGCGCGGCTCCGCTGGCGAAGCCAGCTCTGGCCGGACCGCGCCAATGGGTGCCGAGCGCGGGACGTGCCCGACGTTGCGCGTGCCGCCAGAGTTCTCGGGGCCGACGCTCCCGCCGGCTGCGGCATGCATGTTGCCTGCATGGCAGAGGGCAGCAAGTCCGGCCGACCGATGAAAGCGCTGTGCTGGCACGGCAGGTACGACGTGCGGGTGGACGACGTTCCCGAGCCTGCGATCCGCGATCCGCGGGACACGATCGTGAAGGTCTCCACCGCCGCGATCTGCGGCTCGGACCTGCACCTGTACCACGGCTACATCCCCACCATGAAGTCGGGGGACATCCTCGGCCACGAGTTCTTCGGCCAGGTGGTGGCGCTGGGCCCGGCCGTGACCAACCTACGCGAGGGCGATCGCGTGCTGGTCCCCTTTAGTATCTCCTGCGGCGACTGCTTCTTCTGCCGGCGGGAGCTGTGGGCCCTCTGCGACCGCTCGAACCCCAATGCCGGCCTGGCGGCGAAGCTATACGGCTACGCGCCCGGCGGGCTCTTTGGCTATTCGCATCTGATGGGGGGCTATGCGAGCGGCCAGGCGGAATACGTGCGGGTGCCGTTTGCCGACGTCGGCGCATTCACGGTCCCCGACGATCTGAGCGATGAGCAGGTGCTCTTCCTGACGGACATCTTGCCCACCGCCTACATGGCCGCTGAGAACGCCCGCATCCAGCGCGGCGATACCGTGGCCGTGTGGGGCTGCGGGCCGGTGGGCCAGCTCACCATCAGGTGCGCCTCTCTGCTGGGGGCGGGGCGCGTCATCGCCATCGACCACGTGGCAGAGCGCCTGCGCCTGGCCCAGGCCTGCAGCGGCGCTGAGACGATCAACTTCGATGAAGTGCCGGTGCTGGATACGCTCAAGGCCATGACCGGCGGGCGAGGCCCGGACGCCTGCATCGACGACGTCTCGGATCGCGACGACGTGGCGCAGATGGTGGAGGCCGCCGCGCGCCACCACGGGGCCATCGACATCCTGGTCAACAACGCCGGCATCATCCAGGTGGGGCCGGTGCAGGCGATGGGCCTGCCGGACTTCGAGCAGGCCATGGGGGTGATGTACTGGGGGGTCGTCTACCCGACGCTGGCGCTCCTGCCCCAGATGCTGGCGCGGCGCCACGGCCGGATCGTGAACATCACCTCCATCGGCGGCAAGGTGAGCGTGCCTCACCTGCTGCCGTACTGCGCCGCCAAGTTCGCCGCCGTGGGGTTCTCCGAAGGACTGCGGGCCGAGCTGGCTGGCACCGGCGTCACCGTCACCACCATCGCCCCCGGCCTGATGCGTACGGGGTCCGCATTGCACGCGCTGGTGAAGGGGAGACAGGAGGCGGAGTTCGCCTGGTTCACCCTTGGCGCCAGCCTGCCTCTCATCTCCATGGATGCCGAGCGCGCGGCGCGGCAGATCGTGGCCTCCGTCAGACGCGGGGAGGCCGAGCGCGTGCTAACCGTCCCGGCAACCCTCCTGGCCTGGTGCCACGGCCTCTTTCCAGGCGCCACGGCCGACCTGCTGGGCCTGATCAACCGGCTGGCCCTGCCCTCGGCGGACGGCGGCGCGCCGGAGGCGGTGCCGGCGGCGGACGTGGACCGGCGTCTGCATTCGCCGCTCTTCACGCGCCTCACTGGCTGGACGCGCGGGGCGGCGCGCCGCTTCCAGGAGCACGCCCCGGCCTGAGCGTCTGCCGGCGGCGGGGCCGCCCGCCATGCGTGCCTTTCAGTTGAATAGGGGTCTCTCGCCTGGACTATTCACGAGCGGAGCCCTCACCCTCGCCCTCTCCCACAGGGAGAGGGGACCCCTTGCCCGCTATGGACGATGGACAACCCAGGCTAGGGGCAGGGACGGACGCTTCCGAGTAGATGACCGGTCGCTGGCGGCGACCCGCTGTCCGCCTCATCTTGGCACAGGGGCGCCGGCAGCGCCAATACGGTGGAAAGGGGGATCGAACCGATGAGCCTGTCCAGGGCGCGTGGCACGGGCCAAGGTCGTATGTCCCTGCACAACGCACGTGAGAAGAGCAAAGACATGCTTTGGCGATCACCCGAGCACCGGCGGCTGCTTGGCCGGCTCCAGATGGAGGTCGCGGACCTCCGCCGGCACCTGGCCCAGGTGCGGACCGAGACGCAGCAGCTCCTGGCCATTGAAGCAAGCCGCCCGCTGAGTGGTGATGAAGCGGCACGAGCGCGGGCCCTGGCCCGCGAGAGCGAGCGCCTGCGCTGGGAGCTGCGCCGGCTCTACCTCGAGTTTGAGTCGCTCCGCGCCCCGAGGTGAGTGATCGCGGCGGCCATCCGTCACGCGCCGCCGCGGCAGACGGGCTTCGAGAGGGCCGCCTGTTACAGGCGCGACGTGTTGGGCCAGTAGGGCGTCTTACCGTCAAGCTCGTGCTGCCTGACGTGCACCTGAGGCAGGCGGCTGCCACGGTGCGTAAAGACCACCATGCTATGGATCCAGTAGCACGGCTGCGTGCTGGTGGCCGGATCGGTCGGGTTGAACTGGCGGTGATAGACGTACATTGGCTTGTAGCCCACCCCGCCGGGCGGGACCTCGACGTCGCGCACGGTGTGGTTGTCGGGGTCGGCGATGCTCATCGCCCCCGGCCCATCGACGACGTAGAAGGCCTCCACACGATTGTCATGCATGTGCAGGCTGTTGCCCCGACCGGGCGGGAAGATGGCCGGATAGTGGTGCGGGTAGGCAGGGAAATCCAGGTGGCAGATGGTGACCAGCGCCACCAGCGGATCATCCCCGGTATTCCGGACCTCATGGCGCACGAACTGGTCGATGACGATCTCCATCCCCGGCTGGAGCGGCACCTGGATGGGCAGCTCTTCCGGCACGTTCTTTGGCCAGGCCCGAAAGCTGCCTCTGCCCTTCAGGATGTGGATCGCCTCACTCTCTCGCTGCTCGGTCTGCCAGACCGCGCCCGGCCGGTACGTCCGCTCGCCGACGGTGAAACGCTCATCGCCGGTCGTCTCCTGGCAGAGCAGCTTGAGCAGCGTGCCGTACGGGTGCTGCTCGACAATCGCCTCGTCGCGGGTGACCACAATCTTGCCGGTGTACGCCGGGCGCCGGCGCGGGAGCGGCACGTAGGGCACGCGCCCCTCTCCAGGCAGAACCGCCATCTCCTACCTCCTCGAACGCAGCGGGATCGGCCGGCCTTTGCGCGGTTCGCCGGCCACGTCAGGCGTGAGTGTAGAGCACGGCGCCCCTCCGCCTGTCACGGTCCATGGAATACTGCAGCGGCGCGCCGGCCGCCGCGTAGCCGGCGCGTGATGGCCCCCGCGGGGAGGCTGCGGCCGCGGTCGTTACTCCGCGATTGGCGCGGAGTCAGGAGTTCATGCTACAGGGTCGTACGCGCTGAATTGCGGTGGCGCAGTGTCTACTCCGCGTCAATCGCGGAATTAGGGCCCCACCTTCCGGCGGGGCCAGGCGGGCGCAATGACCCCCGCGCAGAAGAGCCACTCGATCGCCTCTGGATCGTCACGGAGCTCGGCGCGCCGGATCCAGCCCCACGCCTCGGCGAAGTGCCGTGCCCGCTCGACGCTGTGGTCGTGCTTCCACGACACGGCCGAGAGGTGGGGGCGCGCCTCGGGATGCTCGGCGTCCGGGACAACGACTACCTGGGTTCGCATGGCTCTGCCGCGTCTCTCTACTGTACCGCCTGCGTCCAGGGCAAGCGCCGTGCCGCGGGCTGGCGCCTCTGTTGCCGCCCATACCCGCCTGGAGCCGCTGCCAGGGCGCCGGTCCGTCGTGGCACGTCGAAGTACGGCCCTGGCCGGGCTTATTCACGGCCGGCGAGGCGTTCCCTCTC
>DAOTTI010000042.1:0-8557 GCA_034437795.1 Chloroflexota bacterium | reverse complement strand
CTGCGCAGCTACGAGCTGCTTGCCCGCTACGTCATACCCCAGTTTCAGGGCACGCTCCAGGGCGTGCAGGCCTCCGCCGAGTGGGCGGCGGCTCATGCCCGCGAGTTCCGCGCGCGGGCCAACGTGGCCATCGAGCAGGCCCACCAGGCCTACGAGGCCCGCCGCGCCGGCCCTGCGCCGCGGGAATGAGCGCGCCGCAGCCACCACCGCTCCGGCTGCCGTTCGTCGACGCGGCCATCCCCGCCATCGCCGCCGAGCTTGGCGTGCCGGCCCGAGCGGCCGCCTACCGCGTCGCCGGGGAGGCGGTCTACGAGCTGCGGCTGCACCCCGCCGCCCTGCCCGGCGCGGAGGTGCTGGTCGTGCTGTGGCCGTCGCTGCGGCGCGTCGACCTCCGGCTGCTTGCGACGCGGGGTGGCGCTCCCGTGTTCAGCCTCACCGGCAAGGACGTGGCGCAGGTCGAGATCTACGCTGGCGTGGAGGTGATGTTTCGCCGCCGCTCCGGCGGCGTGCTGTTCGTCACCTGCACTGGGGTTGCGGCCATGTCCGATTGACACGCACCCCTACAGCTGGTCATTCGCCGTCGCCCGCTCGCACGGCCTCGCAACGTTGCGGACGGCCCCGATCGACGGGCACCCTCACAGGGAAGCATGGCGGCGCGTAGCACAACCGGCCGGACTGGCGGCGCAAGGGATGGCACGCGGGGGATCGCCTCCCGCGTCAAGGCCATCCGCAAGACCCTCACCCCAGGTAGCGGCAACCCGCAGGGCGCCATGGTCGAGGTAAGGATCGAGATCCCGCGGGGCAGCCGCAACAAGTACGAATACGACGACGCGCGCCAGGCGCTGCGCCGCCTGCCGCGCGTCACGCCGGCCGGCGGGCCACGGCCCCTACCGACGCCATGCCATCCCCTCGCGGCCGTCCCGCCTCCCGCGCGAACCCTGGATGAAGGCTGCCTCGTCCCTCGCCGCGCCTTGTCAGCGCCACGTTCCTTCTCCCCTTGGACGAGGGTGAGGGCCCTCCCTTGAGAAAGCTCCCTCCCCTTTGTGAGACGCCCAGTGGACCATTACGTAGCACGCAGTACGCATTACGTGGTACGTAGTACGCACTCCCACTAGTGCTCCGTCAGCGACGGTTTGATGATTTGTGATGTGAACGTATGCCGGGGATGCCGTTTTGAACTGGATGTGAGCGGTAGAGGGTGGCATCCCGACGGCAGGCGCAAGCGATGGATCGTCCACGTGTCCCAAGACGAACGAGCCCACTTGTTGAGGCTCATTGCTGCTTTGCTGCTGGGCAGGCGCCAGCCCGCAAGCTGACGCACGCCCGGATTGTGCTGAAGGCAGACGCTGGCCCAGACGGCCCGGGGTGCACCGATAAGGTGATCGCGGAGGCGCTGGAGGTGGCCCGTACCCAGGCCGAGGTGGTGCAGCTATTCGACTGTTGCACCGATAAGGTGATCGCGGAGGCGCTGGAGGTGGGCACGTCCACGGGGGAACGGGTTCGCAAGCGCTATGGCGAGGAGGGACTGGCAGCCACGCTGAACCACCGCCACCCACGGAACCACCGCCCGCGCCGGCTCGATGGCGCAGCTGGAGCGGGCGGGGCGGCTGCCGCGGACGCAGCGGATGCAGCAGGGGCCTCGGGAGAGGCGGGCGGAACCGGTGGGGGGAGGCCCACTTGATCGCCCTCGCCTGCAGCCACCCGCCGGAAGGTCGGGAGCGGTGGACGCTGCGGCGACTGGTGTTCATCATCAGCACCAGCGTCAGGCCGAAGAGCAGCCGGAAGGTCGGGAGCGGTGGACGCTGCGGCGACTGGCGGGCCGCAGGCCGGGGCAGCCGAGGCCAGCTGCTCGGACAGGCGCAGGGGAGCGGTGGACGCTGCGGTGACCGGCGGGCCGCAGGGGGGGAGTTGCCGTACGCAGACCGGCTCGCGCCTGAGCCCGTGCGACAGACGCTCCAAAAGATGCGCTCAAGCCCTGGCTGAACAAGCAGTGGGGCATCCCGCCAAAAGCCAGCGCGGAGTTCGTCTGGCGGATGGAGGACATGCTGGACGTCTAGCGTCGGCCCTATGATCCGCGACGGCCACAAGTGTGCTTGGACGAGCCCTTCCAAACAGTTGCTGGCCGCCACTCGCCCGCCACTGGCTGGGCAGCCCGGCGCGGTGCAGCGGCAGGACTACGAGTACCACCGGGCAGGCGTCGCGAACCTGTTTCGGTGGTGCGAGCCCCTGGCCAATCGGCGCCATGTGGCCGTGACCGACCGACGGGCCACGGTGGACTGGGCACCGGTCGTCAAGGAACAAGGAATGGGTCGATGTCCACTACCCCGAGGCCGAACGGATCGTGCTGGTCATGGACAACCTCAACAGCCACACGCCCGCCTCGCTGTACGAGGCCTTCGCCCCGGCCGAGGCGAAACGGATCGCCGACAAGCTGGCACCCCATGACACGCCCAAGCACGGCAGTGGGCTCACCAGGGCGGAGATCGAGCGGTCGGCACTCAGTCGCCAGTGTCTGGACCGACGCATCCCGTCTGGTGCGGTCCTAGCGCAGGCGGTTGCCGCGCGGGCGCGCGAGCGGAACCAAGCCCAGGTCACCGTGAACTGGCGCTTGACCACCGCCGACGCTCGCATCAAACGCAAGCACCGCTACCCCGCATTCCAACTTTGACGGAGCACTAGAGCGCCGGCTCCGCTCGCACGTGGCCGGAGCCAGCGGCGCTCCTGGTCTGGCCGGCCTTCTCCGGCCACAGCGCCGCCGACAGGCGCGACCACTCCTCGAGAGAGAGCGTCTCCGCGCGACGCATGGGATCGATCCCCGCGGCCCCCAGCGCGGACTGGATCCGCTCCTTGCCGACGCCCAGCTCGCCAAGCGCATTGTGGAGCTGCTTGCGCCGCTGCCGGAACGCCGCCTCCACGGTCTGAAAGAACCGGCGCTCATTCGGCAGCACTGGCACGCGGTACTCCGGCAGCGGCCGCAGCCGCACCACCGCCGACTCCACCTCCGGCGGCGGGAAGAAGGACTCCGGCTTGACCTCGAACAGCAGCTCCACGTCGGCGACGAGCTGCGCCTCCACCGAGAGCCGGCTCATCTCGCCCGGGCGCGCCACCAGGCGTTGCGCCACCTCCTTCTGGACCATCACCACCATCTCCTCCGGTCGGCTCCGCGGTGGGGCGTATAGCAGCTTACGGATCAGGGGCGTGGCCACGTTGTAGGGTAGGTTGGAGACCAGCTTGAACGGCTGGCCATGGAACAGCAGCGCCGGGTTGATCTCCAGGGCGTCCGCCTGGATCACGTCCACGTTGGGCGCCCGCACCGTCTCCCGCAGGACGCGGATCAGGCGTGGGTCGAGCTCCACCGCCACCACTCGCCCCGCTTGCCGGCTCAGCGCCTCCGTCAGCACCCCCGCGCCCGGCCCTACCTCCAGCACTTCATCCTCCGGTCCGAGGTCCGCCGCCGCTACGATGCGCTCCAGCACGGAGCGGTCCACCAGCAGGTGCTGGCCCATGGCCCTGGTCAGCCAGATGCCGTGGCGCGCCAGCAAGTCGCGCAGGTACCTGGCGTTGGTCAGTCTGGAGGCGTGTTCTCGTGCCGGTCCAGGCATACTGCAAGCTTACCGCCGGCTGGCGCCTTCCACTTGGCCTGGAGCCTGGCGCGGTCTAGACTTGGCGCGGGCCGCTCAGTGCGCCTGCGGCACGACGAGACGTACATGGCCGTCAAAGCGATGCTGGCCGCCGGACCGGCCAGGGACCTGCCTCCTGGAGACTGGCCGCCACAGGGCCAGTGAACGGATGAGCACCTCCTCGCGCTGCCGGACGACGGCAGTCGATATGAGGTCATTGAAGGAGTACTCTTCGTATCGCCCCTGCCGGCGATTCGTTCCGTTTCCCTTTGGGAGAGGGCGGGGGTGAGGGCTCCGCCTGTGGATCATCAGTCATGCCGCTCCGGAGCACCAGCGACGAATGGAACGGCTGGCCACGTGCACAGGAACCCGGGCGAGCCGCCGTTCCTACTCCAGGACGTACACCGGCAGCGTGCGCCGGCCCCAGCGCACCGCCTCCCAGTAGCTGGCAAACCCCACGTCGAGCCGGTGGCCGACGATGGCCCCACCGGTGTCCCCGGCGATCGCGTAGCCGTAGCCGGGGACGTAGAGCCGGGTGTAGAAGGGGATCACCCGCGGGTCGACCGCCGCCACGCCGTAGCCGGCGCGCATCCCGATGGCGGTGATCCCGTAGCCCGGGTCTCCGGGGCGCTTGCCCGTGCTCGCCGGACCCGGGTCGTAGGCCGTTACCTCCATGAGCAGCACCCGAGCCACGCGCGCGCCCGCTGGCGGCCCGCTCGGCTCGGAGAGCGCCGGCAACGCCGCCCCCCGCAACGCCGCCGCCGGCAGCGCGACCGGCCCCACCAGCATGATCTCATCCACCGGCTCACGCAGTACGGTCTCGCCGACCACGCGCCGGCCCGTCTCGACCCCGTCCTCGAATATGACGCTGATCACGCGCTCGATCAGGCCCATTGCACCTGGGCGCAGGCGCCGACGCGTTCCCGGGATCAGGCCATCGTCGTAGCGGACCTGGGTGCGAAACGGGATGAACTGTATCTCACGCCGTTCCTCCTCGCGGACCCGCACCACCCGCACCACCCCGCCGGCCGGCACGGTCGCTTCCGCCGGCGGCTCGACGCGATCGAGCGGGCCCAGCGCCAACCCAGCCCCCGCCAGGAGCTCGCCCACGGTCGCGGCGCGTGTGCGGGTCTCGATCCACAGGTCCTGGCCGGCAATCGTCACCGGCCGGGCGCGCTGGATGGAGACCCTGAGCCCGGGCACGAGTGGTGACGCCGGCGCCGGCACCACCAGATCGGCCGCGTCCACGTCGATGCCACTGGCTCGCAGCGCCTCCCCAACGGTGCCGGCCGCCGCCCTGACGCTGCTGCGATACCCCGCGTCGACCACAGAGAACGGGATGGCGCGCTGCACCACGATCCGCTGCCCCTGGGCCGGCGGCGCGTCGGCCGGCGTGACGACCACGCGGTCGCCTTCGGCCAGCCGTACGCCGGCCGCGGCCAGGGCCGCCTCCACGTCCGCCCCAGTGGCGGGGGCGCGCAAGACATCGCCGTCCACCTCGACCAGCACCAGCGGCCTGCCCGCCGGCCCGAGCACGGCGCGCAGGCGCGTGGCGACGGCACCCGTCGCCTGCGGGATCGCCTCTGCCGTGGTCTCCAGGAACCGCCCGGCCCCACCGGCCCGCTCGACCACGCTCGCGACCGTTATGGCCAGGGGCCCGCCGGCCGTGCTCGCCCATACCAGCCCGAAGGCCAGGAAGAGCGAAACCAGCGCCCAGAGCGGGACGTTAGAAGCAAGCTGCCGGCCATAGCCGCCGGCCGGCCCGGGTAGCGGCAGCAGCCCGCCGGCGGCGCTGGCGAACGATGCCGGCGCGTACGCCGAGGCCAGCGCCCGCCCTGCCCCCGGCGCCGGCACGGGGAACAGGGCCAGGCGCCGGTAGGCCGTGCGCGGGCCAGGGCTGCTATACCGTCGATGCGCGTGGTGCGCGCGGGATCCTGCGGTGTTGGGGTAGGAACGCCACCGAGTGTGGTGAAGGTGAGGTGCTGGGCGTTCGACCTCCAACCGTGCGGCCGCCCTCCTGTCGCCGGAGTGGGTGCCGCCCGCTTCAGGTAAGCGCTATCGCTCGTCTATTCTTCGTGCGCTCTCCATCTTCGGCGCGTGAGCCGCGCCGGTAGCTGCCGGTCCTCTCCTCCCGGCAGCTACAAGGTCCTCCCCTTAGGCGGCCGCAGGCCGGTCTGCCGCCGCCGGCTCATCATACCGCACCGCGCCAGCCGATCGAGAGCCCCTCGCCCGGGGCGTGCGAAACAGCGCCGGATGGCCCCAGGTACGCCCTTCGCTCCCCGCGCCGTGCCGGAGAAGCAGCAGCGGGGCCCAGGCGCACGGCCGTGGCCGTCGTTCCCCCTCTCCGTGTCGGAGCGGGGGCCAGGGGGTGAGGGCTGCTCGCCGCGTCTCCGCGTCCGCGCGTCCCCGCGTCGGGGCGGGGCGGCGGGGCGGGGACGCGTTAGCGCTTCTCCTCGATCAGCTTGTTGGCCTGCCTGGCCGCATCGTCGAGGGCCGCCTTGGCGGTCATCTTCTGGGTGATCACGGCCGTGAGCGCCTTCTGGAGAATGTCCCGGATGTCCTGCCAGGCGGTGATGTTTGGTTCGGGCAGGGCATAGGGGGTCAGCTCGAAGGCTTGCCGGCCCTGCGGGTCCTTCTCCCAGGTGGCCTTCATGTCCGGGTGCTCGGCCGCCGAGCGCCGCAGGGGCATGTAGCTGGACTTGATCGCCCAGAACACCGTCTGGTCTTTATCCGTGAAGAACTTGATCCACTCCCAGCCGGCCGCCTGCTTCAGCGGCGTGGTCCGGAACAGGGCGATGTTCCCGCCGAACATCACCGTCACCGGCTTCTGCGGGTTCTTCTGCGGGATCATCCCGATCCCCCACCGGAACCGCTCGCGGTTGGTGGCCTTGTCCACAATCTCCGTGCGTAGGAACGGGCGGCTGGTGCTCGTGTCGTGCAGCGCGGCCACCTTCTGCTGGCCAAAGTCGGCCTGATAGTCGAACCCGTTGGTGGTGTAGGCCTGGCCATTCTTCACCAGCTCGCCCCACATCTCGAAGATCTCGATCGCCGGTGGCTCGTTGAACCGGACCTTGGTCTTGTCCTTGGTCAGCAGCTCGCCGCCGTTGGCGTAGATGAAGGCGTCGATGTAGGACGTGTCCACCTTGATGTGCTCGCCATAGACGGTGGTTCTCCCCATGCTGTCCTTCTTCGTCACTGCCGCCGTGGCCTTCTTGAATTCGTCAAAGGTCATGAACCCGCCCTGCTGGCCGTACTTGCTGACCGCGGCGGCCTTGAACAGGTCCTCGTTGAAGTAGCGCACGGCCAGGCTCTTGGTGAACGGGAAGGACAGCAGCTTCCCGCCAAAGGCGTCGTACTTGTTGCTCTCCAGGTACTGCGGGAAGATGTCGTTCAGGCTCTCCCTGGTATAGGCCTGGGGCCCCTTCAGCGCGTACTCGCCGATGTCCACCACTGCGTTGGCCTTCATGTACTCGGCCACCATGCTTTCGTAGGCCACGGCCACGTCGGGCGGGCTGCCGGCCTGGATGGCGGCCATGATCTTCTGGAAGACCTGGGTGTAGTTCCCCTGGTACTCGCTCTTCAGGGTGATGTTCTTCCCGTTGGTCTGGTTGAATTTGGTCACCAGCTCCTGGAGGGCGTCGGCATTCACCCCGGTCTGCGTGTGCCAGAAGGTCACCGTCACCGGATCACCGAACTTGACCGCCGTCTGGGTCGAGCCGCGCCCCTGCCCGGGGCCGCACGCCGCCAGGGCCGGCAGCACCGCCAGCGAGGCCGTCCCCGCTGCGGCACAGGTCAGGAACGTACGCCGGGTCATCGCCATTACTACCAGATCCCTCCTTCTCACGTCTCACGTCTCACGTCTGGCGCCGCGCCGGCCGCCGCCAGCAGGTCACCTGGCCCGTCTCCGGCCACGGGCTCCCCTGGAGCAATGGCCAGACGTATGGCGACTGACCCGGGAGTGGATCAGTCGTCACGGACCTTGCCATGCCGCCGCGGGGGCCACCGCCCGCACTCAGGGCAAGCGACCCACCGGCCGATCGGCCGCCGGCTGCCAGTGTAAGGATACGAGGTCTGGCGATCCGTTTCCCCGTTCTCTCTACCCCTTGAGCCCCGTCCGCGCGATCCCCTCCACAAAGTACTTCTGTGCCGCCAGGAAGACCAGCACCGTCGGCAGGATCACCAGCGTCGACGCCGCCATCAGCTCCGCGTAGCGGCTGCCGGCCTCCGTCTGAAAGACCACCAGCCCCAGCTGGATGGGGCGCATCTCGGGGCTGCGGGTCACCAGCAGCGGCCACAGGAAGGCGTTCCACGCCGCCAGAAAGTTGAGCAGCGCCACGGTGATCAGGGCAGGGGTAGACAAGGGGAGCAGGATCGCCCACAGAAAGCGAAATCGCGAGCAGCCGTCGATCAGCGCCGCCTCCTCCAGCTCCCGCGGCACGGTCATGAAGAACTGGCGCAAGAGAAAGATGGCAAAGACGTTGCCGATGTGGGTGATGAACTGCGCCTGGTAGGTGTCGTACCAGCCCAGCCACTTGGTGATGATCACGAAGTTGGGGATCGTCGTCACCTCCGCCGGGATCATCATCGTGGCCAGGAGTGCCCCGAACAGCGCGTTCTTGCCGGGGAAGCTCATCCGCGCGAAGGCGTACGCCGCCAACGACGACACCACCAGCACGCCCCCCACCCAGCACGCCGCGACCAGGACGGTGTTCAGGAAGTACCGCCCGAAGGGCGCCGCCTGCCAGGCGATGGCGTAGTTCTCCGGATGCCAATCGCGGGGAATGAACGTGGGCGGCAGGGCGATCGCCTCGCTATTCGTCTTGAGTGACGTCACGAGCATCCAGTAGAAGGGAAAGGCAAACACGACCGCACCCGCGGCCAGCGCGGCATGGATCAGGAGCCACACCCAGGGGCTGCGCCGCGCCCGCACCGCGCGG
>DAOTTI010000041.1:0-19758 GCA_034437795.1 Chloroflexota bacterium | reverse complement strand
CCGGCGCCACGGGGCGCCGGTGCGCGCCAGCCAGCGCAACCCCGTGCACCCCTCCCGCAAGTGGGGGCATCCGCTGGGGCGCCGCCTCGGTCATCACCATGACGGAGGGCGCCACGAACGCCCCTCCTCGTCGCTCACGTCACTGTCGTCGGCCCGGCGCGCCGGATGTGCCGGGCGCGTTGCGTCGGTCGGTTCGGTCAGGGGTTGCACCCCGAACCCTACCGTCCACTTCGCCAAAGTGCATGCCAGCTTCTAGCCTGGATAATCCGTGGCCAGTGGGCAGTCCCCTCTCCCTTTGGGAGAGGGGACTGTATTGACGGCCAGGGGGCCAGTCCCTCTCCCAGAGATAGAGGGTAACGGCGCCGCTGGTGAGGAGCTGGGCTAGGCGTAGCTCGTGGTCCGGCGGCGCAGCAGGTCGCGCAGCCCGATCTGCGGGCCGATCTTCCCGCGCAGGCGCCACTGCCAGATGATGAGGAAGATGGCGACCGGCAGCAGCAGATGGGGAGCCCAGGTGTAGTTCACGATCCGGATCTCAGCGGGCATGCGCATGCTGTCGTTGATGATGCCGAGCAGCACCATCCACAGAAAGAGCAGGAACCCCGCGCCGAGATATCCATTGACGGCGGCGGCAAAGGCGCAGACGAGGGCAATGCCCAGAATGACGTTCAGCGGCATGAACTGGCGACCCCTTCCTTACAGGACCGATCGAGCTCTACTAGAGGAACGGTAACGGCCTGGAGCGGAAGCGTCAAGTGGGCGAGAGGAAGGGTGGCGCGCCGCGCGCGATAATCTCGGGTGTGAGGGTCCCGAACCAGGAGGATCTCGTGCAGGCGATCGTCGCGGCGGGGGTCCGAGACGAGCGCCTGATCCAGGCCTTCCGCGAGGTGCCGCGGGCGGCCTTTGTGCCGGCCGAGCTTGCCGACCAAGCCTATCTGGATCGGCCACTGCCGATCCCGCACGGCCAGGTGACGACGCAGCCGTCGCTGGTGGCGAAGATGATCGAGGCGCTGCGCCTGACCGGGAGCGAGAAGGTGCTGGAGGTGGGCACGGGCTACGGCTTCCAGACGGCGCTGCTGGCCCGCCTGACCAGGTTCGTGTGGAGCGTGGAGCGGTGGCCGGACATCGCCGCAACGGCGAGGGCTAACCTGGAGCGCCAGGGCATCGCCAACGTGGAGGTGGTGGTCGGCGACGGGAGCCAGGGCTTGCCCGAGCACGCGCCGTTCGACGCCATCCTGGTGGCGGCGGCCCTCCCGCAGGTCCCGCCGCCGCTGGCCGAGCAGCTGGCGGAGGGCGGGCGGCTGGTGCAGCCGATTGGGCACGGGGGTGACGAGGAGGTGGTGCTGTTCGAGAAAGGGCCGAAGGGGCTGCGCCAGCGTGGGACGGTCACGCTGGCCCACTTCGTGCGCCTGTATGGGAAGCATGGGTTTCCAGGGTAGGCGGGACGCGCCGCAGGCGGAAGCGGAAGGGGCCGGCGGGAACCGGCTCGCTCCGACCGTGATCGCCATCGTGCCGGTCGGTGGGGTGCCGGCCGGCATCCTGCACGCGCTGGCGCCGGCGATCGAGGCGCGCTTTCCCGGGCGGGCGGCTCGTATCGCCGCGCGAGGGCTGCCGGCCCCCGATGACGCGTACGAGGCGGCCAGGCGGCAGTACCGGTCCGATCCTATCGTGGACCAGTTGCAGTCGGTGGCCGGCGGGGCGGAGCGGGTGCTGGGGGTGACGGACGTGGACCTGTTTACGCCGGGCTTGAACTTCGTCTTCGGGCAGGCGCGGCCGGGCGGGCCGGCGCTGATGTCCCTGGCACGGCTGCGGCCCGAATTCTGGGGCGAGGCGCCCGACGCGGGGCGCCTGGTGGAGCGGGCGATCAAAGAGGCGGTGCATGAGCTGGGGCATACGTATGGCCTGGGGCATTGCCGCGACGCGCAGTGCGTGATGTGGTTTTCGAACACGCTGGCGGAAACCGACCGCAAGAGCGACTGCTTCTGCAGGACGCACGAGGCCCAGCTGCGGCGGGCGCTGGGCCGCGCCGGTGCGGGCGAGACGGAGCCCTGAAACCAATCAGGCGTTGCCCTGAGACCGATCAGACCATCTGGGCAAGCCCTCACGCGTCATCAGGTGAGGCTTCGCCCTGGCCGTGAGGCTGCTGGCAGTGGGGGCAGAGGTGCGTGCCCCGACCGGCGACGCGGATCTTCTCGATGGGTCGGGCGCAGCGGGGGCAGGGCCGGCCGTGGCGGCGAAAGACGAGCAGCCGCTCCTGGTTAAGGCCGGCGGCGCCCCAGGCGTCACGGTAGGAGGCCAGGGTCGTGCCCCGATTGCCGATGCCCTGGCGCAGGGCCTCCACGACGCCGTCGTACAGGCGGTCGATCTCGGCTGGAGTGAGGCTGCCAGCGCGGCGCAAGGGGTGCAGGCCGGCGCGGAAGAGCGCCTCGTCGACGTAGATGTTGCCCAGGCCGGCGATGAAGCGCTGGTCGAGCAGCAAGGGCTTGAGCCGGGCCTGCCGGCCCTGGAGCAGGCTCCGGAACCGGTCGCGGGTGAACGACGGCAGGAGGGGCTCCGGCCCGACCTTGGCCAGCAGGCCGTCCAGCTCAGGCGCGTCGCGGGCAAGGTACAGGCGGCCGAACTTGCGCTGGTCCTCGAAGTGCAGCTCGTGACCGTCATCTAGGCTCAGGACGGCACGCAGGTGCGGGTGGCGGGGCGCCCCGCGGTCGCGGAGGGAGAGCCGGCCAGTCATGCGCAGATGGACGACGAGGAAATGCTGATGGTCGAGGCGGAAGATGAGGAACTTGCCCCGGCGGTCGAGCCCTTCGATCTGCCGGCCGACCAGCTCCCCGCGGAACGTCTCTGGGTCAGGCCGGTCGACGCAGCCAGGCCACAGGAGGTGAACGCCGGTAAAGCGCCGACCGGCGACGCGCTGTACCAAGCCGGCGCGGATGGTCTCGACCTCAGGGAGCTCGGGCATGGGGATGGGGCAAGCGGCGCGCTCTACCCGCGCCCGTATGGCTCCATGTCGTACCAGTTGGGGCCGACCTTCATGTCCACCTGGATGGGGACGATGAGCTGCATGGCGTGCTCCATACAGTCCCGCACCAGGGCCGCGACTTCGTCAAGCTCGGCGCGGGGCACCTCAAAGAGCAGCTCGTCATGGACCTGGAGGAGCATGCGGCTCCGGAGACGGCGCTGCTCGAACTCGCGGAAGACGGCAATCATGGCCAGCTTGATCAGGTCGGCCTGGGCGCCCTGGATGGGCATGTTGATGGCCATGCGCTCGCCGGCGGCGCGGACGGAGGCATTGGCCGAACGCAGCTCCGGCAGGTAACGTCGCCGGCCGAGTGGGGTCTCCACGTAGCCGCGCTCCCTAGCCTGCCGAAGGGTGCGCTCGATGTACTGGCGGATGCCGGTGTGCCGCTCCAGGTAGGCCTTGATAAACGGGGCAGCCTCGCTGCGGGCGATCCCGACCCGCTGGGAGAGGCCAAAGTCACTGATCCCGTACAACACAGCAAAATTGGTGGTCTTGGCGAGGCGGCGCTGCTCTGGGGTGACCTGGTCCACGGGCACGCCAAAGATGGTGGCGGCGGTGGCGGTGTGCACGTCGAGGCCTTCCTGGAAGGCCTTGATCAGGAGGGGGTCGCGGGTGATGTGGGCGGCAATGCGCAGCTCGATCTGCGAGTAGTCGGCGGCGAGCAGCAGGGTATCGGCCTCCCCGGCGACGAAGGCGCGCCGGATCAGGCGCCCCAGCTCCGTACGGACGGGGATGTTCTGCAGGTTCGGCGAGTCGCTGGACAGGCGGCCGGTGGCCGTGACCGTCTGATTGAAGGTGGTGTGCACCCGCCCCGTGCGGGGATGGATCAAGGCGGGCAGGGCGTCGATGTAGGTCGACTTGAGCTTGGTGAGCTGGCGGTAGGTCAGCACCAGCTCGATGATGGGGTGGACCCCCAGGAGCTCTTCCAGCACCGTCGCGTCAGTGGAGTAGCCGGTCTTGGTGCGCTTGGTGAGGGGCAGATGCAGTTCCTCGACCAGGACCTTGCCCAGCTGCTGGGGCGAGTTGATGGTGAACTGGTGGCCGACGCAGTTGTAGATCTCCAGCTCCACGTTGCGGATCTGCTGGGCCAGCTCGCGGCCCATCTCGGCCAGGATGCGCTCGTCGACCTTGATGCCGGCCCGCTCCATCGACGAGAGGATAGGCACCAGGGGCATCTCCACGCGCTCGAAGAGCTCGAGCTGGGCGCGGTCCGCGAGCTCGGCGCGCAGCTCGCGGGCAATCTCGCAGAGCAGCTGCGCTTCCAGCACGGCCGCGGGCGCGGCGCGCTCCACGGGAACGTCCAGGACGGTGGCGCCCTTCGGGACCAGGGCCGCCACGCCCTCGATCTCTCGCCCCATCTGCTGGAAGACCAGCTCATGCACCGTGGTGGTGCGGTTGGTGGGATTGAGCAGGTAGGCGCCTACCATGGTGTCGAAGGCGACGCCCTGCAGGCGCAGGCCCCGCTCGGCGAGCATGGTGAAGATGACCTTGGCGTTGTGCGCCAGCTTCTGGATCGCGGGGTCCTCCAGGGCAGGGCGCAGCCCCTCCAGGGCGGCTCGTTCGTCCAGGCCGCTGTGAGAAGGGGACTGCTCGGCAGCGCTGGAGGCGAGGGGGACATACCAGGCCCGCTGGGCATCCAGGGCCAGGGCGACGCCGGCGATTTCGTAGTCGATGACGCTGCGCTGGTGGGCGATGGGATGGAGCACGAACGAGCCGGCACGGCGGATTGCGTCCAGGGCGGCGCGGAGTTGATCCGGCGACGTGACGATCACGGCGGCGTCGGGCGCGGCCACGGTCACGGAATCAGGGGCCTTGGCGCCGGTGAGGTCGCCGAAGAAGCTCATCTGGTACTCGGGGTCGAGCCTGGTAGGTGGGGCCGTAGCTGGCTCCGCGGCGTCAGCCGGCGGGCGGGGCGCCACGGCGCCGCCGGTGGGGGCGGCGGGACGGGCGGTCTGGGCAGGCTGGACAGGGCCCTGGGGCCCCTCGGTGACGCCCGGCGCGGGCCTGGGCAGGCGGTCCATCAGGCTGCGGAACTCGAGCTCGCGGAAGAGGGCCAGCAACCGCTGCCGGTCAAAGCCGTCCAGGCGGCAGGCGTCCAGCTCAAGGACGCACGGGGCCTGGCGATCGATGGTGGCTAGCTGCTTGTTGCGCCGGACTAGGTGCTGGTGCGCCGCCAGGGGCTGGCGCAGCTTGGCGGGAACGTCGTCCAGCCGGGCGTAGAGGTCCTCGATCGTGCCGAAGTCCGCCAGCAGCCGCGTGGCGGTCTTGGGGCCAACGCCGGGCACGCCCTTGATGTTGTCGGAGGCGTCGCCGGCCAAAGCCTTGAAGTCCGGGAGCTGGTATGGCTCCAGGCCGTAGCGCTCACGCACGGCCGGTGCATCGTAGATGACGGTGTCAGACATGCGCCCGCGCGGGGCGAGCACACGCACGTGCTCATCGACCAGCTGGAGGCTATCCAGGTCGCCGGTCACGATGAGGGTGTCGAGGCCCTGGCGCGAGGCCTGGCTCGCCAGGCAGCCGAGCAGGTCGTCCGCCTCATACCCGTCGCGTTCATAGATGGGGATGCCGAAGGCCTGGATCACCTCCCGCACGCGGGCGAACTGCGGGCGCAGGTCATCGGCCAGACGCGGGCGGGTGGCCTTGTACTCGGCCGAGGCGAGGTGCCGGAAGGTGGGCGCCGAGCGGTCGAAGGCCACCGCGCAGTAGTCCGGCCGGTAGTCGTTGAGCACCTTGAGGAGCATGGACGTAAAGCCGTACACGGCGTTGGTCGGCTCCCCGCGGGAGGTCATGAAGCCGGCCGGCACGGCGTGGTAGGCGCGATGGACCAGGGAATGCCCGTCGATCAGGACGAGCAGTGGCCGGGGGCGGGCGGTGGTGCTAGCCATGGCGGAGGTTAGGGTTCAAGGTTCAAAGGTCAAGGTTCAAGGTTCAAGGTGGAAGATAAGACGTGGGTGGTGTTAGGGCCGGACAAAGGCGATGGAGGGGACGTATCCTCGGGACAATCGTACCCCAATTGGGGGAGCCAGTTCACCGTGAAAGAGACGTCTTTGGCGATCATTGGCACCGGCGCCTGGGGGGTGACACTGGCGGTGCACGTCGCCGGGCTGGGCGTGCCGGTCACCCTGCTGGCGCGAACGGACGACGAGGCCGCGGCGCTGGCGGACGCCGGCGGATCGCCCCGCATGCCCGCGGTGCGCTTTCCGGCGGGCCTGGCCGTCTCGGCCGACGCCGAGCGGGTCCTGCCCCACGCGGCGGTGGTGCTGCTGGCGCCGCCAGCGCAGACGATGCGGGCCAACGTGCGGCGACTGCGCCCCTTTCTGCGGCCTGAGCAGGTGCTGGTGAGCTGCAGCAAAGGGCTCGAGCTAGGCACGGCCCTGCGCATGTCCCAGGTGATCACGCAGGAGGCGCCGGCCCTTGAGGGGCGCGTGGCGGCGCTCTCGGGGCCCAACCTGGCGCGGGAGATCGCGGCCCGCAAGCCGTCTTCGACTGTAGTCGCCTGCCCGGATGAGGCGCTGGCGCGGCAGGTGCAGGGTCTGCTGATGGCGCCGCACATGCGGGTCTACACCCACACCGACATCGTGGGAGTGGAGCTAGGCGGCGCCCTGAAGAACGTCATCGCCCTGGGCGCGGGGATGTGCGACGGGCTGGAGGCGGGGGACAACGCCAAAGCGGCCTTCATGACGCGCGGCCTGGCGGAGATGGCGCGCCTGGCCAAGGCGGCCGGCGCCGAGCCCCTGACCCTGGCCGGGCTGGCGGGACTGGGCGATCTGCTGGCGACGTGCATGAGCCCGCTCAGCCGGAACCGCACCGCCGGCGAGCAGCTGGCGCGCGGCCGGTCCCTGGCTGAGATCCAGGCGGAGATGCAGCAGGTGGTCGAAGGCGTGCCCACGACGGTGGCCGCGCTGCAGCTGGCGAGGCGCTATGGCGTGGAGATGCCGATCACCGAGCTGATGCATCGCGTCCTGTTCGAGGGGCTCTCCCCCGTGGCGGCCGGCGAACTGCTGATGCAGCGGGATCCGAAGGCGGAGCTAGAGGGGATCTTGTGAACGACGCGGGGGGAAGCTCACTCTAGCCCCTCACGCCGACGCAGGGACGCGGAGACACGGGGACGCGGGGAGGAAACGTCACCCCAGCCCCCTGCGCCGACGCAGGGGCAGAGGGACGTGGAGGCGCGGGGCTATGGAGACGCGGGGGCGGGGAGAGACGAAGTGAGCGTGTGGTGTGCTGCGGGGAGGGTGAGGCGGTAGTGGTCGGCTAGAGTTTTGTGTATGGCGGCTTTCGCGGAGACGGTCGAAACGCATACCGAGCAGTGGCTGCTGGACAAGGCCCGCGAGCTGGCGCGCATCTTTGCCGGCGCCGGCTACCAGCTCTATCTGGTGGGGGGCCCGGTACGTGATCAGCTGCTCGGCCGGCCGGTGCACGACCTCGATCTGACCACGGACGCCACGCCGGATGAGATCCGGCGCCTGGCGGCGCGGGCGCATCCGGACGCGATGTACGACGTGGGGGCCAAGTTCGGGACCATCGGGCTGATCTTCCAGCGTCCGCGCCGCCAGGCGCCCGGTCTCGGACGGGAGGAAGGAGAGACCGAGGGGGCGGAGCGCCACACGATCGAGATCACGACGTTCCGAACGGAGCAGTATCTAGATGGGACGCGCAAGCCGGCGGTGGCGTTTGGCACGTCGCTGGAGGAGGACCTGGCGCGGCGCGACTTCACGATGAACGCCATCGCCAAGGACCTGCGCACGGGCGAGATCTACGATCCGTTTCACGGCACGAAGGACATCGCCAAGCGTCTGATCCGGGCGGTGGGCGATCCGCACGAGCGGTTCCGCGAGGACCCGCTGCGTCTCTTGCGGGCGGTACGGTTCGCGGCCGAGCTCGGGTTCACGATCGAGCCGGCGACGAAAGAGGCCATTCGCGCCAATGCGCCGGCCCTGGAGCGGATCAGCCGCGAGCGGATCCAGCAGGAGCTGAACCGGATCCTGCTCTCGCCGCGCCCGGCGCACGGCCTGCGGCTGGCGACGGACCTGGGGTTGATGCAGTACGCCATCCCTGAGGTGCTGCCGATGCGGGGGGTAAGCCAGCGCCCGCTGCACCACAAAGACGTCTTTGAGCACACTATGGGGGTGATCGAGAACACCCCGCCAGACTTGGTGCTGCGCTGGGCCGCGCTGCTGCACGACATCGGGAAGCCGCCCACCAAGTCGGTGCACAATGGCCAGGTGCACTTCTTTGGCCATGAGGAGGTGGGCGAGCGGATGGCGCGGCGCATTCTGACCCGGCTGCACTTCGACCGGCACTTCATCGACCGCGTGTGCAAGCTGGTGCGCATGCACCTGCGGGTAAACGCCTACGACAGCGAGTGGACGGATTCGGCGGTGCGCCGGCTGATCCGCGAGGCAGGGGAAGAGCTGGACCGGCTGATCCAGCTTTCACGGGCCGACGTGACCAGCTACCGCACGGAGCGGGTGCGGGCCGCGGCGCGCCGGGCGGACGAGTTCGAGCGGCGCTGCCGCGAGCTGCTGGCTCAGGAGGACGTGGCCAAGCTGCGCAGCCCGCTAGACGGCCACGAGCTGATGGCCCTGTTCGGGAAGGGGCCGGGGCCGTGGATCAAGCCCATCAAGGAGTACCTGCTGGGCCTGGTCCTGGACGGCAAGCTGGCGCAGGACGACAAGGAGACGGCGGCGCGGCTGGCGCGGGAGTTCGCGGCGGAGCACGGATTGGCGTAGCAGGCGTCAACCCATTCCCCCTCGCCCCGACGCGGGGGCGCGGGGACACGGAGACGCGGGGAGAGCCCTCACCCCACTCGGTCGCGGTCGCGCCGCAGTGGGAGGGGAGGGTAGCCCTCACCCCCTGCCCCTCTCCCGCACACGGAGGAGGGGGACGAAGGCCACGGAGAGAGGAGATTACCCGCGGGCATTCCGCCGTCTCCGCTCCGACACGGTGAGGGGAACGACGGCCATGGCCTGGCGCCAGCCGGAACTTGTGCGCTCGCCCGCGGAGGACGATGGCCTTGCTAGAATCCAGGCGCACCAGTAGCGCCACGGCCACAGCCGATGAGGCTTATCGAGGCCAATCGAGGCGAACGAGGGAGAGACTGCACCATGATCAACGGCGTTCAGATCGCGGAGCACTGGCAGCTTGCGTGCGTTCTGCTCGTGCTGGTGTTCACGCTGGGCGGCGTGTATCTGATGCAGAAGTACACCGGGGTGTAGCAGCGGCGTGTGTGGCCCGCGCGCTTCAATAGCGGAGCCCTCACCCTCTCCCCGTGGGAGAGGGAACTCCTGGCCATGAAGGATCCAGGCTAGCCGGCAAAGAGGGCGCGGCTGGCCGCGACCAGGGCGCTCATGATGGGCGTGGGGTAGAGGCCAATGAAGAGGATACCGGCCAGGAAGAGCGCCAGGCTCAGGTGGGTGACCCAGGGGATGCGGTAGGGCGGATAGAACTGCTCCGGCGGCATCTCGGCGGTAATGCTGCGCTTCCACCAGGGAATGGCAGGGCCGTCGGGCGGGGCGCCGTGCGCGCCGTGGCCGGCATGTCCGGCGTGGCCCGCATGCGGGGCGTGGCCGTCGGGGCTCATCGCCACGTGACCGGCGGCGTGGCCGTTGGCGGCGGTGCCTGCGGGGTGCGGCGGAGTACTGCCGTGTGCGGCGGCCTGGGCGCCGGCTGCGACGGCGGCCGGCGCGGCCATCGCCAGCGCAGGGGCGGGCGCCAGCCCCGTAGCGGGGGCCGCCGCGGCGTGGCCATCGCCGCCGACAACCTCGAAGCCCGGCGGTGCGCGCACGTACAGCTCGTAGACGACCAGCAGGTAGTAGTAGAGCGAGATGGTGCTGTTGATCACCGCCAGGGCCACCAGCCAGAGCAGCTCCGCTCGGGCCGCCGCGGCGAAGAGGTAGAACTTGGTCACGAACCCCGCGAAGAGGGGCATGCCGGCGGACGAGAAGAGGGCGGCCATCATGGCCAGGGCGACGAAGGGGGCCCGGCGGGCGAGGCCGGCCATGTCCGCGATCAGCTCGCGGCCGTTGGCGAGGTTCTGGAAGGCGATCACAGCGCCGAAGGCGGCCAGGTTGGTGAAGACGTAGCCGGCGAGGTGGAGCATGATCGCACGGGCGGCCTGCTCGGCGACATCCAGGTTCGGGGCGAAGGCGGCGATGCCGACCAGGACGTAGCCCGCCTGGCCGATGCTGGAGTAGGCCAGCAGACGCTTGATGTTGCGCTGCTGGATGGCGACCAGATTGCCCAGGGTCATGGTGAGCGCCGCCAGCAAGGCGAACACGGCCTGGTATTGGTCCTGCAACGGCAGCAGACCGCCCACCAGAATGCGCATCACCAGGGCAAAGCCGGCGGCCTTGGAGGCGACGGAGAGATAGGCGGTGATGGGAGTGGGCGCGCCTTCGTAGACGTCCGGCGTCCACATGTGGAACGGCACGGCGGCGACCTTGAAGCCCAGGCCGGCGGTGATCAGGGCCAGGGCGGCCAGGAAGCCGGGGGGCACGGTGGCCATCGTGCTCACGGCGCGGGCGAGGTCGGGCAGGTAGGTGGTGCCGACCACGCCGTAGAGCAGGCTGATGCCATACAGGAGCAGGGCGGAGCTGAAGGCGCCGAGGATGATGTACTTCATCCCCGCTTCGTTGCTCTTCAGGTTGTTCTTAGCGTAGGAGACCAGCACGTAGCTGGAGAATGACAGTAGCTCCAGGGAGATGTAGGCCGTCAGCAACTCGTTCGACGCCGCCATGAGGATCATGCCCAGGGTGCCGGTGAGGACCAGGCCGTAGTACTCGCCGGGCTGGGGCAGGAAGCGATCGGCGTATTCCATCGAAATGAGAGTGATGCCGATGGCGGTGGCCAGGAAGAGGAGCTTGAAGAAGACGGCGAACTCGTCAATGCGGAGCACGCCGGCGAAGGTAGTCCGTAGCCCCCACAGGGGGAGCGTGGCCGCGATGGCCACGAGCAGGCCAGCGATGGTCACCCAGCCGATGACCTGCTTCCGGTGGCGAGGCAGGAGGAGGTCCAGCGTCCAGGCGATGAAGATCAGGGCCAGGACGATGAACTCGGGGACGAGCAGGCCATAGTCCAGCGTATTGATGTCGACGGGCATTTAGCGCACTCCTCCGACCTTCTCGATGATCGGCAGGACCGAGACGTGGATCATGTTCAGGAACGGCGCGGGGTACAGACCCACCACCAGGAGGGTAAGGGAGAGGATGGCGGTCGCGACCCACTCATTGGGCAGCACGTCATGCAGCCAGCTCCAGCGGGGGTTCGGCGGGCCGAAGAAGGCCTTGGCCATGAGCCGGAAGATGTAGGTGGCGGTGATGGCCACGGCGACGACGCACAGGACGCCGACGAGGGGATAGGTCTGGAATGCGCCCAGGAAGATCAGCAGCTCGGCCACGAAGCCGGAGAGGCCGGGCAGTCCGACCGAGGCCAGCCCCGCCACGGCGAAGAAGCCGACGAACCAGGGCATGGTCCGCGCCAGGCCGCTGAAGATGGCGATCTCGCGGGTATGGGCCTGGTCGTAGATGGCGCCGACGAGGGCGAAGAACATGGCCGTCATGATGCCGTGGGAGAACATCTGCAGCACGGCGCCGCTGACGCCGATCAAGGAGAGCGTGCAGATGCCGACGATGACGTAGCCCATGTGGCTGACGGACGAGTAGCCGATGACGAACTTGAGGTCCCGCTGGCCCATGGCGGAGAAGGCGCCGTAGACGGCGGCGATCACCCCCGCCGCGATGAACACGGGGGCCCAGAACCGCGCGCCCTCCGGCAGGACCCAGAGGGCCACGCGCAGGCAGCCGTAGGCGCCCAGCTTCATCAGCACGCCGGCATGGAGCATGGAGACGGCCGTGGGGGCGGCGACGTGGCCGTCGGGGGACCAGACGTGGAAGGGCCACAGGCCGGCCAGGACGCCGAACCCAATGAAGAAGATGGGGAAGAAGATGCGCTGGAAGTCCGGCGAGAGCAGCTGCTGCATGCGGGGGCTGGCCAGGGTCTCGATATCGAAGGTGGTGGCGCCGGTCTGAGCGAAGAGGGCCAGCATGCCCACCCAGACCAGCACGCTGCCGGCGACGAGCATCAGGGTGAGCTTCATCGCCGCGTATTCCTTGCGCGTGCTCCCCCACACGGCGATCAGCAGGTACATCGGGAGCACGGCGATCTCGTAAGCGAAGAAGAGTAGGAAGAGGTCGAGGGCGATGAAGACGCCGAAGACGCCGGTGACGAGGATGAGCAGGAGGGCGTAATACTCCTTGGGGCGGTCGGCGATCTTGAAGGAGATGACGCTGCCGGTGAAGATGACCAGGCCGGTCAGCAGGACCATGGGCACCGAGATGCCATCAACGGCAAGACGGAAGCGGATGCCGAGCTCGGGGATCCAGTCGTAGACCTCCTGGAACTGGAAGCCGCCGGCGCGCCAGTCGTAGCCGACGAAGAGCACCAGCGACAGGACGAGCGTGATCCCGCTGGCGACGGCGGCGACGGTGCGGATGACCCAGGGCCAGCGTCGCGGGATGCCCATGATCAGAATGGCCGCCACAAACGGCGTCAGGAGAATGGCGGAGAGAATGCCCACGTCCAGTCCTCTCGCTGTGGATAGTGTGCCTCGTTCGTCTCTGGTTCGTCTCTCGGTTGCCCGGAAGCGCTTCAGCCGCGACCGGGTCCTTCGCAGGGCGCCTCGTTAGCGCCTCGTTCCCTCGTTCGCACCATACTTAGGCGGCGCGCACGGCCATTACCGCGCCGACGATGACGATCCCGACCACAAAGGCGAAGGCGTAGGTGTAGATGCGCCCCGTCTCCAGGTAGCGGAGCCGGCCCCCGCTGGCGACGGTGAGATGGGCCGGCTGGTCCGAGACGGCCTCGCTGATGACCTTGCGGTCGAAGGTCGCGGCGAGCCCCGCCATCGCCAGCACCAGCCGGTCGATCACCCACTGGTAGGCCTCATCGAAGTAGTACTTGTTGTAGAGGGTGCGATAGGCGCCGGGGACGCTGCCGGCCACGGCTTCCGGCGTGATCCAGCGCTTGATGTACATGGCGTAGGCCAGGCCGATGCCGAGCAGGCCCGCCAGCAGCCCAGCCACGGCCAGCGCCGGATTGAGGTGCTCTTCATGGACCGGCCCGAAGTGAATGGCCTGGGCGAAGACGTCGAAGACGCCTGGGATCCCGATCCAGCCCCCGATGGCGGCCGGCACGGCAATGATGATCAGGGGCAGGGCCATCACCCACGGGCTCTCGTGGGGCCCCGCCGGATGGCCGGTGGCATGCGCAGCATGCTCCCCGTGGGCCCCCACCGCCGGCCTGGTCGGCGGCTCCAGGTGAGCGGGGACGTCCTCGCCCGGGGTTCTGGTCTCGACGTCCATCGCTCCGGCCGCAGCGCGGTCGAGCGCGGCCGTCGGCACCAGTTCGTGCACGCGGGCCCCGGCGGGGGAGACGGTCGCCAGCGCCCAGCGTTCCTGGCCGAAGAAGGCGACGAAGATGGCGCGGAACATGTAGAAGGCCGTCAGGAAGGCGGTGGCCAGGGCGATCAGGAAGGGGAGCCAGGCGCCGGCGGCGAGCGCGCCGGCCAGGATGGCGTCCTTGCTCCAGAAGCCAGAGAGGGGGAAGATGCCGGCCAGCGACAAGGCCGCGATGACAAAGGTCCAGTAGGTGATGGGCATCCGCTCGCGCAAGCCCCCCATCCAGAAGATGTCGTTGGGGCTCTTGCCGGTGCCGTGCAGCACCGGCTCGAGGGCGTGGATCACGGAGCCGGCGCAGAGGAAGAGCAGGGCCTTGAAAAAGGCGTGGGTGTACATGTGGAAGAGGCCGGCGGTGTAGGCGCCGACGCCGAGGGCCATCATCATGTAGCCCAGCTGACTGACGGTGGAGTAGGCCAGGATGCGCTTGATGTCGCGCTGGGTGAGGGCGATGGTGGCGGCAAAGATGAGGGTGATGGTGCCGATGGCGGCGATGAAGGCCATAGTCACTGGCGACGCGGCGAACAGGGGATAGGCGCGGCCGACGAGGTAGACGCCGGCGGCGACCATGGTGGCAGAATGGATCAGGGCGGAGACCGGCGTGGGGCCGGCCATGGCGTCGGGGAGCCAGACGTGGAGCGGGAACTGGCCGCTCTTGCCCATGGCGCCGAGGAAGATCAGGCAGCCGGCGAGGGTGACGATCGCCGGATCGAGGCGCCCGGCGTCGACGGCGCGGAAGATGTCCTCCATCTGGAAGGTGCCGGTCTGCAGGAACAGGATGGCGATGCCGATGAACATGCCGACGTCGCCGATGCGGGTGGTGATGAAGGCCTTCTTGGCCGCCTCCGCATTGTCGCGCTCCTGGTACCAGAAGCCGATCAGGAGGTAGGAGCACAGGCCGACCAGCTCCCAGGAGAAGTAGAGCCACAGGAAGTTGTAGGAGAGCACCAGCCCCATCATCGCGGCTGAGAACAGCGACATCACGGCAAAGAACCACCAGAACCGCTCGTCGCCCCGCATGTAGCCGACGGAATAGAGCTGGATCAGCGCCGAGAGGAAGCTGACCACGCCCAGCATCATGATGGAGAGCCAGTCCACCGAGAGCGTGGCGTGGAAGGGATAGCCTCCAACCTGGAACCAGGGCTCGCGGTCGAACAGGAGGTGGCGCGCCGCCTCTGCGGCCGCGGCCACGGCCCCGTGGCCGGCCTCGCCCAGCGGGAGATGGGCCAGGGCGTCCAGGAAGACGACCAGGAAGACGCCGAAGGCGCCGAAGATCGCCGCTAGCGACACGAAGGCGGCGAGCTGGTGCTTGATGGGGGTCTGGCGGGCGATGATGACGTTGAAGAAGAACGCCCCAACGCAGAGGACAGGCGCGAGCCACGCGTAGTCCACTCGAGTATCACCTCAGCTCACGATTCCGAAGCTCAACATTCAAGGTTCAAGGTTCAAGGTTCAACGTTATGGCTACCAGCGCATCATGTCGATCTCGTCCACGTTGACGGAGGTGCGCATGCGGTAGACGCGGAGTACGATGGCGAGCCCCAGGCCGAGCTCAGCGGCGGCGACGGTGATGACGAAGACGGCGAAGATCAGCCCCGAGAACTGCTGGGGGTCGAGCCGCGTGGCGAAGGCGACCAGGTTGATGGCGACGGCATTGAGCATGAGCTCGATCGCCATCAGCACCAGCACAGCGTTGCGCCGCGCCATCACGCCGTACATGCCGATGGCGAACATCGCGGCGCTGAAGATCAGGACGTGTTCTAGCGGAACCATAATGGGCCTCAGGGGCGGCGTTTCCAGTCCTAGGTCTCGGGCTCAGAGTTTCGGGTTTCAACTGGGTGCATGAGAGGGATGGAGGCGCGAGCTGGCGATGTTCAGTCCTCGGAGGCGCGGGCGATGACGAGCGAGCCCATCAAGGCCACCAGGAGCACCAGGGACGCGATCTCGAAGGGGACGGCCCAGGTGGTGAAGAGGGCGGTCCCCAGCTCCGCGGGACTGGCCCGCACCGGCATGCCGGCCGCGGCGCCGGTGCGGCCGGCGGCCGCGGGGGCCGTCCAGCTGGTGGCGACGGCCTGGTACACAAGCACCACCAGCAGGACGGCCGCTCCCAGGGCAGCCAGCGGCCAGCCGCGGTGCAGGGTGATCGGCCGCGCCTGGGGGCGGGTGAGCATCAGGGCGAAGAGCAGGAGCACGCTCACCGTGCCGCCGTAGATCAGGATCTGCACCAGGGCCAGGAAGTCGGCCAGCAGGATCAGATAGACCAGGCCGGTGAGCATCAGCGCGGCCACCAGCAGGAGCGCGCTGTAGACCACGCTGCGGGCGATGACGACGCCAAGCGCCGCCGCCAATGTGACGGCGGCCACGGCGTAGAAGGCGACCGCGCCGAGATCCATGTCCGTACTCTTCGTTTCCTATCTAGCTTCTTGACTTGTCGCTCGCTCGTCGCCGCTTGGCCCGCGTCGGGCGCCGGCTGCGGCGGGCCGGAGGCGAGCGACCGGCTCGTCCCTGCTCGTCAGCGCCAGGCGGAGGTGTCCAGCGCGCCGACGACGGCCACGTCCTGCGCTTCGGGCTTACCCATGCGGCGCTGGACGCCCCGCGCGATCTCCACCAGCCGGTGCATGTCGTAGATCAACTGCTGGCGGTCGTAGGTGCTCAACTCAAAGTGGGGCGTCATCTCATTGGCGTCGAACGGGCAGACCTCGACGCAGATGCCGCAGTATGAGCAGTGGCCGAGGTCGATGTAGTACTCCTTGACGATGTTCTTCTTGTTGGTCTTGGTGCCGGTGTACTTCTCGCCGGTGAGATAGATGCAGTCGTCGGGGCAGGCGCGGGCGCAGATGTTGCAGGCGACGCAGACGATCTCATCGGCCACGTCGTCCCACAGGAGGCCGGGGGCGCCCATGAAGCGGGTCTCCAGCGGCGGCCGCTCGTAGGGGTAGAGCTGGGTGATGGGTCCGCGGAGAAAGGAGCGGATGGTCTGGATGAAGCCGCCGATGATGCCTTTCATGGTGTCGGTCTCAGGTGACAGGTCTCAGGTTGCACGTCTCACGTCTGATCATTCGAGGCCGGTGGCAAGGCGGTGCTAGCTGGCAGGGGCGGGGATGGTGGGGGACGACGCCGCCTGGGCGGGCACCATGCGGGGGACGGTGACGAGTTGAATGCGTCGGGTCTGGCGCGCGCGTCCGCGGTAGGCCGCCAGCAGGAGCAGGGCCGCCACGAGGGTAGCGGGGATCCCGACCAGGGCGAAGGCCAGGAAGCCGAAGACCTGCAGCACACCGGTAAGGATCAGGTTCACGAATGAGACGGGCAGCATGACCTTCCAGGCCAGGTCCATCAGCTGATCGATCCGGATGCGGGGCAGGGTGAAGCGCGCCCATTGGATGACGACGATCAAGGTCATGGTCTTGCCGAAGAACCACAGCAGCCCCAGGCCATCCAGCAGGTCGACGACCGGCGCGGTCTCGGGGAAGGCCTGGCGCAGGTGGTAGAGGCCGGGGAAGAACTCCCAGCCGCCGAGGAAGAGCACGGCGGCCAGCGCCGCGTTCAGGAAGACGGCGGCGAACTCGGCCAGGAAGAAGAGCCCGAAGCGCATCCCGCTGTACTCGAGCAACGGCCCGTGCACGATCTCCGATTCGGCGATGGAGATGTCGAACGGGGTGCGGTTCATCTCGGCCATGGAGGCCAGGAAGAAGATCAGGAAGCCGAGGGGCTGGAGGAAGATGAACCAGGTGGTCTGCCGCTGCGCGTCGACGATGGTGGTCAAGGAAAGGCTCTCCGCCAGCATCCCAACGCCGAGCAGCGCCACGACCATGGGCAGCTCGTAGCTAATCAACTGGGCGACGTAGCGGGCGGCGCCGAGCAGGGAGTACTTGTTTCCCGACGACCAGCCGGCCATGATCATGCCGATGGCCTGCACCGCCGGGATGGCCACCACGTAGAGCAGCCCCAGATCAAGCGGACGCAGGACCAGGTTCTGGAATGGGACAAGCGGGCCCCAGGGGATGACCAGGAAGGTGAGGAAGACGGGGATGAAGACCAGATACGGAGCCAGGGGGAAGACCCACCGATCGGCCGCCGCCGGGCGCAGGTCCTCCTTGGTGAGGAGCTTGATCACGTCGGCCGGGCTCTGGAGCGCCCCGTGCGGCCCGACGTGCAGCGGCCCGCGGCGGAGCTGGATGTGCCCGCCGATCTTGCGCTCCAGCCAGATCTCGAACATCACAAAGCCGAGGATGAAATTCAGGATGACGAACAGGCCGAGGAAGTCGGCCAGGGAGAAGCCGCCCACCAGCGGGGCGACCAGGAAGCCCGGCATCCAGTCAGGCACTGGCAAGAGCTGCATCAGCGGTCAACCTTGGGAAGAGTAGCGAGTAGCGGGTGGCGACGAGGGATGTCTGTGCCCGTCCCCGTGGGGAGCGAGTGGCAAGGAGCGAGCATGGAGGTGCGGGGAGGAACCAGGGTCATCGGTCCACCTCGCCGAGCACGATGTCGAGCGAGCCGAGGGCCAGGACGGCATCGGCGACGTAGAGGCCTTCCACCAGGTCGTTGAGCGCCTGGAGGTTGCAGAAGCACGGGGAACGGTACTTGACGCGGTACGGGGCGGGGCTGCGGCCGTCGGAGACGATGTACACGCCGAAGTCGCCCCGCGCGTTCTCGATCCGCTGGTAGGCGTCGCCCTTGGGCGGGCGCAGAGCCTTGGGGGCGTTGCCCATGAAGTCGCCCGGGCGGGTCTGCTCGAAGTCGCGGAGGGCCTGCTCGATGATGCGTACGCTCTGGCGCATCTCTTCGATGCGGATCAGGTACCGGTCGTAGCAGTCGCCCCGCGTCCCGACCGGAATGTCGAAGTCGTAGCGGTGGTAGAGGGAGTAGGGCTCCAGGCGGCGCACGTCGAACGGCAGGCCGGTGGCGCGCAGCACCGGCCCGGAGAGCCCCAGATCGATCGCCCGCTCAGGGGAGATGACGCCGACGCCCCGCGTGCGGGCCAGGAAGATCTCGTTATCGGTGATCAGGCGATCGTAGTCGTCGATCGCCCGCCGCGCCGCGTCGAGCAGGCGCGTGACGCGGCGGGGGAAGTCGGCAGGCACATCCTCACGCAGGCCGCCGGGCCGGAAATAGTTGGGGAAGAAGCGGGCCCCGCCCACGGCCTCGTTGAACTGGTAGCACTCCTCGCGCAGGGCGAAGGCGTACATGAAGGGCGTGGTGGCGCCAGCGTCGGCGCCGAAGGCGCCGTAGAACATGGAGTGCGACTGGATGCGCCCGACCTCGCCCAGGATCAGTCGGACGAGCTCGGCGCGTTCAGGGACCTCGATGCCGGTGAGCTTCTCCAGGCAGAGCACGTAGGCGTGCTCGTTAGGCCACACCGAGAGGTAATCGGTGCGGTCCAGCCAGATGACGGCCTTGCGGTAGCCCTCGATGTCGCCGGACTCGCCCAGCTTCTCCGCCCCGCGGTGGAGGTAGCCGATGTACGGCTCCACCTTGCGGACGCGCTCGCCCTCGAGGGTCAGCACCATGCGGAAGACGCCGTGCGTGCTGGGGTGCTGGGGCCCCATGTTGATGGTCATCTCCACCGTCTCGAGGTCCTTCTCCTCGACCACCGGCGGGATGCTGGGCATCAATTCTTCAGGGGCAATCGTCTCAGCGGCCATGGTCGTGTCCTTGCTGTCCGCGCTCAGGCCTGTGGCGGGGCGGGAGCGATGGGGCCGGCCGCCCGCGCGCCGCGCGGCCGGCGCGCCTGGCGATAGTGGCAGCCACGGGTTCCTTGACACCCCGCCAGGAACCAAAGCGCCGCAGGGCTTCTGGCCCCGCAGCTAGTCCTCTTCAGGGAAGCCATAGATCCCGGGTGGCTCCTTGGGCCGCAGCGGGAACCGTTTGAGCAAGATTGGCCCCGGCACGATGCGGCCCTGGTCATCTTTCTCCAGCAAGAGCGGCTCGAGGTGCGGGTGCCCGTCGAAGCGGATGTTGAACATCTCCGCCGTCTCCCGCTCGTGCCAGTTGGCGCCGGCCCAGACGGGGGTGACGCTGGGCAGGCTGTGGCCTTCGCCGGGAACGCGGGCCTTCAGGACGCACTTCTGGAGTAGCTGAGTACTGAAGAGGTGGTAGACGACCTCGATCCCCTCCTGCTGGTAGTCCACGCCGCACAGGCAGCGGAGATAGTCGAAGCGCAGGAGGTCATGCTCCTTGCAGCGCCGCGCCACCTCGCGGATCCGGTCGGCCGGCACAGTGACCGTCACCTCGTCCACAGAGACGTCAAACTGGGGGTTGACATCGCCGAGCACCTGCTCCAAGCGCGCC
>DAOTTI010000040.1:0-24026 GCA_034437795.1 Chloroflexota bacterium | reverse complement strand
GGCGAGGTGCACCGGCAGCCGGCTCTGAAGGACGGTGGCAAAGCTGGCGATGGCGAATGAGCCGGCGACGTTCTGCAGGGCGTTGGTGAGCGAGGTGACGCGGGTGACAAGCTCGCGCGGGGCGCTATTCAGCAGGTGCGTATTGAGCGACATCATCATCGAGCCCATGCCGGCGCCCATCAGGATCAGGGGCAGGCGCAGGTCCTCGCCGCTGGTGGTCCCGTTCAGGCCGGTCATCCGCCACATGGCGGTGATCACCAGCGTCAGGCCGAAGAGCACCGGCGGGCGCGCCCCCACCTTGTCGAATACCCGCCCGCCGAGCGGCATGAGGAGGGCGGAGGCGATGGCCTGGGGCAGCGTGAAGAGGCCGGTCTCGAACGAGCCGTAGCCCCGCACCTGCTGCAGGAAGAGCGGCACCAGGAAGAAGGTGCCGAACATCGCGCCGAAGCCGATCCACTGGGTGAGGATGGCGAGCGTGAAGGCGCGCCGGCGGAAGACGCGAAGCTCCAGCAGTGGGTGCGGGAAGGTCAACTCGCGCCAGATGAAGAGGGCCAGCGCCACAAGCCCCAGGCCGATGCCGCCAAGCGTCGGCGCGCCGGTCCAGCCGGCATGGGTGGACTGGCTGATGCCGTAGCTGAGGGAGGCGAAGGCGAGCGGGCCGAGCGCGACGCCGAGCACGTCCAGCGCGCCGGCCGGCCGCGGGGCGCCGATGGCCGGCAGGCCACGGAGACCGACCAGCAGGGCCAGCGCGCCGACCGGCACGTTGATCAGGAAGATGAGGCGCCAGTCGGCGTACTCGAGCAGGTAGCCGGAGAGCCCTGGCCCCAGCGCCGGCGCGACCAGGATGGGCACGCCGAACAGGCCCATGACCGCGCCCCGCCGATCCGGCGGCGTGAGGCGGTAGAGGACGGACATGCCGATGGGCATCATCATGCCGCCGCCGAGGCCTTGGAGCACGCGCGTGGCGACGAGCATCTGCCCGCTCCTGGCCAGGCCACAGAGGGCGGATCCGAGCGTGAAGAGTACGAGTGAGGTGAGGTAGACCCGTTTGGCGCCAAAGCGGTCGGCCAGCCACCCGGAGAGGGGAATGACGGCGGCCTGGGCGAGCATGTAGGCGGTGATGACCCACTGCAGCAGGCTGAGGTCGGTCTGGAACACGCGGCCGAGCGTCGGCAGGGCGACGTTCACGACCGTGTTGTCCAGGATGACCATGAAGGTGCCGATGATGATGGCCACGAGGGGAACGAGGATCGAGCGGACGTCCATAAGGGGCTCCTTGAGGATGGGTGGTGGGGCTCCCTGAGGTGAGGTGGCGAAGCGGGAAGGTGGGGGGCTTTGCGGGTACAGTATTGGTTCTATCGCCAGGCGCAAGACTAACGCGTGGCGTGGCCGGTGCGGATCAGTCGTTTGGGCAGGGTGGGGCCTGGTCGTTCGGGCAGTGCGCGCGCGGTCCCTTCAGTCTGGCAGGCGCATGTTGCGGCATCGTCTCCGATTTGTCGCAGATCTGTCACCGGTCTCGTCTCCGGCCGCCCGGGTATTGAGATTGGCGGCGCAATCGCCAGCGCGTCGGGACTGCCCGTGGTCGCGCCGGGAGGGGATGGCAGCCCTCACCCCCTTCGACCGGGGCCGCGCCGCCCCCGCTCCGACGCGGGAAGGGAAGACCACGCCCACGGTCTGGCGCCGTCCGGACCTCTTGCGCACGCCCCAGATGTCGCTTGACCGAGCGCTAGCGCTCTGTCAACCTGTACGTGCGGGATTAGCGTCCACGTCGCGCCACCGGCATTGCCGATAGCGGACGGGCTCCGAAGTTGAAGGAAAGGCCGCGCACAGGAGAGACAATGGCCATGGCCGCACCACAGTCCCACGCCCATCAGGCGACTACGCACGCGCACGACGCAGACCATGCAGGCCATGGCGCGGGGCGCGCCCCCGCCGCGGCCGGTGGCGCCAGCGGGGGCGCCGATGGAAGCGCAAGCAGCCTGGCGACCCTGACCATTCCCACCGGTCGGCTGCGGTGCGCCGCCTGCGCCACGTGCGTCGAGGAGGCCCTGCGCCAGCATCCCACCGTGCGCCACGTCCACGTGGACCCAAAGCAGGAGGTCGCGCACGTGACCGTCGCCGGAGACGGGGCCGCCGCGGCAGAACTGGCGGCGCTGGTGGCCAGAGCCTGTGGCGACGCCAACCCCATCCCGCTGCCACAGCCGGACGTCTCCTCCCACCAGTACGTCCATGACGTGCACCGGCATCCGGCCGAAAAGAAGGCGCCGGCCGAGCACGCCGGCATGGCGCACGGCCACCACGACCTCTCTGATCCTCAGATGGCGGCCGCCATGGAGGCGGACATGCGCCGGCGCTTCTGGATCTCCCTGCTGCTGGCCGTGCCAGTGGTGCTCTACTCGCCGCTGGCGACCAACGTTTTCGGCCTGCGCCTGCCCACGCCCTTCGGCGTGCCGCACGACTGGATCATGCTGCTCTTCGCCACGCCGGTCGCGCTCTGGACGAGCTCCGTCTTCCACCTGGGCGCATGGGAGGCGCTGCGCTCCGGCGTCCTGAACATGAGCGTGCTCGTCTCGCTCGGCATCCTGACCAGCTACCTTTTTAGCCTGGGCCTGACCCTGTTCGCGCCCGGCCAGGAGACGTACTACGAGGCGGCCGTGATGCTGGCCGTCTTCCTGCTCTTCGGCCACTGGATGGAGATGAAGGCCCGCCGCGGCTCGTCCGACGCGGTACGTAAGCTCCTGGAGCTGGCGCCCCAGCAGGCCACGGTCGAGCGCGATGGCCGGCAGGAGACCGTGCCGGTGGAGCAGGTCGCCGCCGGTGACGTGGTGGTGCTCAAACCGGGCGACAGGGTGCCGGTCGACGGCGTGATCCTGGACGGCGAGACGACGCTTGACGAGTCGATGGTGACCGGCGAATCGCTGCCGGTGGCGAAGGGGCCAGGCGACGAGGTGATCGCCGGCACGGTGAACCAGGCCGGCTCAGTGCGCTTCCGCGCGACGAAGGTAGGGGCCGAGACGGCGCTGGCGCAGATCATCGCCATGGTGGAGCGGGCGCAGAACTCCAAGGCGCCGGCGCAGCGCCTGGCCGACCGCGCCGCCCACTACCTCGTGCTACTGGCCGTGGGAGCGGGCGTGCTGACCTTCATCGTCTGGTTCGCCATCGCGCAGCAGCCATTGCTGCTGGCGCTCACCTTTGCCGTCACGGCGGTGGTCATCGCCTGCCCCGACGCGCTGGGGCTGGCCACGCCCACGGCAGTGATGGTGGCCACCGACATGGCGGCGAAGCGAGGCGTGCTCTTCAAGGAGGCGGTATCGCTTGAGCAGGCGGCCCAGATCCAGGCCGTCATCTTTGACAAGACCGGCACGCTCACCGAGGGCAAGCCCCGCGTGACGGACGTGATTGCGGTTCGGGAGTTAGGGGTCCACGCACATCGTGAGGCGGGCGAGGCGGCAGGAACGCTTGACCGCGGCGGGGCGAATGTGGAGCACCCGGAGCACGTGGAGAACGTGGAGCGGGAGCTGCTGCGTCTGGCGGCGGCGGTGGAGGCCCGCAGCGGCCATCCACTGGCGGGAGCGGTGCTGGACGAGGCCGAGCGCCGCGGTATTGCCGTACCGGCGCAGGTGGAGGTGTTCCAGGCCATCGCCGGCCACGGCGTGCGCGCGCGCGTGGAGGGCCACGACGTGCTTGCCGGCACGCGCCGCCTGCTGGAGCGCGAGGGCGTGGCGCTCGATGGGCTCCTGGCGGACGCCGAGCGCCTGCTGGCGGAGGGAAAGACGTTGATCCTGGTGGCGATTGACGGGCGCGCCGCTGGCATTGTTGCCGCCGCAGATACGGTGCGGCCGTCGGCGCGCGCCGCCGTAGACGGGCTGCGGGCGCTGGGGGTGGAGGTGGCGATGATGACCGGTGACAACCGGCGCACCGCCGAGGCGGTTGGGCGCCAGGTGGGGATCAGCCGCATCTTCGCCGAGGTGCTCCCTGAAGACAAGGCAGGGGAGGTGCAGCGCCTGCAGCGGGAGGGGAAGTTCGTCGCCATGGTTGGGGACGGGATCAACGACGCGCCGGCCCTGGCCCAGGCGGATCTGGGGATCGCCATCGGCGCCGGCACCGACGTGGCGGTGGAGACGGGCGACATCGTGCTGGTGAAGTCTGATCCCGCCGACGTGCTGGCGGCGATCCGGCTCTCCAGGGCCACGGTGCGTAAGATGCGCCAGAACCTGTTCTGGGCGGCCATCTACAACGTGATCGCCATTCCGGTGGCAGCCGGCGCGCTCTATCCGTGGCTGGGCATCGGCCTGCGCCCGGAGTTCGGGGCGCTGGCCATGTCCGCCAGCAGCATGACCGTCGTCTCGAACGCCCTTCTTCTGCGCCGCACCCCGCTGTAGCCGTCCTGCGGCTGGCCGCAGTGCCGTCTCCCTCCGTGGCCATCCTGCAGGCCGGCGCCAGGAGCCGGCCTCGGTGAAGGCGGCTACTCTGCTGAGGGAGAGGGGCCGGCTGGCCTGCCGGGCTGCTCCTGCGTGGGGGCGGAGGCGGCGCCGGCCCCCGCCAGGCCCTCCAGGACGTCGGGCGTATCGGTGTCTACTGTCCCCCGCTGCAACTTCATCCTCGCTTGTCGAGCGAGTGCCTCGTAGCGGGCCCGCAGACGCTCTAGATCGCTCTCGGTCAGCTCTTCCAGGTCCAGCAGGGCGTTGTGCGCGCCGTTGACGGCACGGATCAGCTCGTCCAGCTTCAGCTGCACCGCCGCGCTGTCGCGGTTCTGGGTGTTCTGGATGAGGAAGACCATCAGGAAGGTGACGATCGTGGTGCCGGTATTGATTACCAGCTGCCACGTGTCGCTGAACCGGAAGAGGGGACCGGTCAGGAGCCACACCACGATGGTCAGTGCGGCCAGCGCAAATGCGAGCGGGTGGCCGGTGGCGTGCGCCGTCCACTTGGCAAAGCGCGAGAACGGCGACCTGGGGTAAGGATAGACGCTCCGGTACATACCTGCCTCCGTGAGAGCACCCGCGCTACGGCGCGCGAGTAGCGATCCTGCATGCTGGCGGAATCAATCATGGCCCAAAGGGGACATAGCCGATCCCTGTGGAACTGGCCAGCCCTTCTCTTCGCCGCTGGCGCTCCGGAGGACCTGGCCGCGTCTTCACAACGGCAACGACCACCCTCTCCCTTTGGGACAGGGGGACCTTCACTGGCCGTGGAAAATCCAGGCTCGACGCGGCGAGGGCGCCGGTCAGGCCGTGAGCTCCCCGCGGCGGATGAGCTGGCGCTCGACCGCGGCCATATCCAGCTCGCGGCCCAGACCGGGGCCGGACGGGAGGATGGCCCAGCCCCCGTCGAACTGGATCGGCTCCGTGAGGAAGTGCTCCACGTGCAGGATGTTCCCCATGAGGTCGCTGGGCAGCGTGCAGGCAGGGGCCGCCGCGCACGCGTGCAGCGCCGCCAGGTCCATGGGCCCGCAGTCGTTGCCTGAGCCGTGCCAGCAAGGGATGCCTGCCTCGCCGGCCACCCGCGCCATCTCCACAAACTCGACCATGCTGGGAGGACTGGCGTTCAGCACGTCGATGCAGCCGCCGATGGCGCGGCGCAGATCGCCTAAGTGCCCGAGGTGCAGCGCCAGGGGGATGCCCGTTCCGCGCATCTCCTCGCGCAGACGCGCGTACTCATTGAAGTCGTCCTTCGGGATCGGGTCCTCGAAGACGGCCACGTTGCCGATCGGCCCCAGCCGGCGGGCGAGGTCGGCCGCCGCCTCGCGCCGGTAGAAGCGCGTATTCGGGTCGATGGTGACGGGCATGTCGGGGACGGCCTCTTTCACCGCCAGCATGCGCTCCACCATGGGGTCTTCCAGCTTGCACTTGATCTTCATGCCGCGGAAGCCGCGGCGCCGCCCCTCCTGTGCCCAGCGGGCGAGGTCGGCGGGGGAGCGCCGGCCGCTCCACCAGTCTACCTCCACTCGCTCCCGCACCGCGCCGCCGAGCAGGTCGACCACCCGCTTCCCCGTCGCCTTCCCCACTACGTCGAAGACGGCGATCTCCAGCCCCTTGTACGCCCCCCCGCGGGGCACCGGCAGGCGGGTGAGATCCAGGCTGAGCAGGTCTTGCCCCAGGAGGGCGCGTGCGCCCGCAAGCAGCGCGTCCTCGGCCAGGCCGCGCGGGGTCTCACCGATGCCCGTGATCCCCCCATCGGTGTGGAGGCGGATGAGGTACTTGGGCACCTCGTCCCAGCGCGGCTCCTGGTACTCCGGTTCCGGCCCGTTCACCGTGCCCGGCTGCATGTGCTGGTGCACCAGGAAGTATTCGATCCGTGTGGCCCGCAGTGACATGGTTCCCCCTCCTTCCACGCTGAAGGGCGCCCAAGGCTACCCCACAGCCTACGGCCCCTAGGGCCAGCCGGAGCGCAGCTCCAGCGTGGGCGTCAGACGGCCTCGCTCGCGGCGAGGGACAGCGCCCGCACCGCCACCGGCCGGCCGGTCTCCGCGCTCTGCCAGGCGGCCTCCGAGAGCTGCATCACGCGCAGGCCGCACTCGGCCGGGCTCTTCACCGTGTCCCGCCCCAGGATGGCGTCGATGAAGTTCTGGTCCGGCGTCGAGCCTGGGGGGAGCACGCCCAGGTCCACCGGCTCGTTCTGGCCGATCTTACGGAGCTGGAGCCACGGCTTGAACTCCGGCTGCCCAATCATCCGGTAGTAGATGGCCCCCTCGCTGCCGTAGATGGTGATGTCCTCCCACACGGCGCCGCCGATGCCGGGGGCCTGCCCCACGATGCTGATGTTGCCCAGCGCGCCGCCGGCGAACTGCACCGTGATCGCCGAGTTGACGTCGACCTCCAGCTTGAAGCTCTGCTGCAAGGCGAAGACCACCTCCGGCTCCAGGCCGGTGACGTGCAGCAGGATGTCAATGAGGTGGCTACCGCTATCGTTCAGCTGCCCCCCGCCGGAGAGCGCCTTATGCACGCGCCAGGGAAGCTCCGGCGTCTTGAACTTGTTGGCGTACCACTGCTGGTTCTGCAGCGCGTGGATGAACTCCACCCGCCCGATGGCGCCGCCCTCGATCAGCTCCTTCACCTTGAGGAAGGTGGGCTGGGTGTGGCGCTGGTAGGAGACGAGCACCACCTTGCCGGTGGCGTCACGGGTGCGGATCACCTCCTCCGCCTCGCGCACCGAGTTGACCATTGGCTTCTCCACCAGCACGTGCGCCCCCGCGTTCAGACTATCGACGATCTGCTGGAAGTGAAAGGCATGGGGCGTACTGATCTCCACCGCGTCCGGCGCGATGCGGTCCAGCATCTGGCGGTGGTCAGTGAACAGCGGCACGCCGGCGAGTTGTGGATAGCGCTCGCGGAACCGCTGCTGGCTGGCCGCCACCGGGTCCACGGCCGCCACGATCTCGACTTCGGGGATCTCCAGCAGGCGCCGGATGTGGCCCATCATGTTGTTGCCCAGGCCGATGAGCCCGACCCGTACCTTCCCCGTCTCCTGACTCTGCGCCACGACTGCTCTTGCTCCTTTCCTCTCCCTGTCCTGCGCCAGGCAGGTCACCTGGCCGGGTGGTGAGTCTACCTCATACCCGCCTCTGCGTGCGCTCAGCGTGCCCGCAGTCTACGCTCAGCGCGACACCAGGACCTGCACCGCCTCGTCCAGCGCGCGGTCCGCCGCTTCCAGACGCGCCTGCCGCGCGGCCAGGCGGTCGCGGTCGGCGGCCAGGCGCTCCCTGGACGTCGCGAGCTGGCGGCGCATCTCGTCCGGGCCGGGGCTGCCGGTGGCCGTGCGGGCGTGGACGCAGGCCACGGGGTCCAGGGCCCGCGCCAGCTCGTCGGGGCGCAGCCCGAGCGGGCGGCCCAGGAAGAGGACCGCCGCCCGATCCAGCAGTTCCGGCGTGGCCTGCGCTGGGGCAATCCCTTCCTCTTCCGCCAGCCGGACCATGATGCCGACCACCTGGTGGGCCAGCCGCCAGTTGAGCCCGTGCTCCTGTACCAGCACGGCGGCCAGGTCGGGGGCCTGGGCCCAGTGCTCGCCCGTCCGGCGGCGCATCAGGTCTACGTTGACCTCCATGGTGGAGACGATCCCTGCCATCAGGCGCAGGGCGCGGATCACCTCGCCCATGGCCGCGCGGACCTCGGGCCCGGTGTAGCTGACCGGCGTCCGGCCGCCCAGGGCCTTGCGCACCCCCTGCACCGCCTCCGCCGCCGTGGGGTTGCGCTTGTGGGTCATGATGCTGCTGGTGTGGCACCAGCGGTCGGCGAAGCGGATTAGCTGGTACTCCTGGCCGCACCACAGGATCAGCTCATCGGCCAGGAACCCTAGGCTCGCCGCCAGCAGCGAGACGGCGGCGGCCGTCTCCCAGATGTAGTCCTGGTTGTACGACGAGTCGCGGGTGTTGGTGGAGACGGCGTCGAAGCCCAGCAGGGCAGCCGTCCGCTCGCGGCTGACGGGGAAGCGGGTGGCCGTCCCCGCGGCGGCGCCGGCCTGGCTGACGTTCACGGTCTGGTAGGCACCATCCAGGCGCCGGAAGTCGCGCTCCGCGGCGCAGACGAAGGCGTGCAGGTGGTGGGCCAGGGTAGTGGGCTGGGCGTGCTGCCCGTGCGTGTAGTAGGGCATTACTGTCTCCACGTGCGCGCCGGCCACGTCCAGCAGGGCCTGGCGGTAGTCGTTGAGCGCCGCCATCACCTCCAGGAGCCCGCTGCGGAGCGGCAGGCGGTTGGCGATCCCGCCCAGGTCCCAGGAGCTACGCCCGGCGTGGATGCAGCCGCCCACCTCCATGCCCAGCCGGCGGATGAGGTAGACCTCGCCGGCGTGATTGCCCGCCCGCGTCGCCGCACGGGCCGGCTCAAGGCCCTCCCGTTCCATCTCCAAGAGCGCCCGCAGACAGGCCGCGGCGTCGGCGATGGAGATGATCCCCTGCTCGGCCAGCATCACCAGCTGCGCCTTGTCGAAGCGATGTACGGCGGCAGCCGGCGACATCCCCGCCGGGCGCGCAGGGGTGTCCACCAGCGGATCGAGCGGCTCCATCAGCCGGATGCCGGGCCGGCGGTAGCCGGAATACTCGCGGTCATCGCCACGCAATGAGCCGGGCGCGGCGCTCCCGACGCCGGCCCGCATCGTCTCAGTCACTGTCCTCTCCCTTTCTGTACCCTGTGCACCGGCATTCTAGCGGCCGGCGCGTCCAGGACGAGCCTCCCGTCGGGCCTGCCGGTGCGGTGTGGCCGTGCGCGCATGCAAGGGCATCCGCTCGCGCCCCTGCCGTTCGGAACGCGCGCTGGCGCGGGCGGCAGCCGGCGGCTTACGGTGGTTGTGGCTTGCGACCGGCGGCGGACAACCCCGGCAGCACGGCCCGCACCGGCGGGCGTCGGACGGCAATCTGCGCCAGGTTTCGGCACGGGACGCGGGATGGAACGCTAACGCCGGAGGGAGCGCCCTGAGCGTCCCCGAGTGTCAGCCGGCAATCCGCGCCAGGTGCGGGCTAGGCGCTCCCTCAATACGCGGGAAGAGCAGCGCCCCTACCTGGACGCGCCCGCCGGGCCCGACGGCGCCGAACGTACCGAACCCGGGCGCTGGCTCGCGCCCGCACAGGCGCCGGTGGGCCTCGCCTGCCGCCCTGGGGATGAACGGCCAGAGGTACCAGCTAGCCAGCCGTGCCGCTTCGGCCAGGTGGTACAGCGCCGTGTCCAGGGCTTCTCGCTCTCCGGCGCGCGCCAGCCGCCATGGCGCGGCCGCCTCGGCGTAGCGGTTCGCCGCCGTGACCCAGCCGGTGATGGCCTCAAGGGCCTGGTCAAGCGCCAGGCGTTCGAACGCCGCGGCGACCCGCTGGGGCAGCGCAGCGGCGTCGTCCCGCAGGCGGCGCTCCGGCGTCCCCAGCGCCTGTCCCTCCGGCACTACCCCATCCGCGTAGCGCGCCACCAGCGAAGTCGCGCGCTGCACCAGATTGCCGAAGCCGTTGGCCAGGTCGGCGTGGTAGCGCGTGATAAAGGCCGCGCGGGAGTAATCGCCATCCTGGCCGAAGGGGATGGCGCGCAGGAAGTAGTAGCGCACCGCGTCGCTGCCAAACTCCGCCGCCAGCTCAACCGGGTCGATCACGTTGCCCATGGTCTTGGAGAGCTTCTGGCCATCCTTGGTGAGCCAGCCGTGGGCGAAGACACGCCGCGGCAGCGGCAGCCGGGCGCTGAGCAGGAGGGCCGGCCAGTAGAGGCAGTGGAAGCGAATGATGTCCTTCCCCACCAGATGCACGTCGGCCGGCCAGGATCGCTCGAACGTCGCCGGATCGTCGGGGAAGCCGACGCCGGTGAGGTAGTTCGCCAGCGCGTCGACCCACACGTACAGCACCTCGCCTGGCGCGCCGGGCGCGGGGATGCCCCAGCTGATCCGGCGGGTCACGGAGAAGTCCCGTAGGCCCTGGCGCAGGACGGCCAGCACCTCGTTCCGCCGGTGGGCCGGCTGGACGAAGTCCGTCTCACCGACCAGGCGCTCCAGCTCCCGCTGGTAGCGCGAGAGCCGGAAGAAGTAGTTTTCCTCCTCCTGCCACTCGCACGGCAATCCATGGACCGGGCAATTGCCGTCCACCAGCTCGTCCTCCTGGTAGTAGGCCTCGCAGCGCGGGCAGTATGGCCCCGAGTAGGTGGCGCGGTAGAGGTCGCCGCTCTCCTGCAGGCGGCGCCAGAAGGCCAGGGCGCCCCGCCGGTGCGCCGGCTCGCTGGTACGGATGAACCGATCGTAGCTGATGTGCAGCGTCCGCCACACCCCCTGGAAGGTCGCCGCCAGTTCGTCCACGTGCGCCTGCGGCTCCCGCCCGCGCGCTAGCGCCGCACGGTAGTTGTTGATGCCGTGCTCGTCCGTGCCAGTCAGGAAGAAGACGTCCCGCCCCTGCTGCCGGTAGTAGCGCGCCACCGCATCCGCCGCGATGGTCGTGTAGGCGTTCCCCACGTGCGGCCGGTCATTGACGTAATAGATCGGGGTTGTCACGTAAAACCTGCTCTTCATTGTCTCTCTTCCTTCTTTTCTTTGGTCCTTCAGCCTTCGTCTTTCGTCCGTCGTTCGTCTCTTTCGTCTCTTTCGTCCTTTGTCCTTTCTGCTGCTCTGGGCAAACAAAAACGCCCCGAGCTACTCGGGGCGTCTCGTCTGCCGGTGGTGTCCTGGCTGGGATCTATGGGCTCGGGGGGCGTGGCGGGGCAAGCCCGCCGGCCATGCGAGCCGGCAGACGAGACGGGCGCATCATCATGGCGAAGGCGCGCGTAACGTCGGCCATTGGCATCTTGAGCATACCACGACCGGCACGCCCAGGCCGGCCCGCATGGCCAGCGATTAGTTCCCTCTCCCTGTAGGAGAGGGTTAGGGTGAGGGCTCCGCTGATGACGAATGCAGGTTGGGGAAGCCTTCCGTCACTCAGCGTTCCCGCCGGAAGCGGGCTGACCACAGGGAGAGGGAACGCACCAGTGCGCGTCCGGCAGAACTGATGGCACCCGGCCGGCGTTCGGTGTGCCCAGGTGCGCCCAGTGTATAGTAGAGCGCCCATGCTGGACATCGCTGTGATTGGCGCCGGCAACCGCGGCGCCGCCCACCTGGACACCATCTCCCGCCTCACCGACCTCTACCGCCTCACCGCCGTTTGCGACGCGCGTGAGGAGCGCCGCGCCTGGGCGGCCGCCACGTATGGCGTACCGGTGTTCGACCACCCCATCACCTTGCTGGAGCAGGCCAGGCCCCAGGTGGTCGTGGTCGTCGTCCCGCCGGACGCGCACCACCTCATCACCGCCGCGGCCGCAGCCCGCGGCTGCCACGTGCTGAGCGAGACGCCCATCGCCACCACGCTGGCCATGGCCGACCACATGATCGAGCACTGCCGGCGGGCCGGCGTCGTGCTGGAGGTAGCTGAGAACGTCTGGCGTTTCCCGCAGGAGCGGCTGAAGCGGCTGGCGGTGGAGGCCGGCTTGATTGGCGAGGTAGCGCAGGTGCACCTGTGGTACCGCTCCGGCTCCTACCACGGCATGAACGCCCTGCGCCGCTTCATCACCGTCCCGCCGCGACGGGCGCTGGGCCTCTCCCGAGAGTTCCCCGTCGCCCCATTCCGCGATCTGGACGGCAACGAACGGCGCCGCCAGACGTGGGAGCTGGGCGCCATCGACTTCGCCGGCGGCCAGATGGCCATCTACCAGTGGCCGGTAGGGAGCGACCGCGGGAACCTGTGGGAGGTGATCGGCAGTGAGGGGGCCTTCATGGGCACCGACCTGCTGCTCTTTGATGGCCCCCACGGCGCCCGCCGGCGCATCGGGATCGAGACGATCACCGAGGATGCTCCGGGCGGGGGGACGTCGCTGGTCGCCATGCGCTTGGCGCCGGGCGGCCCGCACGGCGCGCGAGTGATCGAGTGGGAGAACCCGTACCGGCGCTACCACCTGCGCGGCGCCGACGACGTGGCCCGCGCCGACATCTACGCCGGCCTGCACCAGGCGATCACGCAGGGAGCGCCGCCGATCACGCCGGCCGGCGCCTGGCCCGCGTCGCCGCCATCCAGCGCCTGCTTCTACGGCCCCGACAACGCCCGCGCCGACCAGGAGCTGCTGATGGCCGTGCGCGAGAGCGCCTACCGGGGCAACGTCTGGATTGACCTGCCGCTCTCCCCCGGCCAGCCGACAGGTCTGGAGCGCCGGCTACATGAGGAGTTCGAGCGGACCTACGGCGCGGACCCCTTCGAAGAGCCAGACCGCCTGCTGGGCCAGCTCTTCCCGCGCCGCGGGCTCACTCAGACCGTGCATTAGCGGGCGAGCCGTCATCCAGATGGCCGTACTGCCGGCGGAGCCAATGGCCGCCAGCAAGCCAAGCTAGCCCACCAGGCGTACCTGTGAACAGCATGGACCGCACGGGGGCGCCACAGCCTGCCGTGGGAGGCCGCCCGTGTATTGGCGGCCGCGCCGCGAGGCAGGGGCTGCGCTTAGTGCTCGGGGCCGGACTTGAGGTACCGGTCCATGAAATTGTAGGCGAGGCGCCCGCTCCAGCGGTGCCCGCCGTCGAACTCGTCGCGCCACAGCCGGTCGGCCGCCCCCAGCAGCTGGTAGACCCGCTCCAGGGTGCGGTGGGCCTCGCGGCTGCCTTCGATGGGGAAGCCCTCGTCCTGCAGGCCCGCCTCGATGAGGAGCGCCCGTGGCGCGATGAGCGCCGTGACGTCCGGTTGCTCCGCCCAGCGCAGGAGCCCCGGCACGTACTGGCCGCCGCAGAACTGCTTCTCCAGGGCATAACGCCAGAAGGTATTGAGGTAGCCGCTGATCACCGTGGCCCGCGCGCGGTCGTCGAGCGCCGCTACGTAGGTGGCGCGGGTGCCGCCAAGCGAGAGGCCGGCCACGCCGATCCGGTCGGGGTCCACGTCCGGCCGCTGCTGGAGGTAATCGATCCCCCGCCGGTCATCCCATACCGTCAGGCCCAGCAGGCTGTAGCCAAGCAGCGCTGCCTTGTTGCCGGCGCGGTCACAGGGATCGTAGCTGCGGGGCGGATCGGCGGGCGACCACCAGCCGGCGGCCCGCTCCCCGAACACGCGGGCGTCCGGACACAGGACGACGTAGCCGCGCCGCGCAAACTGCAGGCCATAGTCGTAGTGATAGTGGGCGATGTTCCGGCGCACCGTCTCATGCTCTTCGGCCACGCCTGCCACCTGCCCCTTCCCCCACCGCCCACCATGCCCGTGGAGCGCCAGGACGGCTGGGAGCCGCGCCGCCGGCGGGCGGGCCGGGCGGAGCAGGTACGCCGGCACCCAGACCTCCGGCTCGGACTGATAGACGATCTTCTCCCGTAGCAGGCCATCCGCCGGCAGGTCCACGCGTTCCACCACCTGCGGGGCGAGGTCACAGGGCTCCGGCGGCGGGACCAGTCCGGACAGCTCCAGGATCTTCTGGCGCAGCGCCGCCTGCCAGGTGCGCCACTCGTCCACACGCTGCGCCCGAAACGCCAGGGGGCGCGCCTGGCGCGCGTACGCGCGCTCGACCCAGCGCTGGAAGGCGAAGTCGTAGCCCCTCGCGGGCGCTATCCCGGTCTCTAGCTCGGCAACCATCGTCCGTTCTCTCCTTACTTGCTTACTCGCGGCGGCTATTTGCTTACGACGGCTCTGGCTTGATCCAGCATTGGAACCGTAGCAGGCCAGCAAGCATCGTCACCCCCTGCAGCCCCCGCTCCGACGCGGGGACACGGGGATACGGGGATACGGGGACGGACCTCACTCCCCTTGGGTCTCCCCGACGCGGGGACACGGAGACACGGGGAGGAGGGCAGCCCTCACCCCCTTCGGCCGGGGCCGCGCCGCACGGGGGGCAGCCCTCACCCCCCGCCCCTCTCCCGCACGCGGGAGAGGGGGAACGACGGCCACGGTCGTGCGGCCTGGCCCCGCCGCCCCGCTCGCCCGCACGCGGGCGAGCGGGGGACGCAGGCGACGGGGAGAGCAAGGACGTCACTCTTTTCGGTCGGGGCCGCGTCCCTATTGGGACGCGGCCTAGGGTGATGGCTCTGCTATCAGGGAAAACTGGTTGCACCCACGAGCGGGCGAGTGGGGTCGGGCGATTGACGGGGGCCGGTGCGAGGGGTAGCATGGCGTGCCGGGGCCGCCACGAGCCCAGGAAAGCCCAGCACTATTCAGCCGGGCAGACGCAAGCCCAGCACAGGCCGGCAAAGCGTGGCATGGCTTGGCAGGGCAAGTCGGGCTCAGCGGCACCGGCAGGACCGTACACGACGATACACTCGGGAGGGCGTATGAAGATCGGATTGGGGATCAGCCAGCTTTCGGATGAGCGCCTGCGCTACGCCAGGCAGCTCGGCTGTGACGGCATCTTCTTCTCATTGCAGGGGCTGCCCGGCTACGCCGAACGGGGCGCTGCGACGGTTGACGAGCTCGCCGCGCTCAAGCGCCAGGTGGGGTCTTACGGGCTGGAGGTCCTGACCCTGCGGATCGACCCCCACGCCACATACCACGTACTGGCGGGGCTGCCGGAGCGTGATCGGGAGATCGAGCAGATTGCGGCCACGATCCGCGCCGCCGGCCGGGTGGGCATTCCCACTGTCTTCTACAACCTGACGCCATGGCGGAGCTGGCCGGTCGCCTGGCCGGAGACACCCGGCACGCCCCCGCTCGGTGAGGGCGACCTGCGTCGCGGCTCGGGACCGGGGCGGTACTACCGCGCGGTTGGTCGCGGGGGCGCCGTGCTCCTCACCCACGACACGGCGCGCGCCGCCCGCGACAGCGCCGCCTCGCCGACAGAAGCGGTGGCGCCCCTCGGCCACGTCACCGCCGACGAGATGTGGGAGCGGGTGCGCTACTTCTACGAACGGATCATCCCCGTAGCCGAAGAGGCCGGCGTCAACGTCGGCGCGCATCCCGACGATCCGCCGGAGCGCCTCTACCGCGGCGTCGAGCAGATCCTCAACTGCGTCGCCGGCCTGAAGCGCCTGGTCGAACTGGTGCCCAGCCCGCGGAGCGGACTGCTGCTCTGCCTGGGGACCCTCCATGAGATGGGGGAGGACACGATGGGCGCCATCGAATACTTTCTCCAGCGGGGCAAGGTCTTCAGTGCCCACTTCCGGAACCCGCGCGGTACGGTGCCGGCGGGCGGGTATCAGGAGGACTTCCTGGACGAAGGCGATCTCGATATGCTGGCGGTGATGCGTCTCTTCCACCGGTATGGCTACCAGGGATCGCTCGATCCGGACCACGCCGTGGGGATCGTCGGCGATAGTGGCGGGCGGATCGCCTTCGCCTGGGAGCTGGGGTACATGAAGGCCCTCCGCGCCGCGGTGCAGGCCGGCGGCTGAGGAGCGGCTCTCCGTCCGTGGCCCGACGACCAGCGCAACCTCGCCGGAGCGAGCAACCCCGCCAGAACCAGCCATGATCCCGATCGCAGATAGCGCACCGGCCAGGCGAACGCCGTGGGTGACGGCCACCCTGGTCGGGGCGTGCGTTGCCGTCTTCATCTACGAGCTGACCCTCTCAGCGCGGCAGCTGGACCTGTTCATGCGCACGTGGGGCGTCACGCCTCGCCTGGTGTTCCTCGCCCTGGCCGGCGACCCGCGCGTGCCGGCGGGCGTGCTGCTCACGCTGTTCACCTCTCAGTTCCTCCACGGCGGCTGGCTGCACCTGATTGGCAACATGGTCTTCCTGTGGGTGTTCGGGCGCGCGGTGGAAGACCGGCTGGGGCACCTGCCGTACCTGGCCACGTACCTCCTGGGCGGCGCGGCCGCGGCGCTGGTTCAGCTCTGGGTGACCGGCCCGCGCGGCCCCCAGGCCATGATCCCGCTGGTCGGCGCTAGCGGGGCCATCGCCACCGTTCTGGGCATCTACTTCGTCTCGTTCCCCCTGGCCTGGGTGCGCGTGCTGGTGCCCATCTTTCTGTTCTTCTTCTGGGAGTTCGACGTGCCGGCGCTGCTGCTGCTCGGCCTGTGGTTCCTGGGCCAGTTCCTGCTGGGCGCGCAGGCGAGCCAGCCGCTAGCTGCGGGGAACGTGGCCGTCTGGGCGCACGTAGCCGGATTCGTCTTCGGCGCGGTGGTCGGGCTGGCCCTGCCACGGCCGCGCCGGGTCCCTGCCCGCCGTGCTGGCGCGGCCAGCGGCGTGGGGCGCGCTGGCGTGCCGGGGCCGGTGGGGCTGATCACGTCGGTGGCCGAGCTGGCGGTGCTGGCCCTGGCGGCGCGCGCCATCCTGCACCTGCTGCTGGTGCAGCCGGGTCCATATCTCCTGGGGCAGCTGGCGCGACTGGTCTACCGCGTCACCGATCCGCTGGTGCTGCCGTTCGAGGCGCTGCTGCCGGTCCTCCAGGTCGACGGGCTGTTGCTGGATCTGCCGGCGATCGGCGCCATCATCGCCATCTACGTCCTGGCCGGCCTCGCCGTCCAGACGCTGACCCGCCCGCCGCGGCGCCAGGCCGGCGCGCTGCCGTGACCCTTGGCCGGCCCACGTCCCCGCCGCGTTCCACGAGGTACACTCATTTCGCCCGTGCTCTCTCGCCGCCGGACCACAGGTCTCCTGGCTGCAGCCGGCGTGAGCCTCACGCTCGCGCGCGGGACGGCACGCGCCGAAGGGGAGGGTGACGCTGCGCCGGCCAGCGCGCCGGTGGTGCCAGAGCCGCCGGCGCTGGTTCGCGTCCCCAAGCCGGACGTGCCGCCCGGGCCGCGCCGGATCGGGCTCCAGGCCGGCCACTGGCAGATCGACCAGGTCCCGGATGAGCTGCGCCGCCTGGAGCACCAGACCGGCACCCGCTGGGGGAGCGTGGCGGAATGGCAGCTCAATCTGGAGATCGCCACGCGCGCGGCCGGCGTGCTGCGGGGCCACGGATACCAGGTCGACGTGCTGCCGGCGACGCTGCCGCCCGCGTACCTGGCGGATGTCCTGCTGGCGCTCCACGCCGACGGCGATCCGAGCGGTACCGCCCGCGGCTTCAAGGCGGCGCACGCCTCGCGGCGCGGCCCGTACGAGGACCACCTGGTGCGGGTGCTGGTGGAGGAGTATGGTCGCGCCACCGGTCTACCGGTGGACCCCAATGTGACGCGGAACATGCTGGGGTACTATGCCTTCTCCTGGAGCCGCTTCACGTCTGCAGCCGCGCCGCACACGCCGGCCGCCATCCTGGAGATGGGCTTCCTGACCAGCGCAGCCGATCGCGCCGTGCTGTTGGGCAACCAGGCCGCCGTCGTGGCCGGCGTGGTGAACGCCGTCCTGCGCTTCCTGGACGAGGTGCCTGCCGGCGCAGCCTTCGCCGAGGACCTGCTCGTCTCGCCGCGGCCGTTCCGACCACCGGCCGCCAGCGGGGGCGGCGTGCCCGGTGCGCCATAGCCCCCGCGTGTGTCCGGTGCGGGCGTGCGCATCCGTTCCGGATGGCGCCAGCCCGGACAGATACGGAGCCGTCACCCGATCCCGTGAGCCTTTGCCGTCGAGGTACCGCTATGAGCCTGTTCTATGGTCCTCCGCCTCCTCCGTCCCAACCACCGCGGCCCGTGCCGGGCGCCGGCGAGCAGAACGGTGGACGAGAAGGCGAGCAGCCCCTGCGTAGCCGCACCTTTTTCGGGGAGCGTGGCACTCCGGCCGGCTTTACCGCTCGCGCCTTCACCAAGGCCATGGGCTTCACCCAGGACGACCTCACCAAGCCGGTGATCGGCATCGCCCAGACCTGGTCCGAGTTCAACAACTGCAACGCCCACTTCCGGCAGCTGGCTGAGGCAGTCAAGCGCGGCGTGTGGCAGGAGGGTGGCCTGCCCCTGGAGTTCCCCACCATCTCGCTGGGCGAGGTGCACACCCAGCCCACCAGCATGCTCTTCCGCAACCTGATGGCCATGGATACGGAGGAGATGATCCGCGCCCAGCCGATGGACGCCGTCGTGCTGCTTGCAGCCTGCGATAAGACCACGCCAGCCGCCTTGATGGGCGCCGCCTCGGCCAACGTCCCCGCCATCCTGGTCAGCGGGGGCCCGATGCTCAATGGGCGCTACAACGGCCAGGACCTGGGCGCCTGCACCGATTGCGGGCGCTACACCGCCGAGCTACGCGCCGGCACGATCACCGCGGACGAGTACTGCGCCATCGAGGACGCCATCTGCCGCTCCGCCGGATCATGCATGGTGATGGGGACCGCCTCCACCATGGCCAGCGTGGCCGAGGCGCTGGGCATGGCCCTGCCCGGCAACGCCGCCATTCCGGCGCCGGATAGCCGGCGGCTGCAGCTGGCCGAGATGAGCGGCCGCCAGGCGGTGCGCCTGGCGCGCTGGGGCCTGCGCCCGTCCGACATCATGACCCAGGCCGCCTTCGAGAACGCCATTCGCGTGCTCATGGCCATCGGCGGGTCGACCAATGCGGTGATCCACCTGATCGCCATAGCCGGCCGGCTGGGGATCGAGCTACCACTGGACCTGTTCGACCGGCTGTCCCGCGAGACGCCCTGGATCGTCAACCTCAAGCCATCCGGGCAGTACCAGATGGAGGAGCTGTTCGAGGCGGGAGGCATCCCCGCCGTGATGAAGGAGCTTGAGCCCCTTCTCCGCACCGAGGCGCTGACCGTCACCGGCCACACGGTGGGGGAGCACCTGGCACGCTTCCGCTACACCCGTGATCGGCGGGTGATCGCGCCGCTCCAGGCGCCCCTCGGCCAGGAAGGGGGCATCGCGGTGCTGCGCGGGAACCTCTGCCCCGACGGGGCCGTCATCAAGCAGTCGGCCGCGTCGCCAGAGTTCCTGACCCACCGCGGGCGGGCGGTCGTCTTCACGTCCATCGCCGATCTGCGGGCGCGGATCGACGACCCCGACCTGGACGTCCGGCCAGACGACGTACTGGTGCTTCAAAACGCGGGGCCGGTTGGGGCGCCAGGTATGCCGGAGGTCGGCTTCATGCCCATTCCCAGAAAGCTGCTGGCCCAGGGCGTACGGGACATGGTGCGCATCTCGGACGCGCGCATGAGCGGCACGTCTTACGGCACCATCGTGCTCCACGTTGCACCGGAGAGCGCTATCGGCGGGCCGCTGGCCCTGGTGCAGAACGGCGACTGGATTACCCTGGACGTGCCCAACCGGCGCCTGACGCTCGAAGTCACGGACGAGGAGTTGGCTCGCCGGCGCGCGGAGTGGAGAGCGCGGGCCCCACTGTTCGCCCGTGGCTACCGGCTGCTCTACCAGCGCCACGTCACCCAGGCCCCCCAGGGGGTGGACTTCGATTTCCTGCGGCTGCCGGCCGGCGTGCCGGTAGGCAGCTGATGTCCCCCTCTCCCGCCTCAGGCGGGAGAGGGGCCAGGGGTGAGAGCTACCATCAGGCCATTACGCTGCCGCCGTCAACGAAGAAGTGCGCCCCCGTGGCGAACGCGGACTCATCGGACGCGAGGTACACCGCAAGGGGGACGTAGTCGTCGGGGCGGCCCAGGCGGCCGAGCGGCCCCAAGGCGGCCAGGCGCTGCCGGATCGCCTCATCCTGGAGCAGCGACGCGATGAGGGGCGTCTCCGTCGCCCCGGGCACGATGGCGTTGACCCGCACGCCGGCGCTGCCGTAATCGGCGGCCACCACGCGGGTGAGCGTGACGAGGCCCCCTTTACTGGTCGCGTAGGCGGTGTAGCCGGCGCCCTTACTGCCAAAGGCCGTGGGCGAGGCGACGTTGATGATCGAGCCCCCGCCGGCGCGGATCAGCTCCGGCAGCGCATACTTGATGCACAGGAACGGGCCGCGCAGGTTCACCGCATGCGTCTGGTCCCACACCGCCTCATCCACCTCGTGGCAGCGCCCGTCGCGGCCATGTAGCTGAATGGCGGCGTTATTGACCAGGACGTGCAGGGCGCCGAAGGCCTCTACCGTGGCCATGACCATCGCCCGGACCTGCTCCGGGTCGGACACGTCTACCCCCAGGGGCAGGATGGCGCCGGGCTGGGGGCTCGCCGCCGCCGTGGCCTGGGCCGCGGCCAGGTTGACGTCCGCCGCCGCCACGCGGGCGCCCTCCTGCGCAAAGCCCAGCGCAATGGCGCGCCCGATGCCCGAGCCGGCCCCCGTCACGATCGCGACCTTGTGCCGCAGGCGCCCCGCCGGCGTGCCAGACGTCAGGTCACTGCCCACTTCGTCACCTCTCGGATACGTGGCGGGTGCGCCGGCCCCATCCCTCATTCATCAGATGGCGCGCCCGCGCCGCTACAGCTTCTACAATCACTGGCGGTCTGGGGACCGTTACACACTGCTCACTATCACAACGTGGCAGGATCAGGGGGAGACACACGTGCGCATCGCAATTATCGGCGCCGGCCGGCGCGGGATCGCCCACGGGCGGGCCGCGGCCCAGTACGCCGGCGCGCGGGTCGTTGCTGTCTGTGATCCGGACCAGGCGCGCGCCGAGCGGCTGGCTGCGGAGCTTGGCGCCCGCGCCTATCCGGGGCACCGACAGGCGCTGGAGAGAGAGCGGCCGGACGTGGCCTACATTACGTCGCCGCCGCCGACCCATACGGAGCAGGCCCTGGACGCGCTGGCGGCCGGCTGCGCCCTGTTGATTGAAAAGCCGGTGGCGCTGGAGATGGAGCAGGTGCGCCGCATCGGCGCGGCGGCGCGCGAGGCAGGCCAGCTGGTGGTCGTCTGCCAGCAGCACCGCTACACGCCGGGCGCCGCCCGTGCGCGCGAGCTCCTGGCCGGCCGCCAGGTGGGCCTGGTCCACTCGTACCTCTATCGCCAGAAGCCGGACATCCGCGGCAACTGGCACCGCTCCTGGGGCGGTGGGCACATCGTGGAGAACCAGATCCATCCCATCGACTTCGCCCGCTACGTGCTCGGAGAGGTGAAGAGCGTCTACGCCCAGTACGCTGATCACGTCCTGGCCGGCACGGAGGACTGGGACAACTGGGACTCCTATAGCGTGACCCTCCGCTTCGCCAGCGGCGCCGTGGGGAGCATCGCCACCACGTACGCCGCCTTTCCGCGCATCCCACAGAGCGCCGGCTTCGACATCGTGGCTGAGGGCGTCGTGCTCCGCTACTCGTGGGGGCGCCTGGACGTCTACTACCCAGACGGCCGGACTGAGAGCGTGCCCTCGGCAGAGGACCCGACCATCACCATCGGCCACGAGTTCCTGCGCGCCGTGGAGACCGGCGACCGCTCCCGCCTGCGCCAGGACTACGATGACGCCGCCCGCAGCCTCGAAGTCTGCCTGGCGGCGAACGAGTCGGCGGCCACGGGGCGGGTAATCACGCTCCACCATAGCGAGCATAGCGAGGCTTCGCCTGGCGGCTGGAGCCCGTCACTGGCCTGAGCCATCGGCCCGCAGGCCCACCCTGGTCCCCCCTGCTGCCTGGAGCCCAATGAGCCACGACCTCAGCCTGACGCTACGCACCGATCTACCGGCGGCGGCCCGCGCGGTGGCCGCCGGCCAGACCACCAGCCGCGCGCTGGTGGAGGCGTGCCTGGCCCGCGCCGCGGCGCTGGAGCCCCTGCTGCACACGTTTGCCTGGCTTGATCCCGAGCGCGCCCGCCGGCTGGCGGACGAGGCCGACCGGCGCCGATCGGCCGGTGAGGTCCTGGGACTGCTGCACGGGGTGCCGATCGGGCTGAAAGACATCATCGACACGGCGGGCGTGCCCACCGAGCATGGCTCGGCCCTGTTCGCCGGCCGGGTGCCGGCGCGCTCGGCCGACGTCGTGCTCAATCTGGAACGAGCCGGCGCGGTCATCGTGGGGAAGACGGTGACAGCGGAGTTGGCCTACTTCCATCCCGGTCCCACGCGCAACCCGTGGGACCCGTCACGCACGCCTGGTGGCTCGTCGATGGGCTCGGCCGCGGCCGTGGCCGCTGGCATCGTCCCGGGCGCGGTGGGCACCCAGACCAATGGCTCGGTGATCCGCCCGGCCGCGTTCTGCGGCGTGGCCGGCTTCAAGCCCACCAAAGGCCGGATCCCCGGCGCTGGGATCCTCGTGTTCAGCGAGACCCTTGACCAGGTGGGGTGCTTCGCCGGCACGGTGGAGGGGCTCGCCTGGCTGGCGGCGGCGATGGCCGGCGAGGCGCTAGAGGTGTGGTGGGCCGGCGGGCCGCCCAGTGCGCTCGATCGCCCGCTGCGTCTGGCAGCGGTACGAACGGCGGAATGGGACCATGCTGAGCCGGCGATGCAGGCGCGGTTCGAGGCGGACGTGGCCGCGCTGGCCGCGGCGGGCGCCGCCGTGGAGTGGCCGGCGCTGCCCGCAGGGCTGGAGGAGGCCGTGCCGGTGCACCGGACCATCATGGCGGCTGAGGCGGCGCGGGTGCTGGGCGCGGTCGTGAGCGCCCGTCCCGAGCTGGTGAGCGCCACCTTGCGCGACTTTCTCGACGAAGGGGCGCGTATCCCCGCCGGCGCCTATCAGGCGGCGCTCCGCGAGCGGGCGCGGCTGATCAAGGCGTTTACCGCCTGGATGACCCCATTTGACGCCCTGGTGACGCCTCCCGCCACCGGCGAGGCCCCCGGCCCCGAGACGACCGGCGACCCACGCTTCTGCACGCGGTGGACCTTACTCGGAGCCCCGGCGGTGGTCATCCCAACGGGTCTCGGCCCGCGGGGATTGCCATTGGGTCTGCAACTGGTCGGCGCGACTGGCGCCGATCGCCGGCTGCTCGCCGTGGCCGCCTGGGCGGAGGCGCGCCGTCACACGTGACATCAATCGCGTCATAGTCTCCTAGTACATCCATGGCCCGAGTGGCTTGAGGCTTCCCGTGATGCGGGTGCTGGGCGGGTGCTTGGCATTGGCTGTCCCCGACAAGAGTGGCGTCTGCGAACGGGCGGACCCAGCGCAGAGGCAGACCTTACATTCTGCGGCCGGGGCTGTACCGGTGCTCCACGCGGCGCGACGGTGCGGGCCGGCCACGTTGCCCCTTCACCCTGCCCAGGGGTGACCTCTCGGATGAGGGATGCCAGCCGTGGCCGGTGGACTGTGGCCACCTACGGCAGCCTCCTGGCCGCCCCGGCTCGACCTTGGGGGCTTGACCACGCCGCCTCGGTCTCGCGCACTGCAGGGATCCCGTCAGACTGCAGCCGGAAGCCGACCCGCACGAGGGCTCCTTCACGCGCCACAAGACACGATCGTGCGCAATAGATCTGGATGGCGCTAGTACTCTGCCACGATGACTGTGCTGGGTACCGCAATCTGGCTGCGTCCATCACAATCACCGTGGCCAGGCAACTAAGTGGTGCATCCGCCAGGGATGCCGGACTATTCGGGCCTCCTCGGCAGGAGGTGCCCGCTGGCGTTACGGGTCCGGCCGATGTCGGCCGAGGAAACCCAGACCATCGAGCAGCGCTCCCGTTCCAGGACCGCTCCCGCCCGGACCGTGGAGCGCGCCCGGATGATCCGGTTAGCCAGGGAAGGCCGCAGGGTTCCGGCCATCGCCCGAGCGCTGGGAGTGCACGAGCAGACCGTGCGCTGCGGGCTCAAGCGGTTCAACGAGCCGGGCATCGAGGGCGTCGAGGACCGGCCCCGCCCTGGCCGGACGCCCACGTACCCGCCCGAGGAAGGAGGCGAGGTGATCGCCACCAGCCTGACCAACCCGCGGGACCTGGGGCTGCCCTTGGCTTGCTGGACCTTGGACCGGCTGGCGGCGTACC
>DAOTTI010000039.1:0-16776 GCA_034437795.1 Chloroflexota bacterium | reverse complement strand
GATCATGCAGATCCGGCCCGATGGGGGCGTGGGCACGCTCAACATCCTGGATGCGGACCTGATGCCCTACACGCGCATCAACGGGTCGACCTTCCCTGCCGCCGATCCCGCGCTGGTGGGAAGCGCGCCCGACCCGGGGGCTCCTAACTACGCGCAGCGTGTGCTCGCCTTCGTGGCGGAGCACACGCCGGACGTGTGGAACGGCCTGCCGGTGAACTTCCGGCAGACCTTCCTCAACACGGTGCGCTACGAGGAGGCCTTCCCTAACCGCGAGGTGGGGCCGGGGATCATGCCCCTGATCAATCTGGAGATGTGGGGCATTCCTACCAGCCAGCCGGCCTTTGACCCGAACAACACGGGGTTCGTCTACCTGCGCTTCCAGCGGGGGATCATGCACTACGACGCGGCCACGGGCGCCACCCAGGGCCTCTTGCTGGCCGACTATCTCAAGGCCATCCTCACCGGCCAGAACCTGCCGCCGGATCTGGAGGAGCAGGCCCGTGGCAGCCGCTTCTACCGGCAGTATGATCCCAGCCGGCCGCGGAGCGTGGCGCGGCCGGCGGAGCTCCCCGCCACCGACCTGACCAACGCCTTCGGGGAGCTAGCCGTTCCCATCCCGCCAACCCCCGCGCCGCAGCCGACGCCACAGGTGGCTGGTCCGGTGCCGGCCGAGTACCAGGGCCTGTACGACACACTCAAGGGCACCCTGGAGCGGTTCGACGCCACCCTGCAAGCCCAGCGCATCACGCCGCATAAGCCGCTGATCTTCGCCGCCGAACTCTCCGCGGCCAATTGCAACAATGGCCCCAAGCTGCTGGAGCCGGAGGCGCTGGATGCCGTGCGGGTGCAGCTAGATGCCCTCAAGCGCCTGGGCGTTCAGGGTGCCACGTTCTGCATCCACTATCCGTTGCTCTACCCGCCGTTCCCCAATTCCAGCGGGTATCTGGCCTTCTACACTGCCGTCGCTCGCGAGGTCCGCGCCCGAGGCATGAAGCTGGCCATCGATAGCCAGGTCATCTTCTCCGGCTCTGCCTTTGCCGCCCTCACCGTGGATTACTCGGACCTCACTTTCGACGTGTATGCCGACCGCAAGGCGCAGATGGCGCAGATCATCATCGACAATATCGCACCGGACTACTTGAGTTTGGGGGGCGAGCCTGATACCGAGGCTCGCCTGACCGGCATCCGCGACCTGGCCGACCCGGCGCGACACACTGAGTTCTTTCAGAAGGTCCTGGCCAAGGTGAACCGCAAGACCACGAAGCTGGGCGGGGGGAGCGGCACCTGGTTGCCGCCCGAGTTCGTACGCAGCTATGCGGCCAACCTCCCCTTTGACTTCATCGATCTCCACGTCTATCCGGTCTCGGATAACATCTACCGCAACACGGTGGCCATGGCTGACCTGGCCCAGCGGTTCAACAAGTCGATCGTGGTCTACGAGGCCTGGCTCTATAAGTCCGTTGGCCAGGAGGCCGCATCGAACGTCGCCGCCAGCGAGGCGGTGTTCGCGCGGGACGTGTTCGACTTTTGGCAGCCGCTGGACCAGTTATTCATCAAGAACCTGGTCAATCTGGCCAACTGGAAGCGGTTCGAGTACCTGTCCTTCTTCTGGAGCGGCTACTTCTTCGCCTACCAGCGGTACGACCCAGCGGACCGCACGAAGTCGCCCGCGCAGTTGCTGGGCGAGGTGGCGCGCCCGGCCTTCCAGAATATGCTGGCAGGCGTTTACACGCCCACAGGGGAGTTCTACCGCAGCCTGATCCAGGCCAACCAGTCGTAACCTGTCTAACCTGTCCTCGGCGCGGCCCTCTGCTATGCCCCTTTGGCTGGTCTCCACAACCAGACGGGCCCTACGTTGAGATCTGTCCTCGGTGCTGGCCGCCTGCTGTGTGGCCCGCGCGAGCGCACGTCCCGGAGCGCCTGGAAGGCATGCCGGAGCTCAACTGTTCACCGGTACGGCGGATCCTCAATGACCGTCTCACGACCCCTGAGCTACTCTCTTACGACCACCGTCGCCGTCTGGTTGTTGATGCGCCGGTCCGCGTCACCAGGATCGTACGATGCCTGCACACGGACGATATAGCGGGCGGGCGGCACGACTACGCCCGTGTTATCGCGGCCGTTCCAGGATAGAGCGACCTCCGCGGGCGCAGGCGGGGCCCAGTCGTGCAGCGTCCGCACCAAAAGTGACTGCGGGGACGAGATCGTTCGTCTTGATAATCTCCGCCCGCGTGAAGGCGCCCACAGCCAGGTCATCTAGACGCTAGGCAATGCACGCTTCCCAAACAGCGAGCGACAGGTCCACTAGGGCCCAGATGAGCTCGGCGTCAGGCCATTCGACGGACGCTACCTACAATCAACGCATGCTAAGCCGTGCCAGCCGGGCAAGAGCGTGAACTTCTACGTGGCAGGCATGCGTGCGGAGACCACCTACGTAATGCAACATGTCGTTACTACAACCACTGGCGAGCAACGGGGGCCCTTGGTTAGCTTTACTACCGGCACGCCGAAAGTGACGTTCCCCACGTTCGTCGTGCGTGATCCACCAGACTACCAAACTAGCCTGGCGGAAGGCGTGCTCCTACACATGGTCACGGTTCCACAGTTTGGGACTACCACCTCGACTCTTATGAGTATCGCCACGGATCTAGCTGGCAGAGTGATATGGTACTACGATGCGTATCCCAATCAATTTGAATTTGCAATGCGTCACTTGCCCGGAGGAACCATGCTGTTCCTTGGCTCTCCGGGGAGCGTACATCCTTACGGCGTTTTCGAAATTGATCTCGCTGGTAACACCATTCGTGAAACCAACATCGAGCGAGTGAATGAGCAATTAGCTTTTCTGGGGCAAGACAGAATCGTTGAATTCCATCACGAAGCGATTCGTCTGCCTAGCAACCATACGTTGGTACTTGGTTACGTTGAACGAATGTTCTCGAATGTCCAGGGGTCAAATGGACCAGTTAACGTGATTGGAATCATGATTATAGATCTTGATGAAAATTGGCAAGTGTCCTGGACATGGAACGCATTTGACCATCTTGACATCAATCGGGCGGCCATATTGAATGAAAAATGTTCAATTTATATTCCTTCATGTCCAGATCTAAAATTGTCGACTGTGTCCAACGATTGGCTTCATGCTAATTCGATTGACTATTCTTATGATGGAAATCTAATCGTCTCATTGCGCAATCAGGATTGGGTAATTAAGATCGACTACCGCAATGGGAGTGGTACTGGAGCTGTGCTCTGGCGGCTCGGGAAGGACGGGGATTTTACGCTGCTGGGAGGCGCAGATGACCCCTATCCGTGGTTTTCGCATCAGCACGATGCGCGGTACGCCGGTCAATCACAAGTGACGCTGTTCGACAACGGGAACACGCGTTGCCAGCAGATGGCTACTCGGTGCTTCAGCCGTGGGCAGGCGTGGAGCATCGACGAGGTTCGGCGGGTGGCGAGGCTGGATGTGAATGCGAACCTGGGAGGCTATTCCGGTGCGTGGGGCAGCGCGGAGCGTCTCCTAAACGGAAACTATCACTTTACCGCTGGCAAGCTGTTGCCTGGGCCATACAGTCGGTCAATCGAAGTGCGGGCCGACGGTGAGCAGACGTATGTGCTCGAGGTGCCAGTGGGCATCTATCGCTCGTACCGGGTCCGGAGCCTGTATGAGCCATGAGGGGGTGATGGATCTCGGGCGGGGGCTGGTGTGTGGACGGGGGAAGGTGGTGTCATAATGGTGTGGTCACGCTGGTGGTGTTCGAGTAGGGCGAGTTAGCGAAGCCGCGGTAGGCCCGCACGCGATAGGAGTAGGTCTGGCCCGCGCGCAGCCCCGGACCGGTGTCCGTGTAGGACGTTATGTCCGCGCCCACGATGGCAATCAGATAGAAGGTCCCGCGGTCAGTCGCGCGTTCGATCTTGAACCCCCATTCGTCGGCGCTGTTGTCGGTCCAGGCCAGGTCCACCTGGCTGCGGGATACGGCGGCTGCCACCAGGTTGCTCGGCGCCGGCAGGGCCGCGATAGCAGTCACCGTGGCGGTGGCCACCGGACTGGCCGTGGTGGTCGGGCTGGCCGTGGCGGTCGGGCTGGCTGGAGGTGTAGCGGACGGCGAAGGCGTTGGAGTCGGCGAACTGGCCGGGGTGGTAACCGGCGCCGGTGTCGCTGTCGGGCCGGGAGACGGGGCCGCGATCAGATCTGCGTAGTACTGGCCGGTCGGCGAGAGCACACCCGCGCGGATGTTTGCCATCGCTTGTGCGCTGACTTCCATCATCGTCTGGGTGTAGCTGTAGTCCTTGGCCACCGCGTAATCGAGGTAGGCGAACAGGTACTGCGACCAGTACGCCGAGGCGTACTCAAACTCCTGCGCCCGTGCCAGGTCGACCACGTCCTTGAGGAACTGCTGGTCAAGCGGCTGCCAGAAGGAGTAGGCGTCGCGCTTGAAGATGTAGTTGGGGGTGGCCCAGAGCAGCTCCGCATCGGCCGCCTTGAAGAGCCAGGCCTCACCAATGATGGCCCGCTTGCCGGCCTGGCGGGCCACGCCTGCCATCTCAGCTGCCCGTGGTAGGAAGTCGCGGTTGATTGGATAGATGTGGACGTTGAGGAAGTCGATCGGTAGCTGGACAAAGCGCTGCGACCACTCAAGCTTCGCCCATGACCCCGTGCCGGCGCCGATGAGGGTCGTGCCCCGCGGCAGCCCGTCGAGCAACGAGCTGAGAAAGGCGGTGTACCCGTCGAGCGTGGCCAGCTCCTGGAAGCCGGTCAGCGCTGCCTCCGTATCTGGCTCCTCGGCGACGGCAAGATAATCCGGCTGCATCTCGGTCAGGATCACCGTTGCTGCCCGGCGCCGGTTCTGCAGATGCTGGTCGTAGCTAATGCCGGTCGTGTCCCCCATGAAGGACGTCTGCGTTTCGACGAGCAGGCGTAGCCCGCGGGCGCGAACCTCGTCAGCCACGCGCCGGTAGAAGGTGGCGAACTCAGCCGCGCGAGGCGAGCGGACGAGCACGTCCTCGTGGGCGGTCACCGTCACACCGGTGAAGCCGAGCGCCTTCATCCGGTCGAGCGCAAGCGGGATGTTGTCGAAGGCGTAGGGACCGAGCAGGGCTTCGCCCCGGTTCGAGTTGGCCAAGAAGAGCTCTGCGCCAAACCGCGTCGCGGCACCGGCAGCAGGAGGACCGGGCGCAAAGTTATCGAGCGCTGCCTGCAAGGACGCGGCAAGCGCCTGATATTCCGGCGGCACCGCCGATGTCGTCTGAGCCGGCGCCGAGCGAGCACGGGGGCCCAGCGCGCCGTAGAGGACGACGGCGACGAGGGCAAACGACAGTAGGCTGATCCGCTTCACCTCGGTCTACAACGCCGCCGTTCCCGAAGTAGTGACAGGGATGGCTCTGGCCAGGCGCACGTCCCGGCCCCACGACAGGTCCACAACGCCCGCGTTCCCCGACGTGGGACCGGCACCGAACCGGCACCGGATGGGCGTCCACCGCAATCGCACCGGAGCGCAACGCGGCCGCAACCTCACGTCAGTAGCATGGCAGTGCGTCGTTGCCGCTGGGCGGAATGCGATGGACCGTAACGCCGGGCGCGGTGCGGCGCTCACTGCGGGTCCTGGGCACCACCGCATCGGCCGGCGCGGCGGCCAGGGGCCGCAGGAAGGAGCGGGCACGTGACGCGTGTCGTCGTAACAGGATTGGGGGCGATCACGCCGATCGGGCTGGGTTACCAGACGTTCTGGCGCAACCTCTGCGCTGGCGTATCCGGGGTGGACCGCATCGCCTCGTTCGACCCCAGCGGGCTGACGGTGCAGATCGCCGCCGAGGTCCGTGACTTCGATCCGGCGGCCTACATGGACGCCAAGGCTGCCCGGCGCATGGACCGGTTCTCCCAGTTCGCGGTGGCGGCCGCCGGCGAGGCGATCCAGGATGCCGGGCTGCAGCTAGCGGCTGAGGACGGTGATCGGGTGGGGGTCATGCTGAACACCGGCGGGGGCGGCATCCAGACCCTGGTGCGTGAGGCGCTGAACTACCACGCCCACGGCCCCAAGAAGGTGAGCCCGTTCACCATTCCCATGGTCACGCCCAATATGGCGGCCTGCCTGGTCTCCATTACCTACGGCATCCAGGGGCCGGTCCTGTCCTCCGTCGCGGCTTGCGCCGCCGGCACCCAGGCCTTCATTGATGCCCTGCGCCTGCTCCGCTGCGGCGAGGTAGACGTCATGATCACTGGTGGCACGGAGGCGCTCTTTGGTATTGCCATCATTGCCTTCGGCAACATGGGGGCCCTCTCGCGCCGCAATGACGCCCCCCAGCAGGCCAGCCGCCCGTTCGATAAGGACCGTGACGGCTGCGTCATGGGGGAAGGCTGCGCCGTGATGGTCCTGGAAACGGAGGCGCATGCCCGCCGGCGGGGGGCCCGCATCTATTGCGAACTGGCCGGCGGGGCGCTCACCGCCGATGCCTTCCACGTCAGCGCGCCCCCGCCCGGCGGGACGGGCGCCGCCCGCGCCATGAGCAAGGCCCTGGCCTCGGCCGGTCTCGCCCCAGACGACATCGATTACATCTGCGCCCACGGCAGCAGCACGCCTCTGAACGACGTGGCCGAGACGTTGGCGATTAAGGCGGCATTTGGTCCCGCGGCGTATCGCATCCCCATCAGCTCGCCGAAGAGCATGGTGGGGCATTGCTTCGGCGCGGCGGGGGCCATCTCCGCCCTGACCTGCGTGCTGGCCATCCGCGATAACCTGGTGCCGCCCACCATCAACCTGGATACGCCCGATCCTGCGTGTGACCTGGACTACGTCCCTCACACCGCGCGGGCCGTCCAGGTCAACGTGGCCATGGCCAACGCCTTCGGCTTCGGCGGCCAGAACGCCGTGGCCGTGTTCCGTCGCTACGAGGCCTGACGGGGCATGACGCCAGACCCGTTAGACCCGCTGCGCTTCCGGCCGGCACGCTGGGGCGCCTTGGGCGCCTAGTGGGTCGTTTGTCAGGCCCATTGCCATTCCACCAGGGGAGCCAATGGCCAGAGCCAAGGCAAGTGACCCACTAGCGCGCGACGTATACAGACTCAAGTCGAACTTCAGGCTCCAGATGACCGATGGCACTCAATGGCAGTGAACGAACCGCAATTGTGACCGATAGCCTGGCCTGGCTGCCCGACCCGGTGGTGCAGGAGCACGGCATCCGCGTCGTGCCCCTGCACGTCTACTTCGGTGATGAGCAGTTCACCGAGACCGTCGATATCACCAGCGACGAGTTCTACCGGCGCCTCACCAACGGAGGCCCTCATCCCAGAACGTCCCAGCCGGCCGTGGGCGAGTTCCTGGCGACCTACCGTGACGTGGCCAGCCACGCCAGCGCCATCCTCTCGGTGCACGCCTCGTCCAAGCTGAGCGGCACCTACAACGCGGCCGCGGCCGCCGCCGCCCTGTTCCGCGAGGAACGCCCGGACGTGCGGATCGAGACGCTGGATACGCTGCAGATCGCCCCCGCCCAGGGGATCGTGGCCCTGCGGGCCGCGGAGTGCGCGGCCGGCGGCGCCTCGTTCGACGAGGTGGTGGCAGCGGCCCGCGCGCTCGTCCCGAAGCCCCGCGTGCTGGTGATGGTGGAGACGCTGGAGTACCTGCGGCGCGGCGGGCGGATCGGGCGTGCCCGCGCCTTTCTGGGCCAACTGCTCCACGTCCGCCCCATTCTGACGGTGCAGGACGGCGAGGTGGCGCCGGTGGAGCGGGCCCGCACCCGATCGCGGGCGATGGAGCGGATGGTGGACCTCCTGGCCGAGCACGCCCAGGGCCGGTCCCTGGGCCACGTGGGGGTGGGCCACGCGGCGGCCGAGGCGGATGGCGAGGCCCTGCGGCGCATGGTCCAGGAACGCTTCCAGATTAAGCGTCTCCTGTTCGCCGAGATCGGGCCGGTCATTGGCACCTACGTCGGGCCGGGCGCCCTGGCCATCACCTTCCATTGCGATTGACCGGGCGCAGCGCCGCCCCCGCTGTGGCGCCTCACCCCACGTCGCAGGGCGCGCGGAGGCACGCCGGCTGGTCCGTCGGGGCACGGGCAGGCCGATATCGCCAGTCGCCTCGCATCGCAGGGGCTACCGAAGCAGGCAGGCCGTGATCTGGCGCCATCCGGCATGGCTGCGCACACGCGGCGCCCGTTATGACCCGCTGCTAACCGGCGCAGCCGGCTCAACCATCTCTCAACCACCCGTCCACGGACTGGTCACACGCGGCCAGTATTGTCGCTACGCGAGGCAGATGGGCGGAGTCCCCAGAACGTGGTAGCAACCAGACCATCTCGATCCACGCCCCACCGCTGGCTCAGCCGCGCGCTCGCCGGCGCTGCGGTGCTTGCGCTTGCCCTGCTGCCGGCGGGGCCGGTCCCCCGCACCACGGCAGAAGGCGAGCCGCCGCTGACGGTGGACGACTTCCAGCGCTTCGTGGGTGGGCCGACGAAGCCGGGGGATCCGTTCACCCAGGGTTTCGGCGACCGCGACAACAGCTGGGCCTGGTCGATGCAGTGGTGGCGGGGCCGGCTCTTCGTCGGCACCAGCCGCGCCTACCGCTGCTTCTCGCGCGCCTCGCTGGCCCGCATCGCCGGCTTCCTGTTCCCGTATCCGCCACCGGACCCGGACCAGGACTGCACCAGCGACCCGGCCGATCTGGATCTGCAGGCGGAGATCTGGACCTGGACGCCGCCGGCGCCAGGGGGCGATCCCCGCGGCAAGTGGGAGCGGATCTTTCAGTCGCCCAGGAACGTCCCCGTGCCGAACCAGCCGACGAAGTTCGTTGCGGCCGACGTTGGCTTCCGCGGCATGGCAGTCCATAAAGAAAAGGATGGGACGGAGTCGCTCTACGTCGCCGGCGTGAATACGGCCGCGCTGTGGGGCGGCACGAAGGTCGTGCCTCCGCCCCGTATCCTGCGCATCTCCTTCCCCGATAACGACCCCACCAAGCCGCCGGTCGTGGCGCCAGTGCCGCAGGATCGCGGCACCTTCCTGGGCGAGCTCACCAAGGGGAGCTTCCGCTCGCCTACGTCGTATGACGGGCGCCTGTTCATCCTGCACGGGACCATCCAGGGGGCCGGCGTGCTGCTTGCCTCCGACGATCCTTCTCAGGGCAACGACGCCTGGCGGGAGGTGGGGCCGCCGGGGCAGGAGTTCTTCGAGATGGAGCCGTTCAACGGCTGGCTCTATCTGGGCTCCCGCAACCCGCGGGGCGGCTACACCGTGCTCAAGACCAAGGCGCAGGGCGATCCCTACGAGTTCATCACGGTGGTGCCCGCCGGCGCCTTCCTGCAACTCTGGCCGAGCGAGGGGGTCAAGCCCAGCAGCACCGTGGTGAGCATGCACGTCTTCGACGGGCGGCTCTACGTCGGCACCGATAACCCCGCCGAGCTGATCCGCATCAACCCCGACGATACCTGGGAGCTGGTGGCCGGCACGCCCCGCCGGTCGCCCACCGGCGCCTGGATCTACCCGCTGAGCGGCCTGGACGACGGGTTCGCCCACCAGTTCAACGACCACATCTGGCGCCAGGGCAGCCGCGACGGCTTCCTCTACATCGGCACCTACGACGCGTCGATGAACTGGAAGGACGATCCCCAGGTCGGGCCCCGCTTCAGGCACCTGCAAGGCACGGATGTCTATCGCACCGCCGACGGCTGGTACTGGACCCCGATTACCTTGAACGGGTTCGGTGACCCGTTCAGCCCCGGCCCCAAGGACCCCAATCCTGACGGCAAGCCGGTGGAGACCGGCGGGCGCTTCAACTTCGGCACGCGCTCCTTTGCCGACACGCCGTACGGCCTGTTTCTCGGCACGGCCAACGACGCCTACGGCCTGAACATCTTCCGCGCCCTGCCGGCGCCTCCCGGGCAGCGTCTGGCCGCGCCGGCCCGCGCCGAGGTGGAGCTCTTCCAGCAGCGGCCGGTGCTCTCCTGGGAGCCGGTGCCGGGCGCCGTGCGCTACCGCGTCATCCGCGCCGTAATGGAACAGGTGCGGCTGCGTCCATTTCCCGTGGGCAACGATACCAGCAACCAGAACACGCCCAATCCTACACTGGCCAGCCTGGGAGTTGACGTGGTGGCGTCGGGAGTGACCGACGCCGAGGGCGATAACGTCACCGAGCCGGCCGACGAAGGGGAGCCCCCGGAGGAGGTGCCGGGCCGGCTGGCCACCTGGGTGCACCGCCCGTTCCAGCAGATCGCCACTGTCGCCAATACCGTGTTCGTCGACGAGCCGATCGAGGAAGGGGGACGTCGCCTGTACATGGTGGTCGCCGAGGATGCCCAGGGGCGGACGTCGGAGCCGTCCAACCTGGTGCTGGCCCCGATGCTCATCCCGCCAGCCACCTTTACCGACCTGCTGACCCGTCTGAACTACCTGCAGCAGCGGGGGATGTTCACGTCACCGGAAGCAGCAGCGGCGGCCCGGTTCATTATCCAGGAAGCGAGCGGGGCCGCCGTGGCCAACCGGATGGATACGGCCAGCGAGTTCCTGCAGCGCCTGCGCCAGCAGGTGCTGTATGGCGCCATCGTCTATTACCCCGAAGCGAAGGACCTGGAGGTCCAGATCTCCAAGCTCATCCGGCGCATGAAGCTCGTGCACAACGGCTACCTCCATCAGGCAGTCCTGTTCGTCTGAGCGGGGTGAGCCAGTGCAGACGCCGCTTCCCCGCCGCTCGTACGCCCGCAAGTGCGTCAAGTCGATCAAGCCCAGCATAGTCCAAAGGCCAGCAATGTCGATCAAGCCGAGCATAGTCCAAAGGCCAGCAAGTCCACTACGTCCCATCAGGTCAATCAGTAAGTACGCCGTCCAACACAGACCGTCCAACACAGAAGGAGAGCACTGTGGCCCCCAAGATTGCCGTCATTGGCCTGGATTGCGCCGAGCCGTCGCTGGTCTTCGACCAGTGGCTGGATGACCTGCCGAACTTGCGTGCCCTGGTGACGTCCGGCGTCTGGGGGCCCCTGCGCACCATCGATCCGCCCATCAGCGTGCCGGCCTGGAGCTGTATGGTCTCCAGCCGCGACCCCGGCGAGCTGGGCGTCTATGGCTTCCGCAACCGCAATGACTACTCCTACAACGGCCTGGCCTTCGCCGACTCTCGCTGGGTGCGCGTGGAGCGCCTGTGGGACCTGCTGGGGCAGGCCGGCAAGCACGTCATCGCCCTGGGCGTGCCCCAAACCTATCCCCCGCTGCCGGTCAACGGCGAGCTGGTCAGCTGCTTTCTCACCCCCGACCCGCGCAAGCACGAGTACACCCATCCGCCGGAGCTGCGCCACGAGATCGAAGGGCTGGTCGGCGACTACCAGGTGGACGTGCAGAACTTCCGCAGCGACGACCGCGACCGCATCCTGAACGAGATCTACGCCATGACCGAGCAGCGCTTCGCCGTCGCGCGGCACCTGCTCGAGACGCGGCCGTGGGACTTCTTCATGATGGTGGAGATCGGGCTGGATCGCATCCAGCATGCCTTCTGGCGCTACCTTGATCCGAGCCATCCGCGCCACGAGGCCCACCCCCGCTACCAGCACGCCATCCGCACCTATTACCAGTACCTGGACGACCAGATCGGCGAGCTGCTGGAGCGCTTCGATGACCAGACCACGGTGTTCGTCGTCTCCGACCACGGGGCGCAGCCGATGGAAGGGGGCATCTGCGTCAACGAGTGGCTGCTGCGCGAAGGGTACCTGGCGCTGCGCGAGCCCCCGGCCGGCACCGTGCCCTTTGCTCGCGCCCAGGTGGACTGGAGCCGCACCCGCGCCTGGGGCGAGGGGGGCTACTACTGCCGGCTCTGCCTTAACGTGCAGGGTCGCGAGCCGGATGGGACGGTCGCCTCGGCCGATTACGAGCGCCTGCGTGACGAGCTGATCACGCGCCTGGAGGCCCTGCCCGGCCCGGACGGGCGGCCGATCGGGACCCGCGTCTTCCGGCCGGAAGACCTCTGGCCGGTGCGCAATGGCATCGCCCCCGACCTGATCGTCTACTTCGGCAACCTCGCCTGGCGGAGCGTCGGCAGCATCGGCCACGGGGAGATCTATACCTTCGAGAACGACACCGGGCCCGACGACGCCAACCACTCGGCGCACGGGCTCTTCGTGATGGCCGGGCCACGCGCCCGCGGCGGGCGCTACGACGGGCTGCGCATCTACGACGTGGCGCCCACCATCCTGGACCTCTTCGGCCTGCCGGCGCCGGCCGCGATGCGCGGGCGCGTGGTGGGGCTGCGGTAGCGAGGAGCGGGCAAGGGGAGCGCAGCGGTGCTGATGCCGAGGCAAGGTGATACCAGGCAGCGACGGGCCCTCACGCTCACCGGCAGCGTGGGCGCGGTGCTGGCCGCCTGCGCCTTGCTGCTCAGCCAGCCTCGCCTGAGCGAGGCCCAGCTGGTCCCCACGCCCCTCGCCTCGCCGGCCGCAACCACCGCCTCCCCTGCCGGCGGCGACGCTACGGCCACGCCCCCGCCGGCCACCGCCGCGCCGAGCACGGTCACGGTGCCCAGCGCAACCCCGCTGCCGCCGACGGCCACCACGGCCTCAGCAGCCGGTACGGGCGTCTCACCAACCGTCCCGCCGGCCGACGCTACGTCCGCATCCCCGTCGCCGACCAGCCCTGCCGGGGCGACGGCCTCCGCCACGGCGGCGCCGGCCAGCACGAGCCCATCGCCTGGCGCCAGCGAGACGCCGGCATCCCCGACCATCGCCACCGCGACGAGCACGCCACCCGCATCCGCCACGCCGACACCGCTGCCCGTGGGCGCAGCCGCCAGCCCCTCTGCATCACCGGCCGCGTCCGCGACGACTACGACTGCCGGTCCGTCCCCATCGCCATCGGTCTCCGCGGGGACGCCGGCTGTGACAGGGTCTGCCACCGCGGCAGCCACGGCGACGGCCACACCCGCCGGTACCGGCACGCCTGTGGCGACGGTGACGGCCACACCCCCCGGTACGGGGACGCCCCTGGCAACGCCGACCGGCACGCACACGGAGACGCCGACCAGTACCCCTACGGCCAGCCCGACCACCACGCCGACGGTGACGCCTACCCCCACGGCGACGGTGCGCCCCAGCACCCCGACCCCGACGTCCGCGCCGACGGCGATCCCCTTTGGCATGCCGGCGGTGGTGGACACCATTGCCGTGGCGCCCGAGCCGGCGGCGATCGAGGTTCACGCCAAGAGCGGGCGCGTCTACGTGCGCCACGCCTCGAGTAACATCGTCTCGCGGATCAGCGGGATCAGTGGGAGCGGTGGGGTGCCCGCCGTCGCCACGGTCGTGGTCGGGCCCGGCCCCGGGGGACTGGGCCTGAACCGCGCTACCAACCGCCTCTACGTCGCCGGCCAGGGCGACGGCAGCCTCTCCGTGATTGATGGGCCGACGAACACGGTGACCGCGCGCCTCGAGATGCAGGGCAGGCCCAGCGGCGTGGCCGCCAACCCTAGCACCGGCTACGTCTACGTCGCCGGCAGCGCGCTTGACCGCGTGGTGGTGATCGATGAGGACCTGGTTGGTGAAGGGAGCGGCGCCGTCCTGGCCACGATTGGCGTGGGCAGCGCCCCGCAGGGTATCGCCGTCAATCCGCAGACCAACCGCATCTACGTCGCCAACAGCGGGAGCAAGACGGTCTCGGTCATCGACGAGGCTAGCCGGGCCGTGCTGGAGACCATCGCCGTGGGGGCGGGGCCGGTGGCCGTGGCCGTGAACGAGGTGACCGGCCGCGTCTACGTCGCCAACAGCGCTGATAACACCGTGTCCGTCATCGACGGCACCAGGAACCTCGTGCTTGGCGCGCCGGTGCCGGTCGGCAAGCGGCCCAGTGCGCTGGCCGTCAACCCGGCGACGAACCACATCTTCGTCGCCAACAGCGCCGACGGTACCGTGTCCGTCATCGACGGGGCGACGAACGTGGTGCTGCTCACCCTCCCCGTCGGGGCGGGTCCCGCCGGCGTGGCGGTGAACGTGAACACCGGACGGGTGTACGTGACCAATAGCGGCAGCGCCAGCCTCTCCGTGATCCAGGATTACCTGGCCAGCGGCGCCATCCAGGGGGCGCTGGCCCTCGGCACGCCCACCGCTACGGCCACCCCGCTACCCGCCGGGCCGGTGCCGGATGGCTACGAGCCCGACGATACGCCCCAGACCAGTAAGCGCCTGGCGCTGGACGGCGTGCCCCAGCGCCACAGCCTGCACGTGCTGGGCGACCGGGACTGGGTGCGCTTCGATGTCGCCCGCGCCGGTCTGACGATCGAGCTCTCGACGTCGACCTCCACCTGCGATACCGTGCTCACCCTGTACGACGTCGACGGCGCGACCAGGCTGGCGGCGCTTGGCCTGGACGACGATAGCGGCCCCGGCTTCGGCTCACGGCTGGTCTACACCTTCGCCAAAGCCGGCACCTACTTTGTCCAGGTCCGCCACTACGTGGTGGAAGCCCCGCCGCCGACCATGACGCCGACCGGCACGCCGGTTGCCCCATCGGCCACGCCGACCACCGCCGGCGTGGCGGCCCTCCTGGCCGGTGCGCCCGGCGCGGACGCGCAGGGCACCTGCCGCTTCTACGAGCTGGCCGCGAGGGTCATTGAGGCGCCGACGGCGACGCCGACGCGTATCCCCAGCCCGACGGCCACCGCCACGCCGACCCTGTCCGGGACGCTGACCCCCACGCGGACGCGGACGCCGACGCGGACCCCGACGGCAACGCGGACGCCAGTGTCCGGCCCGACGGTGGCGGCGCCGTTTACCTGGGGCGCCAACTACTTTGGCCAACTGGGCGACGGGAGCAGCTCGCCCAAGGATCGGGGCATGGTGGGGGCGGTGCGCGGCGTCACCGGAGTGAAGGCCATTGCCGGTGGTAACGACCACAGCCTGGCGCTGACCGGCGATGGCAAGGTGCTGGCCTGGGGCGGCAACGCCTTCGGCCAGCTGGGCGATGGCACGCTGGCGTTCCGGCCGACGCCGGTGGCGGTAGTCGGGCTGAACGATGCCATCGCCATCGCTGCCGGCAACGGCTTCAGCCTGGCCCTCCGGCGGGGCGGGACCGTCGTCGCCTGGGGCAGCAACTTCTTTGGCCAGCTGGGCGACGGCAGCACCACCGACCGGCTCATCCCCGTGGCGGTGAAGGACCTGGCGCGGGTGAAGGCGATTGCCGCCGGGAACGCCCACGCGCTGGCCCTCACAACCGACGGCAGGGTCTTCGCCTGGGGTCGCAACTTCTTTGGCCAGCTCGGTGACGGCACCACCACCGACCGGCTTACCCCCGTAGCCGTCAGCGGCCCGAGTAACGTCGCGGCCATCGCCGCCGGAGGCGACCACAGCCTGGCCCTGGCAGACGTGGGCGCCGGCGGAAGCGCGGGCGGCACCGTCTACGGCTGGGGCGACAACACCAGCGGACAGGTCGGCGTGGGGAGCCTGGACCGGCAGATCCTGACGCCCAGGCCGGTCTTCGGCCTCACCGACGCCACGGCCATCGCCGCCGGCGGTGACCACAGCCTGGCCCTTCGGAGCAGCCGCACGCTGGTGGCCTGGGGCAACAACACGCGGGGCCAGCTCGGCAACGGAAAGACCGCCGATAGCGACAGCACGGTGCCGATCGGGGTGCAGAACTCCAATGCGACACTGGCCATCGCCGCCGGCTACTTCCACAGCCTGGCCGTCCGGCTGGTGCCCGCCAGCGGCGTCGACACCACGCCCACGGCTACAGCGGTGCCCACGGCGGCGCCGGGCAGCGGGCGTGTGCCGGAGGTGGTCAGGTCCATCTCCGTGGCGGCCAACCCCGCCGACGTGGCGGTCAATACCGCTACCAACCGCATCTACGTCTCACACATTGGCGTGGAGACCTTCCAGTCCGGCGACCTGGTCTCGATCATCGACGGTGGCACGGATGCGGTCAGCACGCTGAGCCTGGGCAACGTCAGCTCCGCCGGGCTCGCCGCCGACTCCACCACCAATCGCCTGTACGTCTCCAACTTCTTCGAGGGATCGCTCACGCTGGTGGATACGGCCGCCAACCAAGTCCTGACGACCCTTCAGGGGACGGGCAAGAACCCGACCGGGGTGGCGCTCAATCCGGTCACGGGCCGCGTGTACCTGGCGGACTACAGCGGTGGACAGGTGATCGTCACCACTGCCCAGCTCTCCCAGGTCCTGAAGACGCTCACCGTCGGCTTGCGCCCCGTAGCCGTGGCCGCCAACCCCACCACCAACCGCATCTACGTCGCCAACAGCCAGGGGACGACCGTCTCCGTCATCGACGGGGCGACGGACACAGTGGTGACTACCATCACCGTCGGCAACAGCCCTTCCGGTGTGGGGATCAATCCCACCACCAACCGCATCTTCGTCGCTAACGGCGATGACAACACGGTCTCCGTCATCGACGGGGCGACGGACAGGGTGATCGCGACGGTCAACGTGGGCGATAAGCCGACCGGCGTGGCCGTCAACCCGACGACGAACCACGTCTTCGTTGCCAACCGGAGCGACGGCACGGTGTCCGTCATCGACGGCACCAACGACGCCTTTACCGTCTTCGCCGTGCTGGCGGTAGGGAGCAAGCCCTTCAACCTGGCGGCCAACCCCGTCACCAACCGCGTCTACGTGGCCAACAACAGTGGCGCCAGCGTTACCGTCATTCAGGACTATGCCGGCACCGGCTTCCAGGGCGTGGTGACGACGCCGGTAGCGGCGGCGACGGCGGCGGGGATCACCCTCAGACCCCTGCCGACGCCGGCCTTCGGGCCTTCGCCGACGCCCTGGCCGATCCCGCCGGAGATCCTGGCG
>DAOTTI010000038.1:0-15579 GCA_034437795.1 Chloroflexota bacterium | reverse complement strand
TCCCCCCGCACGCGGGGACAGAGTGGCCCCGCCGACGAGGCGCCAGCGCGCGCCTTCGGTCCCCCCTCACGCGGGGGGACAGAGTGCAAGCACATGGCAGCTACCAGAGCTCGTCTAAAGTTCCCTCCTCACGCGGGGGGACAGAGGGTGCGCCGGCGCGCTCCCGAGCAGCTGCCCTGTGGCCCCCCCGCACGCGGGGGACAGAATGGTGGTCAGGTGGTGATCAAGTGGTCCCCCCCGCGCGCGGGGCCGCCCCGGGGTCATGCCCTCTCCTCGTGGCCGTCGTCCCCCCTCTCCCGCGTGCGGGAGAGGGGGCACGGGGCGGGTGCGGCGCGGTCCCGGCCCAAGGGGGTGAGGGCTGCCCTCCCCCGGCGCGAACGCGACCGATGGGGGTGAGGTCCCTCGCCGCGGCCGAGGAGAAGGGCTAATAGCGGCCGTGATCTGAATAGAGCGGCCTGGGGAGCAGGACGGCGTGGGCCGGCACCGGCCGCACCTCGCGCGCCGCCCAGGCCAGCAGCGCCAGCATGGTCACGAAGTCGTCGTGCCCTTGCTGCTCCGGCACGAAGAAGCCAAGCTGCTCCCCGGTGCGGAAGACCGGCCGGGCCAGCTCCACCTCCCGCCAGAACTCCGCCGCCTCCGGCGAACGCTCGCCGGCCGTGCCCTCTTCCTGCCACATGTGCAGCCGGCCGCTGTTCACGTGCGCCACCAGGTGGTAGGCCAGCCGGCTCTTGCTCCCCACGCTGAAGACGAACGGCTCCACCACCGCACTGCCCAGCGCCCGCTCCAGGCGCGCGGCCAGGTCGGCCCCCAGCCCCGAGGCGTCCACCACTACCCGCGAGACCCGCCACACGTCCCGCAGCAGATGGATCAGCCGGTCGCACTGCTCATGCAGCGGCCGGCCCGTCCACCAGTAGATCTCCACCAGCCGGGTAAAGGCCAGCCCGCCGTCGCCCGGCACCGTCACGTCGGCAATGCCTACCACCGTGCTGTCCTTGCGCGGCGCCAGGGCCCGCAGCGCCGCGTCCGCCGCTTGCTCCGCCGCGCCGGCCACGTCCACTGCGGCCACGTATCTGGGCTCCGCCCCGGCGGCCGCGCTCTCGCCGTCCCTCTGCCCCGCCTGCGCCCCCGCCGCGCGAGGGGCCCGCTGCCTGGGGTGCGTGCCCTGCAACAGCAGGCGCTGCTCCGCGGTAAAGAACGTGCCCCCGTCTTGCAGCAACTCCAGCAGGTACTGCGTGCGGATCAGCGGGTGGGCCAGGCCGAGCCGGTCGATCTCCCCCTGCACGAAGCGCCGGTACGGCTCGCTCTCGGCCGCTCCAACCTCCCAGTCGAACCGAAAGTTGAGCCTGCCGTGCCCCCGCGCCTCCAGCGCCTCATTGGCGCGCCGTTGCTGCTCCAGGAGCGTGTCCGCCGTCCAGGCGGTGCCGTACAGGACCGTCGTGGCGTTGGTCGACGACGCCATGGGGCGGAAGTCGCGAGTGTACTTATCGGGATTCACATCCTGCGCCTCGTCGATCTCAAGGAGCAGCGAGGCGGTGGCCCCCATCACGTTGGCCTGCGGCTCGGCGGAGTAAAAGGCGATGCGGGCGTCTCCCACGCGGATGGTGAAGCCGTGCTCCCGCTTCCAGCGCCCTCGAAAGTGCGCGGCGCGGAGCAGGCCTTCCAGGCGCATCATGCTGGTGATGATCTGCGGCCGGAAGGTGGGAGCCGCCTTGACGATGGTCCCGCCCCTGCCGGCGAACCGGTGCAGCAGCCAGGCCTCCAGATGGGCCGAGAGCTCGTTCTTGCCCATCTGGCGCGCCATCATCACGGTGAAGGTCCGGCCCTCCCCCGCCAGGATGCTCCGCGCCACTGCCTGCGCAACCATTGCCTGATAAGGCCGCAGGGGCTTGCCCAGAACCCTGCGCGAGAAGGCGGCCGGATCATCACGGCCATCGCCCGCCGATGCGGGCCCGTGCCGTCCCTGCCGCTCGTCGAGCGTCTCGTGCGCATCGCGCGCGTCGCGAGCTGCTGGTCCAGAGCCGTCCGGTCCCATGCCACGGTCGTGGGTTGCCATTGCATAGAGGAATCTGCGCGGGCGGGGCCAGATGGCCACGCCACCTGCGGCAGCCGGCCCATTCTCTCTCGCCCTGCGGGTGACCCCTATCCTGTATCCTGGGGCATTCACGGCCGGCGCTCGGTCCTGCCCCGTTGGGGCACCGGTGCTGTTTCAGACGACCTCTTCGGGAATGCCAGCCCGCGCACCAGGGAAAGCCATGCCAGGTCGCTGGCCTGATGGTGCCCTAGGGGCGGATGGAGCGACCGGCCATTTCCACAGGATCCCCGACTATGTGCGAGGTGCGGACCGGTCCAGCGCGGATCAGCGCCGCCCCGCGCTCAGGCGGGCCTGGCTAGCCGGCTCATGAGCTGCCGCAGGCCCGCCAGCGTCACCGGCTTGCTCACCACGGCGTCGACCCCAGCCGGCTTCTCACCGGCCGCGGCCAGCAGGTCGCCAAACCCCGTCAGCAAGATGACTGGCGTCTCCGGCGCCAGCTGCTTGACGGCGGCGGCCACCTGGTCGCCGTTCATCCGCGGCATGGCGCGGTCCGTGATCACCAGGTCGAAGCGGCCGGCGCGGAAGGCCTCCACCGCCTCGTAGCCATCCACCGCCGCCACCACCGTGTGCCCGTCGCTGGCCAGGTACTCGCAGGTCACCTGCCGCACCTGCGGCTCGTCATCTACCAGCAGCACCCGCAGGCCCCGCACCGGCGCCGCGCTCACCACCGCCGGCGCCGCCTGCTCCTGCGCTGCCGCCACCGGCAGGCGGATGCGACAGGTGGTGCCCTTCCCGATGGCGCTCTCGATCTCTATGCTCCCATTGTGGCGCCGCACGATCCCATGCACCATCGAAAGCCCCAGCCCCGTACCCCCCTCGCCCTTGGTGGTGAAGAACGGCTCCAGGCAGCGCGCCCGCACCTGCTCCGTCATGCCGGTGCCCGTGTCGCGCACCTCCAGCGTCACCTGGCCATCGCTTTCGCGGGTGGCAATGAAGATGTCGCCGCCCGACGGCAGCGCATCCACGGCATTGAAGATGAGGTTCGTCAGCGCCTCGCGTAGCTCGGCCGCGTTGCCCAGCACCAGCGGCACCGGCTGCAGCGCGGTCTGCACGCGGATCGTCCGGCCGCTGCCCTGCGCCTGGTTCTTCCACCGCGGCTGCGTCAGCGAGATCGCCTCCTCGACCACAGCGTGGAGGTCGACGGGCGCCAGCACCTCGTCATCGTCCCGCTGCCGGTAGAACTCGCGCAGGCGGCGCACCACGCTCACCGCATCCTGCGCCCCGGTGTGGATCAGGTGCAGATACGTGCGCAGCTTCTCCTTGTCGTCCAGGCTGCCCGGCACGTGGAGCAGCAGCTCGCTGTAGCCCAGCACCGGCGCCAGGGCATTGTTGAAGTCGTGGGCGATGCCGCTGGCCATCGTCCCCAGCGCCCGCAGGCGCTCCTGCTGCACGATCTGCTGCTGCGCCACCTCCAGGTCGGCCAGCGCCGCCCGCAGGCGCCGGTTGATCTCCAGCACTCCCTGCTCCGCCCGCTTGCGCGCGCTGATGTCCCGCACGATGGCCGCTATGCCGGCCACGCTGCCGGCCGCATCGGTCACCGGCGAGAGGCTGAGCGATACCGGCACGCGCGTGCCATCCTTGCGCACCCGCTCCGTCTCGCAATCGGTAACCGATTGGCCCGCGCCTAGCTTGTCCAGGAACAGCCGCAGTTCGTCGTGCCGCTCGGACGGCACGATCTGGCAGATGCACCGCCCGATCATCTCGGCCGCGGAGTAGCCGAACAACCGTTCCGCGCCGCGGTTCCACATGGTGACGAGCCCGTCGATCGTCGTGCCGATGATCGCATCAGCCGACGAGTTCACGATCGCCGCCGCGTGGCGGGTCATGGCCTCTACCTGCGCTCGTTCCTCATTCAGCCGCGCCTCACGCAGCGCCAGCGCCGCCAGGGCCAGCAGCGGCGCCAGCGCAGCCTCCTGCGCTGAGAGCGCCTGCTGCGACACGCCCGCGAAGAGCGCCACTCCCTCCACCCGCCCGCCCAGGGCCAGCGGACACCGGCCATGCTCCGGCCCCGTGTGCGCCGTCTTGTCCAGCGACCCTTCGGCCACCGCCAGGTTGTCGCTCACTACGGGGATCAGCCGATCGCCGTCGGCGCGCAGCAGCGCCGCCCCACGCGCACCGAGACAGCGCCGCAACGCGCCCAGTGCCGCGCTCAGCGCCTCCTCAGGGCGCTCGGCAGCCGCGATGGCGCGCGCCGTCTCCGTCGTTTCGAGCAGGATGGCCGGCGGTGCTACGGGATGTTGGCCGACGTCGATCATCAATCGTCAATGGGGCAGTCCGCGGCGCCAGGCGAGCAGCCAGCTAAGGGCAACCCCGCGGGTCACCCGTCGGCGCCCATCTGGCATCACGGTGTGAAATCCTACGGCCTTCAGCCCCCCGCGCGGCCCGCCCCTTCCCATCTTTCCTAGCCCGCATTATCCACGGTCGGTCAGAACGTCCCTCTCCCAAGGGCGGAGGGTTAGGATGAGGGCTCCGCCTCAAGTCCCCTCTCCCCCTGGGAGAGGGTTAAGGCTCACCACTCGCTACTCGCCCTTGGGCGAGGGCCTGGGTGACGGCTCCACCTGCGCGGCCGGTCGCATGGCCGGTGCCGAGGCAGCCGTCCCGCAGGTGACGGCCTTTCACTCAGTTTTGACCAGAAGTCTCCGCAGCTTTGAACTTGCGCCCCTACGATGACGGTCGCAATGCGTCGCGCGGCCGGCGCACCGGTGCACCGGCGTGACATCCACCGGCCAGGGCCGGCCGCAACGCGGCAGACGTTGACGCAGCACCGTGCCGGCAGGGGCACGAGAAGGAGGCAATCGCAAGAGCATGAGACGCCGCACCGTGACCTCCACCATGGCGGGCGCCTTCCTCGGTGGACTTGGCCTGATCCTGGCGCCATCGCCCGCGACCCATGCCGGCGACGAATGGTGCATGAGCGATCCGGCCCTCCCCATAAGGACGCCCGGCGGCCACACGGTCATCGTCTTCCTGAACAACTATGCCCTCGGGACACAGCACCGGCCGGCGCTGGCCCAGGCGACACATCACTACGTCGCTCGCCCGGCCGAAGGCGGCGCGGCTACCGCAGTGGAGCTTTCAGTGCTCATTCCCGCAGACGCCCCGGACGCCGGCTCCGAGGCACGGCCGCCCAGAACCCACGGCGGGGACGGCCGCGGGTCCGCTCCCACAGATACCTCGGACGCCCGCTTCCCCGTGCGGTCGGTCGTGACCAGCAGGCCCCACGCCGGCGGCGACGTCCTGGCCGCGGCGTCGGGCCTCAGCGGCGAGGCGCTGGTGCTCCGGTTTACGCTGCCGGTGCCCTAGTGCTGTTTCAGACGACCTCTTTGGGAATGCCAGCCTGCGCACCAGGGCAGGCAATGCCAAATCGCTGGCCTGATGGTGCCCTAGGACGGCTGCGGCAGCGCCCCGCACGGCAGACGGCCGGGGTCGCTGAACATGGTCGGATAGTGTCCCGATCAGTGACGTACGTTCGGCTGCTGCTCAGGAGAACGGGGGACCACTTACACACGGGTAGGGACAAAGTCCATGGTCGCCCGTGACGTGGGGCGCCTGCGGCGGTGCGCGGTGCCGGACGCGTTCGCCGCGCACCACCGAACGAAGGGGCCGCAGGGCGCCTGCGGCTATCTCCGCGTCAGAACACACATCCAACCTTGAGGAGAAGCGAATGATGTTGAACAACTCGGCCGGACGGCTCCGCCCCATCGCGCTGCGGGCCTACGCCGTCGGCGTGCCCGTCGCGGCTGGGGCCCTGCTGTGGTTCTGGAGCAGCACCTGGACGGCGGCCGCGCGCCCCGTACCGGCCCAGGAGTGGGCGCTGGCGGCCATCTTCGCAGTGCTGGTGGCAGTGGCCGTGCTGTTCCCTCTCACCGTGGCGCCGGGCCATAAGCTCGTCACCGACGACGCCATCCACTTCGCGTCCCTGCTGCTGTTTGGCCCCCTGATCGCGATGCTCGTCGCCGGGGCCGGCATCGCCGCCGGTAACGTGGCCCTCATGCTCCGCGGCCGACGTGACCCATGGAGCGTGCTGTTCAATACGGGGAAGGGGATGCTGGCGGCCGGCCTGGCCGGGCTCCCCTTAAGCATCTGGCTGCAGCACCCCACGCAGTCGGCGCTCCTGCCTCTTGGGGCGCCCGACGAGCCGGCGGCCGCCAGCGGGGGCGATGTCCTGGGCCTGCTCGCAGCGGCGGCCGTGCTCTACGTGGCCAACACGCTCCCCGCCTGCATCGGCATCGGCCTGCAGCACGGCCGGAATCCGCTGGCGGTGTGGTGGAGCGGGCGCCGGATCGACCTGCCCCACGTCGCGGCCCTCTACCTGGTCGGCCTGGTGACGGCCCTCACCGCCCGCCACGCGCCCTGGGCCGCCCTGGCCAGCGCTCTCCCCGCTGGAGCGACCTATTACGCGCTCAAGCGCACCGTCCGCCTGCTCGAGCGCCAGCTCAATGAGCAGGCCCTGCAGGCGATGCAGGCGCAGGCTCGTCTCGAAGGGGCCCTGCTGGTGTCGCGACGCATCGCCCACGATCTGAACAACGCGCTCTCGCCCGTCGCCGGCTTCGCCGAGCTGCTCTCCCTGCGCCCCGAGATCGCCCGCGACCCATCCTCGGCCGCGTACGTCCGCCTCATCGCCGGTGCCGCCGAGGAGATGGCCGCCACCATCCAGCGCCTCTCTCGCATCGTGCGGCTGGAAGAAGACCGGCAGCTGCTCGGGCCGGAGCAGCCCGTGCTAGACCTGGAACGCAGCACGTCACCGCTCGAAGAGCAGGTGCAAAGTGCAAAGCGCAAGGTTCAGCGTTCGGGGCCCAGGACTCATGCCCAAAGCCTGGGAGAAAGACTGAAGATGAGCGCTCCCCTGATGAGAAGCGCCAGCTAGGCCCGCTCCCTCTAGGACGGCCAGGGTCAGGGCTCCCCCTCTCCCATAGGGAGGGGGGTAGGGTGGAGGCTCCTTAGTCCCTTTCCCCTGTGGGAGAGGGCTAGGGGCCGCCCTGGCGGCTACGCCGGCGCAGCTTGACCCCTTCTCCCTGTGGGAGAGGGCTAGGGTGAGGGCTCTTCCCTCTCCCTTTGGGAGAGCGGGAGCCCGCGAAGCGGGCGGCGGTGAGCGCTCCTCACTCGCTACTCGCTACTCGCTACTCCCTGCCCGCCAAGGGCCTGCGCCGCGTCAAGCAGCCTCCAGCGTCCACGGGGCAGACGTGGGCGATTCAAATTCCCGAACCAGGTATTGCGCGTCGCGCACGCCGGCACGGGCATGCTCGCGCTCAGCCAGCGCCCGCGCCCGCTCTGCTGATAGTACGGACATGGCCTGCAGGCGCCACGGTTCGTCAGGGCGCCGTCTCACGTAGATGGCCCAGATCGTCGGCATAGGGCTCCGTCCTCTCGCCGCCTCCCCCGATAGAGCATGGGCCGGTGGAAGGCCTCCTACCAGCGCCGCCTGAAGGGACGGGGTGCTCGGCGTCCGTCGAGTCTCGATTAGGTGTGCGTATCTATATATCTTCACTTGATAGTATACGCTGCTCACGCGGCGCGGGTGCGCCGCCCCGACTTTCCGTAACGCAAGGCGCGTGCCACGGTTGCAGGGGGTTCAGCGCCCGGACCTCGATCCTCCCAGCCTGCGCGTAGTCAGTGCAGCGCCACAGAGCGGGGGCGGCGGGGCCAAGCCCCACAGCCGTGGCCGTCGTGCCCCCTCTGCGGAAAGGGGGCGGCGGGGCCAAGCCGCACGGCAGGGCGGCGTGGGGCAGGGGTGCGGCGCGGACGCGACCAAAGGGGGTGAGGTCCTCCCTCCCCCGCCCTCGTTGCCCCTCTCCGTGTCGGAGAGGGGGCTAGGGGGTGAGGTCTTTCTACCCTCCCGGCGCGGCCCCGGCCGAAGGGGGTGACGTCTCTCCCCGCGTCGTCGTGTCTCCGTGTCCCTGTGTCGGCGCGGGGGGCCAGGGGGAGTTGACGGCGCGCCGGCCGGCCGCTAGGCTCATCGTGTGGCCATCACGCAAGACCCCTCGCCACGCACCGCGCGCACCACGTCCCGCATGAAGCAGGGCCGGCACCGGCGCCGCCCGCCCCGCTTCTGGCCGGATACGGCGCCCGCGGCAGGTGAGCCAGCGCCGACCGAGTGCTGCCCCTGCCCCGTGCCCACGCCCGCGCCCCCGCTGGACCTGGCCGAGGCGCAGCAGCGAGCGGCGCGCCTCAAGGCCCTGGCCGACCCGCAGCGCCTGCGCATCCTCTCGCTGCTGGCCGCCCAGCCCCGCCAGGAGCCACTTTGCGTCTGCGACATCGAGGCAGCCTTCGACCTCTCCCAGCCAACCATCTCGCACCACCTGCGCGTCCTGCGCCAGGCGGGGCTGGTCGACCTCACCAGGCGGGGCCTGTGGCACTACTACCGCCTCCGGCCTGAAGGCCTGGCGGAGATCCGTGACGCCCTGGCCGCCCTTCTCCCGGGCCGCTGATCACGACCGCCCGCAGCGGCCGCATCCCGCCGCCACGCTGCAACCTGCGGCCTCCCCCTCAACCGTGAACTTTGAACCTTGAACTTTGAACTATTCCCCCGGTGTTGGCGCCACCAGGGCCAGCGCCTCCCGCAGCTTGGCCAGCGTTACCGGCTTTCCCACGATGGCATCCACCCCCGGCGGCCGTTCGCCGGCGGCGGCCATCAGGTCGCCAAAGCCGGTCAGCAGCACCACCGGCGTAGATGGCGCCACCGCCTTCACCGCCGCGGCAACCTGGTCGCCGCTCATCCCCGGCATCGCGCGGTCGGTCAGCACCACGTCAAAGCGTCCCGCCTGCACCTGCGCCACCGCCTCCGGCCCGCCCGCCGCGGCCTGCACCATGTGCCCGTCGCTGGTGAGATAGGCGGCCGCGACCGACCGCGCGGCCGGCTCGTCGTCCACCAGCAGCACGCGGAGCGGGCGGAGGGGGCGCAGCCCCGTGCCGGCGGGCTCCAGCGCGCCACCGGGCCGGCCGCCGGCCCCCGCATGGGCGCCCCACTCCGCGCGCAGCGGCAGGCGGATGCGAAAGGTCGTCCCCCGCCCCACGGCGCTCTCGAAGGTGAGCGTGCCGCCGTGGCGCTGCACGATCCCGTAGACCATCGAGAGCCCGAGCCCGGTGCCGTGCTGCCCCTTGGTGGTAAAGAACGGCTCCAGGCACCGGCGCTGGGCCTCCTCGCTCATCCCCACGCCCGTGTCCGCTACCTCCAGCACCACCCACCCGTCCCCCGACGATGGACCAAGGACCAGGGACGAATGGCTGCCCTTCACCGCGCTCCGTCGTTCGTCGTCCGTCCTGCGTCCCTCCTCGAGATACGTGCGCAGCGTAATGGTGCCCCCATCGGGCATGGCGTCGACGGCGTTGAAGATCAGGTTGGTCAGCACCTCTCGCAGCTCGCCCTCGTTCGCCGGCACCGGCGGCAGGGGCTGGAGCTCAGTCTCGATGCGGATCGTCCGCCCGCCGGCCTGGGCCTGGCCCTTCCACCTCGGCTGGGTCAGGGCCATCGCCTGCTCGATCAGGCGGTTGAGGTCCACCGGCAGGAAGGCCTCGCCGGCCTCGCGCTGGCGATAAAAGTCCCGCAGGCGCTTGACCACCGTCGCGGCGTCGCGCGCGCCGGTGTGGATCAGTTCCAGGTACCGCCGGACCTTCTCCTCGTCCGCCAGGTCGCCCGGCTGCGTGAGCAGCAGCTCGGAGAAGCCCAGGACCGGCGCCAGGGCATTATTGAAGTCGTGCGCGATCCCGCTCGCCATCTCCCCCAGCGCCCGCAGCCGCTCCTGCCGGATGACCTGCTGCTGCGTCGCCCGCAGCTCCGCCAGCGCGGCGTGAAGGTCGCTATAGAGCTGCGCGTTCTTGATCCCCGCGCCGAGATGCGAGGCCAGCGCGCTCAGAAACTCCACACACTCCGCCGTGGCCGCCTGCCGGTCCGCAAAACCCACCGCCAGCACGCCCCACCCGCCGTCGCCGATCATGATCGGCACGCACACCAGGGACTGAATGCCCCGCCCCAGCGCCGCCCCACCGGCCGTGCGGCCATCGCCCAGGCTGCTCAGCTCGGCCAGGCCGTCCAGGCCGCCTGGGCCATCCCGGCCGTCCAGGCCGCCGGTGTCCTGCGCGCCGTCCGGGCCGCCGGCGACGCAGGGCGCGCCCGTGCGTAGCGCCCTCCCCCACGCCGACCCGTCCGGCAGCGTCGCCTCCGGCTGCCAGGCCGTGGATCCATCCGCGGCGCGGGCGATGGCGACGTGGAAGCGGCGCCCAGGCGCGTCGTGGCGCAAGATGGCGCACCAGTGGCATCGCATCACGCCGGCCACGTGCTCCACGGCCAGCGTGAAGATGCTCCGCAGGTCGAGCGTGCTGCTCACCGAGCGGGCGAACTCGTTGAGCAGGTGCTGGCGCTCCGCTTGCCGGCGGATCGTCGCCTCCCGCTCGGAGACGTCGGCCAGCGCCTGGCGCAACCGGCCGTTGATCTCCAGCACGGCCGCCTCTGCCTGCTTCCGCTCCGCCTCGCGCTGGCGCAGGACCTCCACCGTGCCGTCGAAGGCCTGCGCCAGCTCGACCAGCTCCGCCGCCCCCCGCCTGATCCCCGTGCGCGCGCTCAGGTCACCGGCGGCCAGCCGCCGCGTGGCGTCGACCAGGGCCTTCACCGGGCGCAGCAGGAAGACCTCGCCAACCAGGCGCGTGGCCGCCAGCGACGCCAGGGCGGTCAGGGCCATCAGGCTCAGGTTGCGGACCAGCAGCCGATTGGCCGGGCCAAGGGCGGCCGCCGTGCTCACCCCAATGCCGGCGTACGCCACCGCCTCGCCATCGTGAGTCACCGGCGAGAAGGCGTACAGCCGCGTCATGCCGTCCAACCCCGTCGCCTCCCTCGCCCCCGTCTCCCCCGCCAGGATCGCCTGCGTCAGCGGCGCGTCGAGCAGCGACTTCCCCGCCCACTGCTCACCCTGCGGATAGCGGAAGAGCACCGTCCCGTTGCGGTCGACGATGAGCAGCACCGCCCCCTCGGGCAGGGGCGCCCGCGCCGCCACGCGCTCGAACCAGCCCAGGTGCAGGGAGGCGAAGACGACGCCCTCAATCTGGCCCGCCTCGCCCACCAGGGGATAGCCGAAGTTCAGCGCCGGCTGTCGGGTGATACGCCCTACCTGGTACTCCCCGACGGCGAAGTCGCGCGTCTCGAGCGCGCGCCGGAAGTACGCGCGGTCGGCCACACTGACCGGCCCGCTGAAGGGGACGGCGCTGCATCGCACCTCGCCGTCAAGCCCGACAATGCCCAGGTTGGCGTAGGCCGGGTACTGGCTTCGCAGGCGCGCCAGATGACCGCTGCAGCCCCCCTCGTCGTCATCCTGGTAGGCCTGCTCCTCCGCCAGCGTCGCCAGAAGCTGGCGCGTGGCCTCGACCCACTGCTCCTGGCCGGCGGCGAGCAGCTGCGCCAGGCCGGTCGCCGTCGCCTGCACGGCGGCTGCCTCCTCCCGCCGCTCTTCCGCCACGGTATAGAGGGTCAGGCCCAGCGGGGGCAGGAGCGCCAGGAGCACCAGCAGGAGCAGGCGAGCGCGTAGACTGGCTAGAGCAGACCGGACCACCTTAGCCTCCCTGGCGGATCGCTCGTTGCCGTCGGCGCGCCCGGGGGAGACAGCTTCAATTGTGAGTACCTATTGACTATCTGTGACTACCCGTTGGTACCCGTTTCTATCCGTCACTACCCGTGGCGCGAGCGTCGCGACGCCGCCTTTGTCGCGGGCAGCGCGCCCAGGGGAGATACCTTCAATTGTGACCGACCGGCACGCAGCCGCGCGCAAGCATAGCACCAATGGCCAGCCCTCACCGGTGCAACCAGGTCTTCCGTTCACGGCACCCTTACCTTCCCTCTCCCAAAGGAAGAGGGCCAGGGTGAAGGCTCCGCGTCGGAGAGGGGACGGCCGCGCCACCGCTGGAGGACACCCTCTCTCCGTGGCCCTCGTTCCCCCTCCCCGTGTCGGAGCGGGGGCGGCGGAGCCAAGCCGCACGGCCAGACCCTCTCCCCCGGCCCTCGTTCCCCCTCTCCGGCACGGAGAGGGGGCTAGGGGGTGAGGTCCCTCCGCCGGCTAATCCGGAAAAGTCGCGCACACCGGCCCGCGCCAATGGATTGACGATCATCAATCTACGTGCTACAGTCTTGGCTGGATCGATGATTGTCGATCCAAATCCGCCGAGGAGTGTCGCAGATGCCCGTGTCCCGTCAGCCCGCTGATGCCCAGTCTCTTCCCGCTCCCGAGGCCGTCCGGCAGGTGGTCCGCGAGCGCTATGGGGCCATCGCCCGGCGCGTGCAGCGCATGCGGCCGGAGGCGGCCGGTGACGCCTCCGAGACGCCGGCCGGCTGCTGCCCTCCCCCGTCCGAAGCTGCCGTCCAGCCGGACCTGATCACGGCCAACCTCTACTCGCCGGATGAGGCCGGCTCCCTCCCCGCGGAGGCGGTGCTGGCCAGCCTCGGCTGCGGCAATCCGGTGGCCCTGGCCGATCTCCGGCCCGGCGAGGTGGTCCTGGACCTCGGCTCCGGCGCCGGGATCGACGTCCTGCTCTCCGCCCGGCGCGTGGGGCCAACCGGCTTCGTCTACGGCCTGGACATGACCGACGAGATGCTGGCCCTGGCCGAGGAGAACCGCCGGCGCGCTGGCGCGGAGAATGTCCGCTTCCTGAAGGGGACCATTGAGCAGATCCCGCTGCCGGACGAGAGCGTGGACGTGGTGATCTCCAATTGCGTGATCAACCTCTCCGCCGACAAGGATGCTGTGCTGCGGGAGGCCTACCGCGTGCTCAAGCCGGGCGGGCGCGTTGCCGTCAGCGATGTCGTCGTGCGCCGCGCCCTCCCCGCGCAGATCCGCCGGAGCATGGAGGCGTGGGCCGGGTGCATCGCCGGCGCCCTGCACGAGCGCGAGTACCTCGCCAAGCTGGCGGCGGCCGGATTTGCCGCGCCAGAGGTGCAGATCGCCCGCGAGCTGGACCTGAGCGAGCTCGCCGACAGCGCGGACGGCGCCTGCGCCTCCTGCGCCCTGCCGGACGGCATCAGCGCCGCAGATTGGAATTGCTGTTGCTGCCTGCCGGACGGCGTCAGCGCCGCAGACGCGCGCCAGGCCGCCGGCGCGCTGGCCAGCGCCTTCATCCGCGCCACCAAGCCCCGCCGCTGACCAGGTTCAAAGTTCAAGGTTCAAGGTTCACAATCCCCTGCCCTTCATTCCCTCGCCCTTTGGGAGAGAGCGAGGGTGAGGGCTCCTCACTCGCTACTCGCTAGTCGCTACTCCTCCCAGGTCCATCGCCGGCCCAGCAAGAGTACCCTGGGCCAGCGGGCAGGCGCCGCAGCGCAGGTCCTTACATGGGCCTTCGTAGATCCCGATCAGCCCCTGCTGCAGGCGGGCCGTGCCCACCTGTCCCGCCGCCTCGCCGGCCAGGCCGGCCCGCTGCCGCACCAGGCGCGTGACCCAGTTCTCCGCCAGGAGCCCGTGCGCCTGGTAGGCGCCCTGGGCCGCCTGCACGAGCCACGGCTCGCCGTCCAGGCGCCCCGCCGCCGCGGCCAGGGGCAGCAGCACATTCACCACGGCGTCCGCCGCGCGCGACGGGCCAACCAGCGCCACCGGCTCGCCGGCCGCCACGCCGAAGTCCCAGTGGCGCGCCCAGTACCCAGGCGGGCAGGGGACCAGGACCAGACGCAGCAGCTCAGCGTTGGCCCGCGCCGCCGGCGCCTGCAACGCCTGTCGCAGCGCCGCCAGCAGCCCGCCGACCCCGCCGCCTGCCTCCGCGCCCGGCCCCGCCGTAGCGGTGTCCTGCTCGCGCCCTGCCGCTCCAACCGGCGCCAGGGCGGTGGCGCGCCCTGGCTCGCCATGCGGCGACTGGCCACCGTGGCCACCGGCAGCCGGCCACCGCAGCGCTAGGTGAGCCAGCGCCACCACCCGCCGCACCGGCGCGTTCTCCGGCCGCACCCGTCCCGTCTGCCATTCGTAGGCGCGCACGCGCCGCGGCCGGTCCGCGCGCTCATCCGTGCCGCCGGCGCCGCCCCCGGCCACATCGCGCCACGCCCGCTCCAGGGCGGCGACGTAGGGATCGCGCTGCCGTGAGGCCGGCAGGTGGCGCTGGGACGGGAGCAGGCCGGCCGTCCCCAGCAGGAAGGCCTCAACCTCCAGCCCTGCCCGCTCCTGCGGGGCGCGGGCCGCCAGGCGCCGGACCTGCGCCAGGGGCGCCAGCGCCGCCAGCTCGCCCATCGTCTCCACGTTCTGGCTGTAGCCCAGCGCCTCGGCCAGGGCCTCGTATGCCACCTGCTCGCGTCCCGCCGCGTCGCCCGTTGCCTGGAGCCGCGCCTGCAGCCGCGCTACCGCTGCCTGGAAGCGCGCATCCCCTGCCGCGGCCAGCGCCGGCAACGGGTCCGCTCCCGAGCGGATGGCCTGGGCGCAGGGAAAGGCCAGCGGCGCCGCGGGTAATCCTGCGCCGGCCGCGCCGCCCAGCTCCAGCAGGGGCAGCTGGCGTCCGCCGGGCAGGCGCCCCACCGTTCCATCGTGCCGGCCGACGACGTGCAGCACTACTCCGGCATACCGCGGATCGCGGTCGTGCCCGTGACGCAGCCAATCGCTCGTCCGCCGGTGGAGCTCCACCGCCCCGCGCACTTCCCCCGCATCCATCTCCAGCACCGCGTCAACGAAGTCCGGCCCCGCCTCCGGATTACTGTGCCCCGGATAGACCACGCGCACCCGCTGCCCGTCCTCTGTCGTCACCTCGCCGGCGGTCGCCGCCCAGGCCGCAGCCAGCTCCCGCTCTGTCATCCGGTCCCGCATCCCTATCCGTTTCCGCATGGCTCCACTCTACCTCACCGGCCGGCTACACGCAAGCGGAAGCCCCCGTTGGGGTGCGCGCAAGACATGCGGATCAGCCGCCATTGCGGACCTCACCCCCTTTGGTTGGGGCCGCGCCGCACCCCTGGTCCCCTCGGCCTCACCGTGCGGCTGGGCCCCGCCGCCCCCCGCTCCGACACGGCGAGGGGGAACGCCGGCCAGGGGGTGAGGGCTGCTCCCCGCGTCCCCGTGTCGGCGTGGCGGCGGGGTGGTGCGGTTACCGTAGCGCCAGGAGCAGGACCAGAACCACGATGATCACCGGTACCAGGGTCCACACCACGTCCAGGGTGGTAGCCTGGTATCGTGAGGGGGCCGGGCGCGCCCCAGGGCGGGCGCGGTAGGCCTGGAGCTGCGACCGGAGCAACAGGACCTCGCTGGCCAGAAAGACGGCCACCGCTACAGCGGCGGTCGCCCCACGCACCCCTTCCAGTGTCTCGGCCATCTCGCGGCCTCTCCCTCTCGCGCTCTCGCTCGACGCAGACGACCGGCGGCGCCCGCCGGCCATCGCCCTGCTATCGCCCTGCTGTAGTATGCTCAAGAGAGGCCAGCTGACGTGATCCTGCGCCGCGCCCTCGCGCTGCTCATCGTGGCGGCGCTCCAGCTCAGCATGCTGGCGCCGTGCGCCGCGGCCGTCCCGCGGGCGGCGCCGGCGGAAGGGGCGCAGACGCCGGTCGC
>DAOTTI010000037.1:0-19883 GCA_034437795.1 Chloroflexota bacterium | reverse complement strand
GCCGTTCCCGCCGCCTCGGCGCCGGCGTCCGCGCGCGCCGGCCGGCGGCGGGAGCGCCACCGGCGGGGCGCCCTTCGGGCCCTGCTGCAGCACCGGCCCGGCATGGTCGGACTGGTCGGTCTGCTGGCCATGGCCGCCGTCGCCGTGGTGGGGCCGCAGCTGGTGCCCTACGACCCGAACGCGGTGCACCTGGAGGCGAAGCTGGCTGGCCCGTCGGCGGCCCACCCGCTGGGGACCGACTACCTGGGACGCGACCTGCTCTCGCGGGCCGTGGACGGCGCCCACCGCTCGCTGGGCACGGCGGCCGTGATCGTGGCGGCGGTGCTGGCCGTCAGCGTCTGCATCGGCGCGCTGGCCGGGTTCGCTGGCGGGATCGTCGACGCCGTGATCATGCGCCTCGTCGACGTCAAGCTGGGCCTCCCGTCGCTCGTCCTGTCGCTGGCGCTCGTCGGCGCCCTGGGGCCTCGACTCAGCACGCTCATTCTGGCCCTGACCGTGGCGCAGTCCCCCTGGTACATCCGCCTCATTCGGGCCATGGTCCTGCGGGAGCGGACGCGGCCGTACGTGCTGGTGGCCCGCGTGCATGGCGCCGGCCGGCTGGCCGTGGTCTGGCGCCACGTGCTGCCGGCGGTGGCCGGGCAGCTGGCGGTGCTCGCCACGCTGGACCTGGGCAGCGCGATGCTGGCGGTGGCGGGTCTCAGCTTTATCGGGCTCGGCGCGCAGCCACCGGACGCCGAGTGGGGCGCGATGCTCAATGATGGACGCCTGACGTTCGCCATGCAGCCCCTGCTGATGATCGTCCCCGGCGCCTGTATCTTCGTGACCGTGCTCTGCGCCAACCTGCTGGGGGACGCGCTGCGGGACATCCTTGACCCCACCTGGCAGGGCCAGCGCTGAAGCCAGAGAGGCCACCGGCCATGACCGCCGCATTGGCGCTCCAGGATCTCCGCGTCACCTACCAGGGGGGCGTACAGGCCCTGCGGGGCATCGATCTGGTGGTGAGCCGCGGCGAGACCGTAGCGGTGGTGGGGGAGAGCGGCTGCGGCAAGAGCACGCTGGCCGCGGCCGTGCTCCGCCTGCTACCTCCCGATGCGACGGTCAGCGGCCGCGTGCTGCTGGCTGGCGTGGACGTCTATGCCGGAGACGAGGCGGCGGCGCGGCGCCGGCGAGGACGGCTGGCCGGCCTGGTCATTCAGGACCCGATGAGCAGCTTTAATCCGGTGATGCGGGTCGGGGCGCACATCGTGGAGGCCCGCCGGCTCCACGACCGCAGCCGCCCGGCCCGCGCCCTCTGGCCGTGGGTCGTCGGCCTGCTGGCCGACCTCCAGATCCCCGAAGCCGGCCGGCGCGCCCGCCAGTACCCGCACGAGTGGAGCGGCGGGATGCTCCAGCGGGCCGCCATCGCCGCCGCCTCGGCCAACCATCCGCCGCTGCTGCTGGCGGATGAGCCGACCGCCTCGCTGGACGCGTCTCTGGCGGCCGACGTGATGCATGGCCTGCGCGAGCGCCAGCGCCGCGAGGGGGCCGCCATGGTCTTGATCACGCACCAGCTCGGGCTGGCGGCCCTGGTGGCCGACCGCGTGGCGGTGATGTACGCCGGCCGGATCGTGGAGCTCGGCGGGGCCGCGCAGGTCATCGGGCGCCCGCGCCATCCGTACACCCGCGCCCTGATCGCGGCCCTGCCCCGCCCGGGCGGGGGCCTCCCCGAGCCCCTGGAAGGGGAGCTGCCGTCGCTGGCCCCCCCACCGCCCGGCTGCGCCTTCGCCCCGCGCTGCCGCCTGGCCATCGCCGCCTGCCACGCCGGCGCGCCACCGGACCTGGTGGACGGCGTCGCCTGCCCCGTGGTGATGGCTGCCGCCCGCCCCGCCGATCGCCCGCCCACTCCGGCACCGGGCCGGCCGGCCGGGGCGGCCGACGTGGTGGCCCGCGCCGACCCCGCCCCGATTACGGGCGCGCACGGGCACACCGCCCCGATCCCTCACCAGCGGCGCCCTGAGCCTATCTCTCTTCCACAGGGAGAGTGAGCCCCTCACCGGCCGCGAATACGTCAGGCCAGCCCTTGAGAACCGCCCATGTCCCTGCTTGCTACCCCGTCCGGCCAAGCGGCGCCAGCTTCGGAGCGCGGCGCGCAGGCGCTCCTGGCCGCCCTGCGCCACGTGACCGTGCGCTTCGGCCGCACCATCGCCCTGAACGACGTGACGCTGCAGGTCCGGCCGCGGGAGCGGATTGCGCTCGTCGGCGACTCCGGCTGCGGCAAGACGACCCTGCTCTCCGTGATCGGCGGCTACCGCCGGCCGACGGCCGGCACCGTCTACCGCGCCCCGGGCCTGCGGCTGGGGCTGCTCCTTCAGGACCCCGTGGCCTCGCTCAATCCCGGGTGGACGCTCGAGCACCTGGTGGGCGAGCCTCTGCGTGACCTGAAACCGAGGCCGAGCCGCGAGGCGCGCGCCACCGCGGTGCGCCGCGCGCTCGCGCAGGTGGGCCTGGGCAGCATCGAGCTGGACCGCTCTCCCGCGGAACTGAGTGTGGGCCAGTGCCAGCGCGTGGCCCTGGCGCGGGCGCTGGTGGCGAACCCGGGGCTGCTACTGGCGGACGAGCCGACCAGCGCCCTCGACCCCAGCGTCGCCGCCGGCGTGCTGCGCCTGATCGACTCGGTGCTGGCGGCGACCGGCGCTGCGCTCCTGGTGGTCAGCCACGACGTGCTGGCCGTGGCGCCGCTCGTCGAGCGCATGGTCGTGCTGCACGAGGGGCGGATCGTGGAAGACGGCGCGCCGCACGAACTGCTGGCGCGCCCCGTCCACCCCGCGACCGTGCGCCTGGTGGAGACCGCCTACCGCCTGACGGTCAGCCTCTCGCCGGCATCGGCGTGATCCCCATCCGCACCTGAGCGCTCATCCAGTGATTCCAGATGGAGGAGTTCCCTCTCCCTGCGGGAGAGGCCGAGGGTGAGGGCTCCGCGTCGTGAATGAGCCAGGCGGTTGGGAGGGCCCTACCAGCCGGGAACACTGGTTGCGCCTCTACGGCCCCTGCGCTATCCCGACCGCGGCGGCGGCCCGCAGGGCGACCTCCTCCGGATCATCGGCGTCCGGTTGGGGGCGGGTGTGGCGCCGCCGGCCGGGCCGGCGGGCATACGCGTCCACCACCTGCCCGCGGACGAACTGCTCGTCCACCAGCCGGTCGATGGCGCGGGCGGTGAGGGCGCAGTACCAGGTCCCTTCCGGGTACACCACCATCACCGGTCCCAGGTTGCACGGATAGAGGCAGGCGGTGCGGACCAGGAGCACGCGGTCCTTTCCTGTGGTTAGCCCCCGCGCCGTGAGCCGGTCCCGCAGGCGCTGCCAGAGCTCGAGCGAGCCTTGGGTGGCGCAGCGGGGGCCGGCGCAGAGCAGCACGTGGTACCGGTGCGGCGGGATGACCGACCAGCCGGGGCTGGCCGGATCACCGTGCGCCGGCGCGCCCGCCGAGACGTCCGCCCGCCCTTCGGCGTCCTGCACCGCCTGGGCCACGGCCTGGCCGAGCGCCGGATGGTCGCCCAGGGCGTCCGCCAGAACGATCTCCACGCCGGCCGCGTTTCGCGCGAGGCGCCGGCGCAGCCAGCGCCGCACGACCATGGGGATCCACAGCCGGAGCGTGCGGTCGACCGGCACGAAGACCGGCGCGATCAGGATGCGCCGCGCCCCGGCCACCACGCACGCCTGGAGCGCCTCCAGCAGCCCCGGCGCGCCCTGGTCAATGAACGCCCCGACCACCTGCGCGTAGCGGCCGGTGGCGCGCACCGCCGCCACCATGCGGTCCAGCTCCTGCTGCGGCCACTCCCCGTAGCCGCCCCGACCGAGCAGGACGACCGCGTCCGGCCGCCGCGGCTCGGTCGCCGGCGGCGGCGATTGCCTCTCTCTGCTCATGGCCGGCAACTATACCGTATGGTGGAACTGCAATGCAGATGCAACAGCGCAGGATCCGGCGCGGCGTTACACATGTATGGAAGGCTTTTGGTGGGAGCCTGGCGCCCGGCGGTCCCCGCGAGGGCTCAAGGGTGCCCAACGGTTCTGGGATGACACAAGGGGTTCATACTAAGAGGTGAGCCGTGATCGACTCGACGCCTTCGACACGCCCGCGACGCACCACACCGCGACCGCGGGCAGCGGCCCGCACGCGCCTGCTGGCGCAGCTACGCGCGCTGCAGGAGGCTGCCCTGGCCCTGGCGGCGCCGGTCCCGGCCCAGCACGGGGCCATTGCCGAGCTGCTGCGCCAGATCGTGGAGCGTGCGGTCCGGTCTCTCGGCGCGGCCGACGGCGCGATCGTGCTGGTCGACGACCCAGCCTGGCAGGACCTTGTGCCGGGCAGCGCTGCCGCCGAGGGCTTCATCACCTTGCGCCACACGGGGGAGGTCCATCGCTTCCGCTGGCGGCCGGAAGGCAGCAGCGTACGTGTGCTCACTACCGGACGGACCATCGCCGTCACGGACACCCTGGCGGAATCTGAGTTCGGCCCCTACCCCGCGCTGGCGGAACGGGGCATCCGCTCCTTCTACATCGTCCCCCTGCTGGCCGGCGGGCGCGTACTGGGCCGGATCGGCCTCAACTTCACCGAGCCGGGCGAGCGGCCGCCGGAGGACGTGGAGGCGATGGAGCTGTTCGCCGCCCACGCCGCGGCCGCCCTCGAGCGGGTGCGCCTGCAGCACGAGCAGGCCGAACGCGCCGCCGCCGAGGCCGCCGTCCGCGCCCGTGACGAGTTTCTGTCCGTGGCTGCGCACGAGCTGAAGACCCCCGTGACCACGCTACGGGGCTACTCCCAGTTCCTGCTCAGCCTCTTCGAGCGCGAAGGGCCGGCCGACCGCGAGCGTTTCCGCCGCATCCTGCGCACGCTCGACCAGCAGGCGGACAAGCTGGCCCGCCTGATCGACCAACTGCTCGACGTCTCTCGGCTGGAAGCCGGCAAGCTGACGCTGCACAAGGAGCCGACCGACGTTGGCGCGCTCGTGGCCGAGGCGGTCGCCGCCGCGCAGGCGCGGACCACCCAGCACCGCGTCATCCTCAGGCGGCCGGAGCAGCCGGTGGTGGCCAACGTGGACCCGCTACGCTTCGAGCAGGTCGTGACCAATCTGCTCGACAACGCCATCAAGTACAGCCCGCGCGGTGGCGACATCGACGTCGATCTGGCCAGACCGGCGCGTGACCTCATCCGCCTCAGCGTACGTGACCGCGGCGTCGGCATCCCGGAGGAGCACCGCCCGCATATCTTCGAGCGCTTCTACCAGGCGCCGACGGGCGGGCCGCGCGCGGGGATGGGCCTGGGCCTCTACATCACCCGCCAGATCGTCGCCCTCCACGGCGGCACCATCGCCGTGGAGCCGCCGCCGGACGGCCCGTCCGGCCGCCCCGGCCAGGGGACCCGCTTCGTGGTCACCTTGCCGGCCAGGGCGTGATGGGGCGAGCGGCCTTCCGCCGCCGAGCCGGTCTGACGGGATGTTCGGGACATGGGGGCGGCGCGTTCCTGCTCCGTGGATGATGGCTCATCAGGCGCGCCTGCGGACCGCGCCCGACCTGGCGCGCACCCTCTCCTAGCCTGCAGTTTTCACGAGTGGAGCCCTCACCGCCCGCTTTGCGGGCCCCCGCTCTCCCTTTGGGAGAGGGAACTTCTCGCTGGCTGTGAATAATCGAGGCCAGGGTGGGGGCTCAGCCAACCGTGAGCAGCGGTGGCGCCGGCGGCGAGCAACCGGCAGCCGCCCCATCCGTTCGGGGGTTCGGGAGGCGGGGCTCCGCAGCGGGCCGGAGGCGTCTCCCGCAGCAGGAGGGCGCCGGCGTCGGCGCCCGCAGATGGTCCGCAGGGAGGCTACGCAGGGAAGGTCCAGCATGCCTGTGCTCTACCTGATCGACGCCTACGCCCAGATCTTCCGCGCCTACTACGCCATTCGCGGGGGCCTGCGCTCGCCCGTGACGGGCGAGCCGACCCACGCCGTCTTTGGCTTTACCGGCATGCTGCTCAAGCTCCTGTCCCAGTACCGGCCGGAGTACGTCGCCGTCGCCGCCGACGCCCCCGGCAAGACCTTCCGCGACGCCCTCTTTCCGGACTACAAGGGGACGCGACGCGAGACCCCCGATGACCTCCTTGCCCAGATCCCGCGCGTCTTCGAGCTGATCGAGGCCTTCGGTATTCCGGTGGTGAGCCAGCCGGGCCTGGAGGCCGACGACGTCATCGCCTCCATTACGCAGCGCATTCTGGACGACCCCAGCGCCCGTGACGTCACGATCCGCATCGTCTCCAAGGACAAGGACCTGGAGCAGCTGCTCGGCGAGCGCGTCGCCCTGTTCGACGTGCATACGGACACGATCGTGGACGTGGCGGCGCTCCTGGCCACCAAGGGCATCACGCCCGACCAGGTGATCGAGGTCCTCGCCCTGACCGGCGATAGCGTCGATAACGTGCGCGGTGTCGCCGGCATCGGGCCCAAGACCGCGGCTGAGCTGATCCGCCAGTTCGGGTCCATCGAGGGCATCTTCGCCGGCCTGGACCGGATCAAGGGGAAGCGGCGCGAGAGCCTGGAGCAAGCGCGGGCCTACCTGCCCCTCTCTCGCACCCTCGTCACCCTCAAGCGCGACGCCGACGTCCCTTTCTCGCTGGCATCCGCTCGTGTCCGCCCGCCCGATCTGAGCCGCCTGCTCCCGCTCTTCCAGACGCTCGGCTTTCACCGCTTCCAGGACGACGTGCGAAGGCTCGCCGGCCAGGCCGAGCCGCGTGAGGCCGGCTCCGGCCTCGTTCTCGCGGCGGAGGGGGCGGAGGGGTGTGAGGGGCGGGGCGGTGATGGGCCTCCGCCCGCGACGGCGGCGCGCGGGGCCTATGACGCGGTGGTGACGCGGGCCCAGCTTGACGACCTGGTGGCCACTCTCCGCTCGCAGCCCATCTTCGCCCTGGACACGGAGACGACCGGCCTCGCTCGCGACGCCGCCCTGTGCGGCCTCTCTTTCGCCTGGACGCCGGGCCGGGGCGTCTACGTCCCCGTCCGTTCCCCTGCCCCCGCGGACCATCTGGATGAAGGCACGGTCCTGGCCGCCCTCAAGCCCATCCTGGAGGACCCTGCCATTCCCAAGTGCGGCCACAATCTCAAGTTCGACGCTGGCGTCCTGCTCCGCGCTGGCGTCCGGCTGCGCGGGGTGATCTTTGACTCGATGCTGGCCAGCATCCTGATCGACCCGGCCCAGCCGGCGCACAAGCTGGACGCGCTGGCCCTTGGCCTGCTCAACTACCGCATGATCCCGATCACGGACCTGATCGGCGCGGCAGATGGCGGCGTGGGGCAGCGCTCCATGGCCGAGGTCCCGCTGGAGCAGGTCGTCCCCTACGCCGCTGAGGACGCCGACATTGCCCTGCGCCTCTACCACCACCTCGCGCCCCGCCTGGACGCGCTGGGCCTGGGCAGCCTGCTGCGCGACGTGGAAGCCCCGCTGGCCGTCGTGCTGGCGGGCATGGAGCACCACGGCATCCGGTGCCATCCGGAGGAGCTGCGCCGCCAGGGGGAAGTGCTCGCCGTCCGCGTGGATGAGCTGCGGCGCCAGATCCAGGACCTGGCTGGCTGCGAGTTCAATCTCGACTCCCCGCGGCAACTGGCCGAGGTGCTCTTTGACAAGCTGGGGCTGGCCAGCGGGAAGCGGACCAAGACGGGGCGCTCCACCGACGTCGAAGTCCTGGAGAAGCTGGCCGCGCAGGAGGACCGGAACGACCCGCGCACCGCCGTGCCGCGCCTGATCCTGGAGTATCGGCAGCTGAACAAGCTGATCACGACCTACCTGGGCAATCTCAGCGACGCCATCCGGCCGGAGACGGGGCGCATTCACACCACCTTCCACCAGCTCATGGCCGCCACCGGCCGGCTGGCGTCCCAGCACCCGAACCTACAGAACATCCCCGTGCGCCGCGACATCGGACGCCAGATCCGGAAGGCGTTCGTCGCCCCGCCGGGGCACCTGCTGCTGTGCGCCGACTACTCCCAGGTGGAGCTGCGCATCCTGGCGCACTTCAGTGAGGACGCCGCGCTGTTGGATGCCTTCGCCCGCGATCTGGACATCCACGCGGCTGTGGCGGCCCAGGTGTTCGGCGTCCCGCCCGAGGCGGTGACGCGCGAGCAGCGCGCCCACGCCAAGACGATCAATTTCGGGATCATCTATGGCGTTACGCCCTACGGGCTGGCGCGGCGCATCGAAGGGCTCGATCTCGCCGGCGCCACGCGCCTGATCGCCGAGTACAAGGCGCGCTTCCCCGGCATCGACGTCTTTCTGCAACGCTGCGTCCGGCAGGCGCTGGAGCAGGGCTACGTCACCACCATCCTGGGCCGGCGGCGCGCCATCCCCGAAGTGCGGGCCGCGAGCGCTACCGTCCGCGCCCTGGGCGAGCGCCTGGCCATCAACACGGTGGTGCAGGGCAGCGCTGCCGACCTGATCAAGGTGGCGATGGTCAACGTGCAGCGGCGCATCGACCAGGAGCGCCTGCCCATGAGGCTCCTGCTGCAGATCCACGACGAGCTGGTGCTGGAGACCCCGGCCGGCCTGGCCCAGGAGCACGCGCAGATCGTGCGCGAGGAGATGGAGCGGGCCATGGCCCTGCGCGTCCCCCTCAAGGCGGAGGTAGGCATCGGCCCCGACTGGCTCTCCGCCAAGTAGATCCCCCCATTGTCGGGCCCTTCTTGGGCGGGGCGCCGGGGCCACGCGCCGCGGGCCGGTGGGGCGCTGGCGGTGTGGGGGATGGCCCCGGCCGTTCGGCCAGGAGCCACGCCACCTGGCAGCGGGCCACCGCCCAGAGCGCCGTGTCCTCACGCCGCCGTGGCCCTGTTTCGCCACGCCGCCGTGGCCCCGCGATCCCGTATTCCCGCGCCGGGGTCAGCCTTCCTGGATCAGCGGCTCCGCCTGGCGGGCCGCGTCCTCCAGCGCATCCTTCGGCGTCTTCTTCTGCCCCGCCGCCTCATCCCGCGCCGCGGCCAGAAGGTCTACGATGTCCTGCCAGCGCGAGAGCTTGGGGGTCGGCCGCCCGTAGGCCAGCATCTCCACGAACGGCTTGATGCGGGGCTCCTCCCGCACGTAGCGTTGCCAGACCTGGTGCTGCTCGGAGCCGCGCCACGGGGGGAGCGTCGCGCTCGCCACCAGGTACTCGGCATTCTGGGGCGGCGAGACGTACCAGTGGATGAAGCGCCAGGCCTGGTCGTGGGACCGGTTGGTTTTCAGTACGGCGAGGCTGTGCCCGCCGACCGTCGTCGCCTGCTGCCTACCCCTGGGCAGGTGCGCCGTAGTCCACTCGAAGGCATCCTTGACGCGGATGTTGAGCGCGCTGACGCTCCCCGGCGGGATGTGCCAGATCCCCACGTCGCCCTGCTCGCCATTGGCGGGGCTGGGGAAGCTCGCGACGCGGTGCCGGTGGACCAGGTCTACCTGAAACTGCAGCGCCTCGACCGCCTGGGGGCTGGTCCAGATCGCCACCTTGCGCTGCACGTCCACCAGGTCGCCCCCGTTCTGCCAGATGAACGCCAGCAGCGGCGAGACCGGGTCGGCCGTGCCGCGGGGGAAGACCGTGCCCCAGATCTGCCGGTCCCCCAGCTGGCCGGTGAGGCGCTTCGCCTGATCCACCAGGTCATCCCAGGTCAGGGGCGGCCGGCCAGGATCCAGACCCCGCTGCTTGTAGAGCGTCACGTTGAGCGCCAGGCCCGAGCTGTTCAGCACGTAGGGGATGACGGTGAGCTTGCCGTCGAAGGTGGCCATCTCCCGCGCCGCCGGCACCAGCTCCCCTTTATCGAACCGGTAGGCCCCCTTCATCAGCGACTCCGCCGGCACCACCACGCCCTTCTTCACCAGCTGGGGCAGGAAGGCCAGGTTATAGGTGACGATGTCGGGGAAGTCGCCGCCGGCCAGGATGGCGGCCAGCTTCTCGTAGTACTGGGCGGTGTAGACCTGCTCCACCTGGATCGTGGGGAACTGCTCGCGGAACCGCGCCACCAGGGTCTCCGTGATCGGCCCGTGTCCCTGGGTCTGGCTCCACTGATGCAGGTAGGTGAGCTTGACCGGCTGGTCGCCGCGGGCCGCGGATCGCTCGCCGCCTGTTCCACCTAACGGCCCGCACGCCGCCAGCGCCCCCACGGCGCTCGACAGCCCCAGGGCGCGGCGCAGGAGCATACGCCTCGTTGCCCCATCCGGCATTCCAGGCGGGGCGCCAACCGCGTGACCGTCCGCCACGCGCGGGGACGCGCGTCTCGTTGCTCCATCCAGCATGGTTCGTCTCCTACTGCCTCTGTCTAACCTGCCAGCGGCATGGCTCATCCAGATTATTCCCTATCCTGGCCTATTCAGGGGCAGAGCCCTCACCGCCACCTCCTGCGCGGGCCCCTGCTCTCCCGCAGGGAGATGGAACGGCTCCCTAGCCATGAATACTCCAGGCTCACGCCAAGTGTGCCATCTATGGCCGCGTCTCTGGTCGGCGGTGGTCCGCTGCGTCGGCCGGGGCGGCGCTCCGTGCCCGCGCCAGCAGCGTCACCACCGCCTCCAGGGTCGTACCCCGCGTGCGCGCCTCCGGCGTCTCCTGGCCGAGCTCCGTTTGCTCCACCAGGCGATAGAGATCAGCCGCCCCTTCCAGGATGCGCGGCGTGAGCCCCAGGGTGCCAAAGGTGGCCGCGATCTCCTCCATCTCGCCCACCCACCGGTAGGCCTTGGGAGGCATGCCCGGCACCGACCGTTCGATCCACTCCAGCACCGTGCGCTGGCTGGCCTCCAGCTCCGCCCGCAGGGCGGCGCTCAGCCCCATGCGCTCGGCGGCCACGAGCAGCTCCGTCGCCAGAGCCGTCAGGCCCTTGGTCAGGGCCGCGTAGCACATCTTCAGGCCAGACGCCTGCCCAATGGCCGTTCCGATCACGCGCACGTCTAACCCGTAGTCCCGCAGGCGGGCGAACTGGGGGGCAGCTTCGCCGGAGGCGTAGAAGCGCGGCCCGACGACACGCCCCTGCGCCGCTGGAGCAGGAGCGACGATGGTGGCGCCTGAGGCCTGCGGGTCCGGCGGGGCCGGAGGCGGGGCAGGTCGGTCCAGGCCCGCCAGCCGCGGCGGCCCGCCGATGATCCCCGCATCGACGCACTGGGCCCCGGCCGCGGTGGCGGTGGCGGCGATCCGCTGCACCGTCTGGGGTGCGATGGCGTTGCACTCGACGAACAGCAGGTCCGTGCCGGTCGCCTTCAGCGCGGCCGCCACGCGCTCCGCCAGCGGCAGCGCCTGCGCTGGCGGCAGCACCGACAGGAGTACGTCCGCCTCTCGCACCAGCCGGTGGTCATCTCCCACGTCCTCGATCCCCGCCCTGGCCGCCAGCGCCCGCGTTCGCGCGCTGCGGCCAGCCAGGTTGGTGATCACCCGCAGGCCGTGCGCCCGCAGCAGCCAGCCCACCGCATGCCCCATGTCTCCCGGGCTCATCACCGCTACCACTGGTCCAGCCGGTTCAGCCATGTGGCTCACCTCCTGGTCTGCATGATGCACTGACGGCCACGGCACCGCCCATATAAGCATGTAAGTAAGAAGCTCGCCATCTAGACAAATCCAGGCTACGGCGCCGCGGGGTGGCCCGCGGGGCCATGAACGGCTGCCGTGCCGATGTGGCCGGTGGCGTGGCGGCCGCCTACAGTTTCTGCAGGGCGTACCCGGTGGCCGCGATGCCGGCGGCCGCTGCCTGGAGGGGCAGGGCGGCCGGGCCAGCGGCGGTGGCCAGGGCACGCCAGGCGCGGAACAGGTGGGCGTACATCAAGAGATAGTCCTCTGCGGTCGGCGTCTGGGCGTCGATCTCGGAGGAGCAGTAGCCCTGATAGCCATCGCGCAGCAGGAGGCCGAACAGCTCAGGATATGGGTAGCCGCGGGTGAAGGCGTGCATGTGGACGTGCCGGACCAGGTGGCGCACCCGCTCATAGGTCGGGGCCACGGAGCCGCCGACCAGGTCGCGGAGGTCGCAGTTGTAGACGATCCCCACCCGTGGATGGCCCGCGTGCTCGACGGCGGCGCGGGCGAAGCCCCAGTAGTTGAACTGGCCGTGCATCTCCAGCAGGACGTCCACGCCGTACGGCTCGGCCGCCTCTCCCAGCTCGCGCAGGGCGTCGCCGACGTACTTGGTCACCGTGTCGCGATCCGGCGGGGGACCGCCGTCGAGCCCCTGCTTCGGCATGTCGTTGCCGAAGACGCGGATGCGCCGGCAGTGCACGTCCGCGGCGAGGTCAAAGTAACGCCTGGTGTGATCGATGACCTCCCGCCGGCGGCGCTCGTCGGGCGTATCGAAGCGCGAGCTAAGGCCGATGCAGACCGCCTCCAGATAGGCATCCTGGAGCCGGTCCCGGATCTCGCGGCGCTGCTCGGGGGTGGCGTCCAGCTCCACGCCGTGCTGGTGGCCGGCCTCGGCGCGGAACTCAATGCCGGCGTAGCCGCCCTGGCGGGCGACGTCGATCAGCTTTGGCAGATCCCAGTGCCTGGCCATGTTGTAGGTCAGGAGCGAGAGTTTCATCTCGTGGTTCTCCTTAGGCGTAATGCGTAATACGTAATGTGTAATGGGTAAGTCGTTGCTCGTCTGGGAATTGAACTTTGAACCTTGAGCACGTCTATTGGAGGGGGAGGGTGATGGCCTGGTGCTCACGGCCGGAGCGGTAGGCGGCGACGATGATCTCCAGCGCGGCGCGGCCGTCTTCGGCGCGCACGGGGGGCTGCTCCCCGGCCAGCACGGCGCGGGCGAAACCTTCTACCATCAGCTGGCGCTCGGGGTGGCGCTCCGCCGGCAGCTCGTGCCACTGGCCGGCCTTGAGATCGCCGAAGTCCTGATCGACGAAGATCCTGGCCGGGCGAGAGAAGATGAGCTGTCCCCGTTCACCGTAGATGCGGTTGTAGGCGCCGAACGGGTCGCGCCCGGGGATGGCCGACCCGGCCTCGATGGTGCCGATGGCGCCGCCGTCATAGCGGTAGACGGCGGCGATGTAGTCCTCCACCTCCACGGGGGTGGTGAAGGTATCGTACTCCGCGTAGATGCGCCGCACCTCCAGGCCGGTCAGGAAGCGCATGGTATTGAGGTCGTGGACGGCGTTCATGATCAGGACGCCGCCGCCCGACTTCTCCTTGGAGATGCGCCAGTCGGTGGTGATGCGCCCGCTGTAGCCGCCGCGCCAGTAGGTGGCCGGCTTACTGGCGCGGTACACGATGCGCGTCCCCAGCACCTTGCCGATGGCCCCATCCTGGATGAGCCGGCGGATGCGCTGCACGGTGGGATCGATCTGCGCCGTGAAGGCGACGGAGAGCGTCTTACCGGCCGCGCGAGCCGCGTCGATCATCGCATCGGCGTCGGCCAGTGTGGTGGCGATTGGCTTCTCCACCAGCACGTGCTTGCCGGCCCGGAGGGCCTGGATGGCCAGTGGGGCGTGCAGATAGTGCGGGACGGCGATGTACACCGCGTCCACGTCGGGGTTGGCCAGCAGCTCGTCCACGTTCGTGGTGTACGGGACGTGGTAGCGCTGCGCCAGATCGCTGGCGACGGTCTCGCTCACGTCCATCATCATCACGTGCTCGGCATTGGCAGCGGCGGCAATCCCTTCCGCGGTGCGGACGGCGATCTCGCCGCAGCCGATCATGGCCACACGCAGCTTACCGCGACCTTGAGACATCTGTGCTCCCTCCATTCCCTCGATTTCCGCGCCTGCCTGCACCGGCGGCGAGGTGGCTCTGTTGTAACAACAGCGGAGGATCTCGTCCCCTCCGGCCCCACGCGGACACGGGCACGGGGGGAGGAACGTCACCCCCTTCGGTCGGGGCCGCACCGCACCCCTACCCTACGCAGCCCCACCGTGCGGCCTGGCCCTGCCGCCCCGTCTCCCGCACGCGGGAGAGGGGGAAGACCTCACCCCCTTCGGCGGGGGCCGCGCCTCGGAAGGAGAATGGAGCTCACCCCCTGGCCCCCTCTCCGACGCGGAGAGGCGGGACGAGAGCCACGGGGAGAGGGTGTCATCCGCGGCGGTTCCATCGCCAGCGCGGAGGTGGGCACGCGCGGAAGCAGATCGGGGAGCGGCTCGGCGCACGCAACCGCTCCCACGGACGCGGGGACGCGCGGACGCGAGAGGAGGGAGAACGCCGGCGAGGGCCTGGAAGCCATCCCCACTTCCACGGTCATCCCCGCCGGGTTCTCCTGCTTGACGGTGGCGGCGCGGCGTTATATCGCGTCCATATATAGCCGCTCCGGCTCGGTGGCGTTCTGGCGGTGTCGGCGCGGGGGCTGAGGCGCCAAGGGACTAGGGGAGGCGTCGAGGCGTCACCGAGCCGGGGCGGCGATGGCGATGGCCGGTTCCGGCCACCCGCGAGCGGTGGCGCGGCAGGCGGCGACGCGGCAAAGGAGCGCAGAATGGCACGCCAGGCGGAAGGCGATCAACCCCGGCCGGTGGACCGCCGGACTTTGCTGGTAGGTACGGGGCAGCCGGCGCGGCGGCGCTGGCCGGCTGCGGCCTGGGCCAGGCGGTGGGGCGGGCCGCGGACATGGGGGCGCTGGCGAGCGCGCCGGTTGCGGTCGCGCCGGTGGTGCGCGTGACGACTGAGGTGAACCGGCAGGCGCTGGTGGAGCAGCTCCACGCCTACCTCAGCGACCCTAGCCCGTCGCGCAACCACCGGCCGATCGTGGACGAGTTCAGCAGCCCCAGGTGCCTGGGGCTACCGCTCCAGCTCCTGGAGGCGATGGTGCTGGACGGCGAGCCCTCGCGTGAGGACGTGGAGGCGTTGGTCGATGGGCTGCTGAGCGGCTACGAGAACCTGGTCGTCCGGTAAGTCAGCCCTTCGAACGCTCAGGCCAGCGCACGGTATCCCGGAGCGCCGCGCTGCCGGCGAACCTGGATCCCTGCGCATATAGCCAGCTTCTTACCTGCGGCGCTGGCGCTCTGGAGGGCATGACTGATTACTCAGGAGCGGAGCCCTCACCCTGGCCCTCTCCCAAAGAGAGAGGGAACTTCTCGCGGGCCGCGCCTAATCCAAGCTAGGGGGCGGCCCAGTCGTAGTCCGGCTCGCCGCGGCGGAAGGCCTCGGCCGAGAGCATCATGGTGCGCAGGTCGCCGCGAGGCTGGTAACCAAGCCAGGACTTGGCCTTGCCGATGGCGTGGTCATAGCGCCATTGCACCGGCAGCTTGATGTACAGGGGCTTGCGGCCGGTGAGCTCGGCCAGCATCCTGGCCCCCTCAGGGAAGAGGAACGGCTCCGGCGCGCCGGCGTTGAAAGCCTCACTGAGCGCCTCAGGGCGCTCCAGGGTGAGCACTAGGAGGTGGGCGACGTCGCGCGCGTCGTTGGGCTGGTAATACCAGGGCCGGCCATCCAGGTCGGTCACGCTGCATGGCTGGCTGGGATCCTCGGCGGCGGCCTCCACCTGGCGCCAGAGCTCCGTGCCGTCTGGCATATACAGCTCGCTGCCCTTGTTCTGCTGGCCGGTCTTGAGGTTGTTCACCACCCGCTGCACGGTGAACTGGGCGAAGATCTTGTCGCCGGAGAGAATGTGGCTGGGCCGGACGATGGAGTAGCGCAGGCCGGTGCGGCAGGCGTACACCTCGGTGATCTGCTCGCCGATCAGCTTGGACAGGTTGTACTCGTTGGTGGCGCGCTTGGGGTGCAGTTCATCGACCGGGTGATAGGCCGGGGCGAGCACGTGGCTGTCGTTGGGATAGACGCCGGATGAGCTGACGTAGATAAAGCGGTCCAGCCGGTCCGCGATCTCGCCGCAGGCGCGGGCGACCTGCAGCGTTGTCTGGACATTGTTCTCAAAGTAGGGCCCTACCAGGTTCGCGGTGTGGATGACGGCGTCCACGCCCGCGACGGCCTGCTTGGCGAATTCGAGATCGGTCAGATCGCCCTCGCGCACATCCAGATCGAGCCCCTTGATGCGATCCAGGGCCGGATCCTTGAACCAGACCGTGCCCCGTACCTCATAGTTGCGGGCAAGCAGCTGGCGAACGAGGCGGCAGCCGACCTGCCCCGTCGCACCCGTGACCAGTACCTTCATGCGTCGCTCTCCATCTTCTCCATGCCTTAGCGCCATCGCCGCTCACCGGCGCCGGCGGGCGGCGTGCCGACGAGGCGCGGCCGGGCCGTTCGTGATGGTGATGTCCAGGCGGTCGTTCCGGTGACGCGAGGATGATGCAGGACAGCGAGGCGCGCGTCAAGGGCGCTGGTTCACGGGGTAGACCTCACCCCCTGGTCCCCCGCGTCTCCGCGTCGGCGCGGGGACGCGGGGAAGAGCCCTCACCCCCTGTGGCCACGGCCGCGCCGCACCCCTGCCCTATTCATCCCTGCCATGCGGCTTGGCCCTGCCGCCCCCGCCCCCGCGTGCGGGAGACAGGGAACAAGGGCCGCGGTGAGACGAGCGGCGGCCATGGCGGTGAACCTGACCAACCGCGGCCGTGGCCGGGGGCCGTTCGGAGGGGGCGCATGGCCACCGCGCCGACCTCGCGCGCGGGCGTGCGCCGCGCTCTGGGGGCAAGGGTTACGTCTTGGCCCGGCGCTCGAAGGTGCAGATGGCGCCGGGGCGCCGGATGCGCAGCGCCAGGCTCTCCAGCACGCGGAAGCGGTGGTTCAGGTTTGCGCTCTCGACGTAGGCGACGCTGAAGTCCAGCCCCACGGCCAGGTCCATGTTCTGGGCGCCGCTATCGACCAGGAGGGCGCTTGGCTCCGGCAGGACCGCTGTCGGGAAGACGCCGCGGCGGGCCAGCTTCTCCACCTGCTCGAACTCCAGCACGCCGGTGCCGTCGAAGACGCGGTTCAGCTCGGCGAAGAGGCGGGGGCTGACGATCAGGGCATAGGGGCCGGCAAAGCCATGCTCGGTGAGGGCCCGCACGCCGTCGACGACGTCGGCGAAGGCCTGGCCGATGGCGCCCCAGTCGCGCATCGGCAGGACCTGCCGCCCCTCGACGGTGCGCAGGCCGGGCAGGCCAAGGGTGGCGTCGCCCTCAAAGACCAGGTGGTCTTCCATCTGGGCGCAGGCCGCGGCGGCGGCCGCGGCCTTGCCCGTATCGAGGGGAAGCCCGAACTGGCGGTTGGCCTCCAGGTCTCGCCAGTGCAGCCAGAAGTCCTTGTAGATGAGGGGCAGGGGCAAGAGGCCGCGGCGCTCGATCCCCACCGCTTCCCCTTCGGCCGTGCCCAGGAGATCGATCTGCCCGCGGCCGGCGCCGGTCACCGTGTCGTCGGGGAGCGCCAGGACACCTGGACCGAAGGGCCCCACCAGGGGGATGCACCGGCGCGCCACTAGGACGGCCCGCGCCGTCGAGATCACCGCCTCGTCCAGCGCCGCCCATTGCTCGGCCGTCAGGGGCGCCTGGTCACGCTGCAGATAGTCCGCCATCGTCGCTCCTCACGTCGGGGCCGCCGTCCGGCACGGTCCGTGCACGCATCGTAGCGCGTGCTAGCGCGTGTCCTAGAGCGGAGCCGGCATGCGCAGTTGTACAGTGTGGTGGCAGCAACCCGCATGCCACGAACCGGGCATCGGCTCCATGGAGCCTTCCGGATCCCCCTGGCCCGCGCTCCGACGCGGGGACATGGGGACGAGGGGACGCCAGTCCCGCTGCCCTCCCACTCCGACGCGGAGACGACGGGACCCGGAGACACGGAGAAGGAGGACGGCGGCCGTCGCCTGGCGCCGCCTGGGCCGTTTGCGTACGGCCGGTTACGTGAGGGCGGTCCGTTGTTAGAGCACGATCTGTTCATCAGGCAACCAGTCGTTGATAGAGGACCAATCTGGTCGTAAGGCAATCCGTGATTAATAGAAGATTACTCTGTTGGTGAGGGGAACTATGGCAGAGGGCAGCGCATCAGGACGAGGACTGACGGTCGGTAGCCTGTTGGGCCTACCGCTGGCGGCTACCGGCGAGCGCGGGCGTGCGGTGGCGCCGGCGGGAGCCGCGCCGGTAGCCCGCACCAGCCCGCCGGCCCAGATCCTTCCCGCTGAAGAGGAGGGGCGAAACTGGTCGATCGTGGCAGGGGAGGTCGGCCACGGCGGGGGGCAGGCCGGGTTCCGTGACGACGGCGTCGAATTGCTCACCTACAACAACCCGTTCGGGCAGCGCGTGGAGCGCGTGTGGTTCGACGGCAAGCTGGTCTTCGCCGTGGAGCTAGGCGAGGTTGACGTGGACCCGCAGCGGGTGAAGGTGGCCCAGGAGTACCAGATCGTCTACGACGTGGCGCTGGACGAGCAGGGTAAGCTGGCGCGGGAGCCGGAGCGCGTGCCGGGCCAGTACAACATCTACGACTCCATTCCGGGTATGGAGCGGTACAGTCCCATCTGGCAGTTCAACTACGTTATCGTGCCCCGCGACTACCGGCCGAACGCGCTGCGCTCGGAGCGGGACTGCCTCAACAGCGGCTATCCCATCCGGCGCAGCCAGGTGTTCGAAAACTGACCGGTGCTCTAGCCGCCGGTCGGCGGCCGAGCATCTGCGCGTGATATTGCTAGCCGGACGAAGACCACTATCGATGCGGCCGACGCGCTCCTAGCCAGGGCCAAGCAGGTGGCCGCGGCGGAAGGCGTAACGCTGCGTGAGCTCGTGGAGGATGGGCTGCGCCGAGTGCTGGCGGAGCGGGATGAGCGCGGTTCGTTTCAGCTACGAAAGGTCACCTTTCGGGGCAAGGGGCTGCAGGCCGGTGTGGGCGAGGGATCGTGGGAGCGGCTGCAAGACCTGATCTACGAAGGTCGCGGCGCCTGAGGCGCACTGGGTTCGGAAAGCACGCATGATTGCGATTGACACCCATCTTGTCGTCTACGCTCACCGTGAGGACGCGACGTGGCATGATGAGGCGTACCGGCTGGTGGCAGGTCTCGCTGAAGGGGCAGCGGCCTGGGCGATCCCGTGGCCTTGAATTCACGAGTTTCTCGCCATTGTCACGCACCCGCGGATCTACCATCCGCCCTCACCGCTGGCGCTGGCCATCGACCGGGTAGAGGCCTGGCTCGGGTCACCCATACTCGTGCTGCTGGTGGAGACGGACGCCTACTGGCCGAATCTCCGTGACCTCGTACGGGCCGGCCGCGTCGTGGGGCCGCGTGTGCCCGATGCGCGCATCGCTGCGCTGTGCCGGCTCCATGGTGTGCGCGAGGTGTGGACGGCCGATCGCGATTTTGGCCGCTCTCGCGGGCTGCGAGCCCGCAATCCACTCGTCGCTCGGAGCCGATAGTGGGCTTCCGGCGGCAGAGCCGGCGGGAAGCGCCCCTGGCGCCTGGGGTGGCCATCGGTGCACCCGACCAGGGGGTAGGCCTTGGCGGAAGCGCCCCTGGCGCCTGGGGTGGCCTCTGGGCTCGCCGCCGGCCATGGCGTGCTCATCCCAGGGGGTCGCCGCTGGGGGCGATGAGTACCTCCTGTGGATCCGCACTCGGGTATGCCAGGCACTGGCCAAACGAGAACGGATACGAACAATAGGACGATAGGAACCATGCAAAGGAGTGGGCGCCGCGTGGCGCTGGTGACGGGTGGCTCGCGCGGCGTCGGCGCCTCCGCAGCCAGGGCCCTGGCGCATCGCGGGTACGACGTGGCGCTCACTTACCGCAACAAGGCCAGGCGCGCGAGCGACGTTGCCGCCGAGGTGGTGCGGCTAGGAGCGCGCGCACTCTGCGGCGCCTGCGACATAACGCGACCGGAAGAGGTGAACCGGCTCTTCGCCGCGCTGGCGGAGTGGGGCGGGCGGCTGGACGTGCTGGCGCTCAACGCGTCCGGCGGGCTGGAACGGGAGCTGGTGGCCGCCGACCCGGCGTACCCGACGCGCATCAATCGTGATGCGCAACTGGCCGTCCTCGATGGGGCGCTGCCGCTGATGCCGGCCGGCGCCATGGTCGTCTTGGTCACCAGCCACTGGGCGCATCTGTACGGCCGCGTGGAGCAGCTACC
>DAOTTI010000036.1:0-48477 GCA_034437795.1 Chloroflexota bacterium | reverse complement strand
CTGCGCAGCGTGGCCTCGCGCGAGGCCCATTCGTGCGCCAATATCAGGAAGCCGCCGAAGCCCCCGGTGGCGTCCTGGTAGCGCCGGATGCCGGCAACGCAGTCGTCGGGCGTGCCGACGATCCACGTCCCGCTGGCGACCATGGCATCGATCAGGCGCTCCCGCGACGCCTCGACGGGCGGCGGCCGGCCGAGGATGGTACCGAAATAGTCCAGCTGGTAGGCGGCGGCGCCTTCTCGGGCGGCGCTCAGCGCCTCCTGGCGCGTTTCGGCCAGATGGACGGGAACGACCAGGCTCCACTGCTCGCGGCGCAGCGTCTTGCCGGCCTCGGCCGCTGCCTCCTGGCCGATGGCCCACTGCTTGCGGAGGTCGACGGCGCCCCGCACGCCAATGGCCGCGCCAAGTTGGAGCACATCCGCGCCGTGCTTGCCGGCCAGGAGCATTCCCGCCGGAGATTGCGTGCTGGCGACGGCGATGGGGAAATGCGGCTGCTGGTACGGGCGGAGCTGCAGCACGGCGTCGTGTAGCTCGAACCAGTCTGAACGGTAGGTGACCGGCTGCACGTCGGTCAGCAGCCGGATGATGACGTCCAGCGCCTCGGCCATGCGCGGCCGCTGCGTCTCAGGATCGATGCCGAGCATCATGGCGTCGGTGACCAGCGCGCCCGGACCGACGCCGAGCATGACGCGACCACGGGTGAGATGATCGAGCAGCACCATCCGGTCGGCGACCAGAAACGGGTGGTGATACGGCAGACTGATGACGCCGGTGCCGAGCCGGATCCGCCTGGTGCGCTGGGCCGCGGCGGCGATGAAGATCTCGGGAGAGCTGATGGTCTCCCACCCCGCGCTGTGGTGCTCCCCGATCCACGCCTCGTCGTAGCCGAGCGTGTCCAGCCAGGAGATCAGCTCCAGGTCCCGCTCCAGGGCCAGCGTCGGGTTCTCCCCCACGCGGTGGAATGGGGCCAGGAAGATCCCAAACCGCATCCGGCCCGGCGGTGTCATAGGTGAGGCCTCGTGGTGAATGACGAAGGACTAGGATGGACGAGAGAGGCGTACGTGACCAAGCCGATCCGCCTTTGGTCCTCCCTTGGCTCAGTACTCTACCGGTTCCTCAACGCCCCCGCGCCGGGCGGAACGGTAGACGGCTTCCAGGATGGCCACTGACTTGCGCCCCTCCTCCGGCGGGCAGGCGACGGGAGTGCCGCGGGTGAGAGCGGAGACGACGTCTTCGATCACGTTGCGGGGCCGGCCTTCCGGCAGCTGTGGCTGCCACCTGGAGCGCGCCTCCCGGCCCTCGGCCACGCCGGCCTCGGCCATTGGCCCCGCGGACCCGGCGCCGTACTCCGGCTCTGGCCCTTCCTCCTCGTCCTTGAAGCGCCAGGCGCCGATGCCGCGGTCGTGCAGCGTGATCGTGCCGTTGGTGCCGTGCAGTTCGATGGTGCGGCCCAGGCCGCCCCAGACGGTGGTGGTCGTCTCGATGAGCCCCCAGGCGCCGTTCTCAAAGTCGAGGAAAGCCTGGCAGGCGTCTTCCGTCTCGATGCGGTGGGAGAAGATGCGGGTGCGGGCGCGCACCGTCTTCACCTTCCCCATGAACCACTGCAGCAGGTCCAGGTCGTGGATGCCCTGGTTGGCGAGCGAGCCCCCACCGTCCATGGCCCAGGTCCCGCGCCAGCCGGGCGGGTCGCCCCCGTCGTAGTAGGCCTGGGACCGCCACCACTTCAAGCGCATGTCGCCGAAGATCGGCTGGCCCAGGCGCCCGGCGTCGACGGCGGCCTTCACCTTCCGGATGTCGTCCTCATACCGGCTGCCGAAGTCCACCGCCAGCAGCCGGCCTTCCTCCCGCGCCACCCGCGCCATGGCGTCGATCTTGGCCACGGTCACGTCCGGCGGCTTGGTGACGATGGCGTGCTTGCCGGCCCGCATGGCCTGGATGGCCAGGTCGGCGTGGGTCCCGCTGGGGGTGAAGATCCCCACCACGTCCACGTCGGGGCGGTGGATCAGGTCTTCGAAGCTCGGAGCGGCGTCGCAGCGCCACTCCGCCGCCAGCTTCCTGGCGTTGTCGGCGCGCCGGTCATAGATGGCAATGAGCCTGGCGCCCTGCGCCTCCAGCGTCATCCGCGCGCGGCTGCGCCCTACCCCCATGCCGACGATGGCAAAGCGGACGTTCCCCTCAGGATCAGGCATGCATCTCCTCCCTGCTGAGGGAGGGATGGTACACCACAACGGGCCGGAGCGACCGGCCGGCTACGACACCCGGGCGCCGACCAGGCGCCGGCGCAGCCAGGCAATGATCTCGTCCCGCGATTCCCGCCAGATGTGGATGATGCTGGGCGCCACTGAGACGACGATGATCAGGCCAATGACCGGCAGGAGATAGCGGTCCACCTGCTCCGGCGGCAGGAGCCGGCCGAAGTAGTAGCCGGCCACGGTCACGCCGACGCCCCAGAGCAGGCCGCCCAGGATGTTATAGGCCAGGAAGCGCGAGTAGCGCATCCGGCCGACCCCGGCGACGATGGGGGCGAAGGTGCGCACCACGGGCATGAAGCGCGCCAGCACGATCGCCTTGCCCCCGTGCTTCTCGTAGAACGCCTCCGCCTTGAGCAGGTGCTTCTTGTGGAAGAAGATGGAATCTTCGCGCTGGAAGAGCCGGCGGCCGACGCGGTAGCCGAAGCTGTACCCCACACTGTCGCCGAGGACGGCGGCGATGAAGCAGCCAATGGCGAGCACGGCAATGTCCGGCGGGAGCTGCCCCCGCTCGACGAAGAGGTGGGGCTGCGAGGCCAGGAAGCCGGCGGTGAAGAGCAGGCTATCTCCGGGCAGGAAAAAGCCGATGAGCAGCCCTGACTCGGCAAAGACAACGGCGAAGACGAAGACGTAGCCGAACGTGATGATCAGTTCTTCGAGATTTGGCAGCACGGAAATAACCTCGGTCGGCAGAGTGTACACGAGGCGGGCCACGCTGGAGCTCGGTTCGCCCCCATGGATGCGAGCCCAACGGGCGGCGGGTCCCGCCCCTTGAGACGGAGCCCCGCAGCGGCCGCCGTTACCTGCATTGATCAGGGCGCACAGGAGGAGGGCAGATGATGGAGCAGACGGGTTGAACGGGGTCGTGGGTGTAGACTCCCGTGGCCATGGCGACCGAGATCATCCACCTTGAGGGCCTGACCAAGTTCTATGGTCGCAACCGCGGCGTGATCGACCTCTCCTTCTCCGTCTACGAAGGGGAGGTGTTCGGTTTCCTGGGCCCGAATGGGGCCGGGAAGACGACGACTATCCGCCAGCTGATGGGCCTGATCCGGCCGGATGCGGGGATCGCCCGCATCCGGGGCCTCGATTGCTGGCACCAGGCGGTGGCGGTCAAGCGCTTCACCGGCTACCTGCCAGGTGAGCTCTCGCTCGACCCCGACCTGACCGGGCGCCAGATCCTGACCTACCTGGCTCACCTGCGGGGCGGTGTGGACGCGCGCTACCTGGCGGAGCTGATCGACCGGCTGGGCCTGGACCCGACGCGCAGGTTCCGCCAGTACTCGCACGGCAACAAGCAGAAGGTGGGCCTGATCCAGGCCTTCATGCACCGGCCGGCGCTGCTGATCCTGGATGAGCCGACGCTCGGGCTGGACCCGCTGAACCAGGCGGAGTTTGCCCGCCTGGTGGAGGAGGTGCGGGCCGACGGGCGGACCGTCTTCCTCTCGTCCCACATCCTGGGCGAGGTCGAGCGCCTGTGTGACCGTGCCGCCATCATCCGCGAGGGTCGGCTGGTGCGGGCCGGCTCGGTCCGCGACCTGCGCGACATCAAGCAGCACTATATCGATGTCGCCTTCGCCGTGCCGGTCGACGCCAGCGAGCTGCGCCTGGTGGCGGGCGTGCAGCAGGTGCAGGGGACCGACGGCCGCGTGTTCCAGATCATCGTGCAGGGGGACATCGACCCGCTGATCAAGACCATCGCGCGCTACCCCGTGGCCAGCCTGGCCAGCCGCGAGCCGACGCTGGAGGAGGCGTTCCTGCGGCTGTACCAGCCGGATGAGAAGGAAGAAGGCAAGAGTGAGCAGGAGTGAGAAGGAAGAAGGCAAAAGGAAGAAGGAAGAATGAGGGACGTCCCGTGAGGTCGGTCTCAGGGGCTCCATACGTTCCTGCCTGGAAGAGGGAGTGGAGGGGAGCGTCGTGCTGAGCAGCGTCTATCTCAAGACGCTGCGCGAGTGCCGCGTGGCCATTCTTGGCTTCGGCGCTGGGCTGGGCATCCTGCTCGTGATAGCGCTGACCCAGGTACAGGCCTTCCTCGCGACGGCCGAGTCGCGGGCCGCGCTGCTGGAGGTGGCGCAATCGTTTCGCTGGTTTTCCGAGCCGGTCGAGGTGCTCACGCCGGGCGGGTTCGTCACCTTCCGGCTGGGGCCGTTCCTATTCATCCTGCCGGCCATCTGGGCCCTGCTGGCCGGGAGCGGCACGTTACGGGGGGAAGAGGACCGCGGCGCGCTGGACGTGCTGCTCTCGGTGCCCCGCTCACGGACACGCATTGCCGTGGAGAAGTTCGCTGCGCTGCTCACCGCCTTGCTCCTGATCGGCTTGCTGCTTGGGCTGTTCGCGCTGGCCGGCGGGGCGGCCGCCAGCGCGGCCTACGGTCCGGTCGAGGCGCTGCTCCTGGCGGCTAACGTGGCCCTTTCCAGCGGGTTCTTCGCTGCCCTGGCGCTCTTCGTCTCGCAGCTCACGCCGGAGCGACGCCCGGCGGCCGGCCTGACCGGAGTGGCCCTGGTGCTCTCGTTTCTGCTCGATGCGACCGCCAGGGCCAATCCAGCCTGGCAGGGTCTTCGGCTGCTCTCGCCGATGTACTACTACAACCTGAGCAAACCGCTGGTGCCGGGCCACGGCGCGCATGCGGGGGCGATGCTCCTGCTAGCGGGGGCAACGGTGCTGCTGGGGGGCACGGCCGTCCTGCTCTTCGCGGGGCGCGACGTGGGGGCCTCGGCCCTCTCTCGGCGAGGAAGGTCGTGGGCCATGCCGGGGCAGGCAGGGGTGCCGCCACGACGGGGCACGGGGCAGGCTGGCGAGCCGCCACTGGTCCGTGGGCCGGCGCTGGCTGGCGAGTGGCATGTCAGGGGCGTTCTGCGCCGTTCGCTGCGCGTGGCGGCCGGCACCAGCCTGTGGTGGGGCGCCGCGATGGCCATCTACGCCGCCTGGTCGGCCAGCCTGGCCAGGGGCGTGCAGCGGAGCCTGGCTGCCCTCCTGCAGGGGCCGTCCGTGCCGGCGGCCGTGGCCGCCACGCTGGCCGCCGGCAGGCTAGAGACCGTCCCCGGCGTGCTAAGCCTGATGGTCTTCTCGTTCGCGCCCGTCCTGCTGGCGGTGCTGGCGGTCACTCTGGCTGTGGGCTGGGCCGCCGAGGAGGCGGAGGGGAGGCTGGAGCTACTGCTGGCCACGCCACAGCCCCGCCCTGCCATCCTGGCGGCGCGGTTCGGCGCCAGCGCCGCCGCGACGGTCGCAGTCGCGACGGCGGTGCTGGCCGGCGTGGCCGCCGGCGCCCGCATGACCGATCTGGCCATCGACACTGCCCACCTTGCAGCCGCGGCCTACGGCATGGTGCCACCGGCGCTGGCCGTCCTGGCGGCCGGCTTTGCGCTGGCCGGATGGCTGCGTCCAGCGGCCATGGCTGGCACCCTGATCGCCCTCGTCACCGCGTCCCTGTTCGTGACGTCGCTTGGGCCTGTGCTCAGGTGGCCGGACTGGCTGGTGCGCCTCTCGATCTTCACCCAGTATGGCGCCCCGATGGTCACAGGAGTAGACTGGCCTGCGGTGGCGCGGCTGCTGGCTGCCGCTGCCGTGCTCCTTGCCGTGGCTACGGCGCGGTTTGCCGGAAAGGATGTCGGCCGGTGACCGGGATGCGAAATACGTAATGCGAAAAGCGTTATGGCGTGCAGCCAGCCGGCGCTCCGGGGTCACTCGTGCCGGTGGCTCTCACGCCAGCGTTCGGCCAAGAGGTGGGCGTAGGCCGGGCTGATCCCCAGCCGGTCATGCACCTCGTTGTGGCTGGCCACGCGCCGCAGGATCGACTCGAACACGTCGTGCGGGATGTCGGCACCGTCGCCCAGCCAGTCCAGGAACTCCCGCTTGCACTGCACGGGGAAGATCCTGGTCATGGCGGTGTACGCATCCGGCGCATCCGCCCGCAGGCGCTCCTCTTCCTGCCGAAGCGCCGCCCGCTCCTGCTCCAGAAACTCGGTGACCTTCATGCTGCTGCCATCCCTTCTATGCTCTGGTGTACCGCCTGCTGCCCCTCTTGGTGTAGCCCATTGCTGCCGTTGCCGATTGCCAGCGGTCGGTGCGGACCGGGCGGAGTGGGCAGGTGGGGGGCTGTGCCTTAGAGGGGCCTACCTCGGAGTATTCATGAGCAGAGCCCTCGCCCACAGGGAGAGGGGGGTCCTGCGGACCGGCCAGACGGGGGTGGACCCTCGCCCTCGCCCACAGGGAGAGGGGGCTTTGGATGCAGCCCGCACCCTGGCTTGGTCCCACAGGGGGAGCGAACGCATCGCCGGCCGTGAGGCCACCAGGCTGGTGCTGCGCTGGGACCGTCTGGCCGCGGCCAATCAGGTCGAGGATGCGCGCTCCGGCACGGCCGGCTGGAGCCAGGCGGTTCTCCCATGGCGCCAGTACCAGCGGGGCGCGTCAGGAGACCTGCGAGCCAGCCGCCCCGGCGGCCGCGCCGCCGCCCCGGACCGCCTCGGCCGACACGCCCTCCGTCGCTGCCGCCGCCAGGTCGGCGGCGCGGCCCGGCGCCTTCAATAGGTTCCGCAGCACCATCTGCAGGATGCCGCCGTGGCGCAGGTACTCCACGTCGATCGGGCTATCCACACGCGCCACGGCCTTGAAGGCGGAGGTGCTGCCGTCCGGCCGCGTGACCAGGACCGTCACCTCCTCGCCCGGCACAAGGCCGTCACTGAGGCCGGTGATCTCATAGACCTCGGACCCATCGAGCCCGAGGGTGGACGCGTTCTCGCCGCGCTTGAACTGAAGGGGCAGGATACCCATTCCCACCAGGTTGGAGCGGTGGATGCGCTCGTAGCTTTCGGCAATGACGGCCTTCACGCCCAGGAGCAAGGGGCCCTTGGCCGCCCAGTCGCGCGAGCTACCCATGCCGTAGTCTTTGCCGGCGATCACGATCAGGGGCGTGCCCTCCTTGGCGTAGCGCTGCGCGGCCTCGAAGATGCGGACCCGCTGGCCCGATGGCTGGTGGATGGTCCAGTCGCCTTCCTGGTCGGGGACCAGCTTGTTCTTCACGCGCGGGTTGCCGAAGGTGCCCCGCATCATCACCTGATGATTGCCGCGGCGCGCGCCGTAGGTATTGAAGTCGCGGGGCTGCACCCCGTGGGCGATGAGGTACTGGCCGGCGGGGCTCTCCACGGGGATGCTGCCGGCCGGCGAGATCTCGTCGGTCGAGAACGAGTCGCCGACCATGATCAGGACGCGGGCGCCCTTGATGTCCTGGAGGGGCGGGGGCTCGGGAGGCAGGTCCTGGAAGAACGGCGGCTCCTGCACGTAGGTCGACGCCGCGTCCCACTCGTAGAGCGCACCTTCCGGAACGGGCAATGCCTGCCAGTGCTCATCGCCGATGAAGACCTGCTCGTAGGCCTCCTTGAATAGCTCCGGCCGCACCACGCGGTCCATCACCTCCTGCACCTCCTGCGTCGTGGGCCAGATGTCGCGCAGGTACACCGGCTGGCCGGTCGGGTCGTGGCCGATCGGCTCCTTGGTCAGGTCGATGTCCACGGTGCCGGCCAAGGCATAGGCCACCACCAGGGGGGGCGAGGCGAGGTAGGAGGCCCGCACCAGGGGATGGATGCGGCCGGCGAAGTTCCGGTTCCCGCTCAAAACGGCGGCCACGACCAGGGAGTGCTCGCGGACGGCCGCGTTCAGCTCGTCGGAGGCCAGGCTCTCGCCGCTGTTGCCGATACAGGTGGTGCAACCGTAGCCGACGAGGTGGAAGCGCAGGGCCTCCAGATAGGGCATGAGCCCGGCGTCGCGGAGGTAGTCGGTCACCACGCGCGAGCCTGGGGCCAGGCTGGTCTTCACGTGGGGCTTGACCATCAGCCCGCGCTCGACGGCCTTCTTCGCCAGGAGGCCAGCGCCAAGCATGACGGTGGGGTTGGACGTATTGGTGCAGCTGGTGATGGCCGCGATCACCACCGAGCCGTCTCCCACCTCGCTGTGCACGCCGTCGAAGCTGAGATCGATCTTCTTGCCGGTCGGCACCAGGTCTTCGGGCGCGATCTCGTCCAGCTGCTGGCGCGCCTGTCCCGCGTCGGCGCTGGCGCCTTCCCAGTCCATGCGCTCCTTAGCCACGACCACGGGCTTCTGCTCCGGGGCCTTGTACTGCTTGGGGAAGGCCAGGCGGAAGCTGCGCTTGACCCGGCTGAGGGGCACCCGCGCCTGAGGGAGCAGCGGCCCGGCGAGGCTCGGCTCGACCGTGGCCAGGTCCAGGTCCAGGGTCTCGCTGAACTCGGGCGCTGGCGAGCTGGCGGTGCGGAACAAGCCCTGCTCCTTGGCGTAGCGCTCAACGAGGTCGACCTGCTGCTCGCTGCGGCCGGTGGCGCGCAGATACTGGAGCGTCTGGTCGTCAATGGGGAAGATGGACGACGTCGCGCCGTACTCCGGCGCCATGTTGGAGAGGGTGGCGCGATCGGCGATGCTCAGGAGGTCGAGGCCCTGGCCGTAGAACTCGACGAACTTGCCGACGACGCCATGCTTGCGGAGCATCTGCGTGACGGTCAGCACCAGGTCGGTGGCCGTCGTCCCTTCCGGCAGGTCGCCGTAGAGGTGGAAGCCCACGACGACGGGCGTAAGCAGGGAGATGGGCTGCCCGAGCATAACCGCCTCGGCTTCGATGCCGCCCACGCCCCATCCCAGCACGCCCAGGCCGTTCACCATGGTGGTGTGGGAGTCCGTGCCCACGAGCGTGTCGGGGAAGGCGATCATCTCGTTGGCGATGGGGCGAAGCTGCACCACGCTGGCCAGGTACTCGAGGTTGACCTGGTGCACGATGCCAGTGCTGGGCGGCACCACGCGGAAGTTGTGGAAGGCCTTCTGGGCCCACCGGAGGAGGGTGTAGCGCTCGCGGTTGCGCTCGTACTCCCGCTCCACGTTGATCCGCGGGGCCAGCGCCGAGCCGAAGGCGTCCACCTGCACGGAGTGGTCGATCACCAGGTCGACTGGAACGAGCGGGTTGATCCGCTGCGGGTCGCCGCCCAGGCGCGCCACCGCGGAGCGCATGGCAGCCAGATCGACGACGGCCGGGACGCCGGTGAAATCCTGCAGCAGGACCCGCGCCGGCATGAAGGGGAACTCGTCGTTCAGGTCGGCGTCGGCGCTCCAGCGCCCAAGCTGCTCAACGTCCTGCTCGCAGGCCAGGCCCGACTCGCAATGGCGCAGCACATTCTCCAGGAAGACCTTCACAGTGAACGGCAGCCGGTCCAGCCTGGTGAGCCCCGCCTTCTCCAGGGCGGGCAGGCTGTAGTACGACGCGGTATAGCGCTCGGTGGAGAGCGTCGAGCGGGTACCAAACGGGTTGGGAACAGTCGTCATCTCGCCGCACCTTTCCTCTTAATGTTCACACGTGTACCAACCGTCCGGCCAGGGAGCGCTGCCCGCCAGGAAGCCGGCCCATGGCCCATGGAGGCCCATGGACGTGGCGGGCGGGATTCTAGCCCCGATGTGTTCTCGCTGGCGATGGGTTCCCTCTCCCTGTGGGAAGGGAAGAGGGTACCCTGAGCCTTCCCGGCGCTACGAGCTGGAGCCCGTCTCCCTGTGGCAGAGGCGGAGGTGAGGGCTCCGCGCATGAATACGCCGGGCTAAGGTACCGCTGGCAAGTTCGTGCGGCGCAGTGACCGCCGAGATCGAGGACGCACGCACTGCGTTCGGATCAGCCGCCGGGGCGGACCGCACCCCCTTCGGCCGCGGCCGCGCAGGGTGACCGGACCGCATCCCCTTCGGCCGCGGCCGCGCCGCACCCCTGCCCTACTTCGCCTCACCGTGCGGCTTGGCCCCGCCGCCCCCGCTCCGACGCGGAGACGGGGAACGACGGCCGTGGGGAGAGGTTCTCACCGGATGCAGTTAGCCTGCGCCGCCGGCCGGGCCTGGATGCCGGAGCCGACGCAAGGCGATCGGCGCCGAACGGACGGCTCGTCCGCGGGGCCGCCGTCGCCATCGTGGAAGAGCACCGGAGCCTGGCGCAGGACGTCACGCTCGTAGCACTCACCCTGGCACCGCCCGTCCTCGCCTCGCCACCAGCTCAGGAGCATGGCAAGCTGCTCCTCGGTCCGCCCCTGGGCTTCTACCAGGCGGCTGAGGGTGGCCTCGGTGCGGGCCTGGGCCTCGGCGAGCTGTCGCTGGGCTTCCACCAGGCGGTCGAGCGTGGCCTCGGTGCGAGCCTGGGCTTCCGCGAGGTGGGCCAGCCCTTGCTCCAGGCGATCAATGCGGGTGATAGCCTCCACCACGGTTGCTCTCCCGCGAGCATCCTGCCACAGCTGGGCTCCAGCCCGCGGAGCGCCGGCTGGCCGAAGGTGCAGCCAGCGGTTCCTGCTGGCCGAGCCCTCACCATCTGCGCCGGCGAGGAAGACCCGCCACATCCGCGAGGCACAGCCAGGCGATACCCTCACCCTTCGCACCGGCGGGGAAGACCCTCATAGATGCGGATGCCGGCACGTGCACGAGGAACTTTGGCTCCAGAGTAGCCTATGCACGTGCGGGGAAGTCCTTCGTCGATGCCGCTTCCGGCGCGTCTACGAGGGACTTTGGCTCCAGAGCATAGATCATTCATGGCCAGCGAGCAGTCCCGTCTCCCTTGGGCAGGGGATTAGGGTGAGGGCTCCGCTGGTAAAGGTATCCATGAAAGCCCTCTCCCACAAGGAGAGCGAACGCAACGGGGCACTGGCCGGAAGAGGTGCTTTCACCCGCCGGCCGTGCCCGACAGTCGAGGCCGTAGACTGGTAGCTGGAGGGAACAGAGCTAATGGCAGCGAACGTGGAGCCGGCGCGACACGGGCCGGAGGTCATCGACGCCGGCCGCATCTACCATGACCCGGCGGTGGCCGAGCTGGTGTGCCGCTATCCGAGCGAGCCGGTCGTGATCATGCTGGAGAAGGCGCCCCGTGAGGTGGTGGTGGCGCTCGATGGGAAGCCGACGCGCCTGGCGGTACGGAACGGCGAGATGGCCCGGCTCAATAAGCAGTATCTCTTCGTGCGCGAGGGCGACGATCGCGGCGTCTGGCTCCTGCTGGAGCCGGGCGAGAGCCTGGAATAGCGCTAACCTGGTTTCCTGTGGACATGGCCAGCCTTTGCATCCGTCGCTAGTGCCCCACAGGGGGATAGCCGATTCCTGTGGACATGGCCAGCCGTTTCCATGCGGCGCTGGCGCTCTGGACGAGCATGGCGGATTTGCCAGAGTGGAGCCCTCACCGCTGCCCGCTTTGCGGGCCCCCGCTCTCCCACAGGAAGAGGAAACCCCCCGTTGCCCGTGAATGATGCGGGCGAGCGGGGTGGCAGGCTCACCAGCCGAGAGCGTATCCGTCGCGGCGCGGGTCGGCCCCGCCGTGCAGCACGCCCGTTACGGGGTCGTGCCGGATGACCATCGCGCTGCCCACGGCGGCCCACGGCCCGATGACCTGCACGGGGTGCCCTTTGGCGGCCAGGGCGTCGCGTACTGTCGGGGGCAGCCGCGACTCGAGGATGAGCGCGTCCTCGCAGGTGTGCGGCACGGTGGACTCGGTCGGGTTCTGCAGGTGGCGCCAGCGGGGCGCCTCGACCGCCTCCACGGGGTTGAGCCCGAAGTCCAGGATGGCGCTGACGAGCTGGAGGTTGGTCTGCACCTGGGTGTCCGCTCCCGGGGTACCCAGGACCAGCAGCAGGGGTCCCGGGCCATCCTGCCCCGACGGGGGCGCATCGAAGACCATGACCGTGTTCATCGTGTGCCGCACCCGCTTGCCGGGCAGCAGGCAATCGGGATGATCCGGCTCCAGGTGCCAGTAGGTCATCCGGTTGTTCAAGAGCACGCCGGTGTCGCCGGCCACCAGCTCGGAGCCAAAGCTCTGCTGGAGGCTCTGGAGCTGACAGACGGCATTCCCTTCGCCGTCGACGACGACGAAACAGGTCGTCTCCTCCACGGCCGCGCGGGCGGCGGCCCGTGGGGAGCGCGGGCGGGCCAGTTGGGAGCGCCCCTGGTACCGCCACGGGTCTCCCGCGGAGACGGAGCCTGGCGGCGCCGCCCGCTGCGGGTCGATGAGCCGGCGGCGCTCGGTGGCGTACTCCTTGGAGAGGAGGCCGTCGAGCGGCACGTCAACGAAATCGGGGTCGCCCAGGTAGCGTTCGCGGTCGGCAAAGGCCAGCTTCTTCACCTCCACCATGAGGTGAATGGCCTCGGCGCTTTGCCACCCCATCGCCGCGAGGTCGAAGCCTTCGACCAGGTTCAGCTCCTGGAGCAGGACGTGGCCGCTGGAGTTCGGCGGGGTTTCGAAGACCAGCCGCCCACGGTAGGTCGTCCAGATTGGCTCCTGCCACCGCGCTCGGAAGGCGGCCAGGTCCTCATAGCGCAGGGCCCCACCGTGCTCCCTGGAGGTGGCGTCGATCGCCCGCGCCACGGGCCCGGCGTAGAAGTAGTCGCGCCCGTACTCCGCCAGGCCGCGCAGGGTCCTGGCCAGATCGCGCTGGACGAGGAGCTCGCCCGGGCGCAGTGGCCGGCCGCCCGGCCAGAAGATCGCCTGAGAGGTGGCAAACGTGCCGAGGCTCCGCGCCTCGGCCAGGGCCGCCGCCAGCCGGTAGCTGACCGGCAGGCCATTCTCGGCCAGGTCGATGGCCGGCTCGAGCACGGTATGCAGCGCCAGGCGCCCGTAGCGCCGGTGGGCCTCCAGCCAGCCGTCGACCAGCCCGGGCACGGACACCGAGCGGATGCCTTTGAGCGGGATGCCGTCCGGCAGGTAGCTCTCGCGGGTAGCCAGGGCGGGGGCGGGACCGGTCGCATTCACCACCTCCACGCGGCGGCTGGCGTGCCGGTAGAGCATGATGAACCCGTCGCCCCCGACGCCAGACATGTTGGGTTCCGCGACGTTCAGGGCGGCGGCCACAGCGACGGCCGCGTCGACCGCGTCACCGCCCCGCTGCAGCACGTTGATGCCGGCCAGGCTCGCCGCCTGGTGGCCGGAGCACACCAGGCCGCGGCGCCCCATGGTCACCGGCCGGTTCGCCTCAGATCGCAACCCGTGCGGGCCCAGTACCGCGATCTCGACTGCCATCTGATCTCATCATCCTTTCTTGCCTATCCTCTGTGTGGAGAGCGCGTCGTCTCGCCGGCCACATCGTATGAAACCGTATGGCTGCGTCTGCAGGCGAGGCCACGGCGATGGCCAGCCGCAGCGCGTGGCGCCACATCGTATGAAACCGTATCGCGCCGTCTCTAGCCGGGGAACACGGCGCCCGGATGCGCGCCGGCAAGGGCCAGCGAGACGCGCATCAGGTCAGGAGGGGCGTGTGAGCGCCTGGGGCGAGATGATCGCCGGCGCAACACGCTCGGCGCAATGGGGAACAGCAACGGCAGGAGACGGGTGAGCGACTGGCGAGAGATCATTGCCGGCGCAGCCAGCGACCGCCAGTCCGGCTCGTGGGCGATCGCCAAGCGAGCGGCCGCCGGCCTGGCGCTGGCGGCCGGCGAGGGAGAGCCGGCCTTACGTGAGGCCATCGAGCGCCTGCTGGCAGGCCAGCCGGCGATGGCGGCGTTGTGGAACCTGGCCAACGCGGTCGCCTGGGCAGCCATCGATGCCGGCGCTGGCGCGCAGGCTGCGGCCGACACGGCGCGGGAGTTTGTCCGGCGCGGGGAGCGTAACGCGCAGGCCATCGCGAGGCACGCTGACGGCCTGCTCCGGCTGGAGGCCGAGCGGGCGGTGACGCTCTCAGCCAGCTCGGTAGTGGAGGCGGCGCTGCGGCGCTGGCGGGGCCCGGTGCTGGTCCTGGAGAGCCGGCCACGCCTGGAAGGGCGCGACCTGGCGCGGCGCCTAGCGGGGGACGGGCTTCGTGTCAGCCTGGCGGTGGACGCGGCCGCGCGGGTCCTGCTGGACGCCGGGGACGTGGTGGTGCTGGGTGCGGATAGCGTCACCCCTCACGGCGTGAGCAATAAGATCGGCTCGTGGGCCCTAGCCGCGGCGGCACGCGAGCGGGGCCGCCCCGTCCACGCCCTGGCAGGTCCGGAGAAGTGGTGGCCCCTGCCACTGCCGGACACCAGCGAGGCGGACCGCGATGCGCGCGAGGTGCTCCCCGATCCCATTCCAGGCGTCAAGGTCCGTAACCCCTACTTCGAGGTAGTGCCCTTCGACCTGCTGAGCGCCGTGATTACTCCGAATGGGCCCCTCCCTGCGCGACAGGTGCCGGCAGCCCTCGCGTCCTGGCGCATCCACCCCTGGCTGCAGACCCTGGCCGGCCGTCACGGAGATGAAGAAGCGCGCGCCACGGCGGCTGGCGCATCGGCGTGAGCGAGCCATCCGATGGAGGCGCCCGTCCCCGTATCCCTGCTGCCTGCACCCCTGCCCGTTCCGGCACGGAGACGCCGGGTCAGGGCGCTGCTCTCCCTGCAGCGGCGGCTGGAGGCGCGCCGGCCGGTCAAGCGCCTGCTGGTGCCGGTGCCCGGCGCGCCGAGGCCGTATGAGATCGCCGTGCCCGCCAATCCAGACGGCGTGCTGGACGAGCTGGCCAGGGCGCTGGGCGCTGGATCGGTCCCGCAGCGGGGAGGCGTCGAGCCCTACCTGCCGTACTGGGCCACGCTGTGGCCGAGCGGCCTGGCCCTGGCGGAGGCCGTACTCCAGCGCCGGGCACAGGTGGCGGGGCGCCGCGCCCTGGAGCTGGGCTGCGGGCTGGGGGTGACTGCCGTGGCCGCGCTGCAGGCAGGAGCCCGTCTGGCGGTGGCGGACTGCTTCGCGGAGGCGCTGGCCTACTGCCGCTACAACGCGCTCGTCAACACCGGCGCGGCGCCCCGCACGCTCCTGGCTGACTGGCGATTGGACGCGGGGCGCCGGCGGCTGGTCCGCGCCGGACCATTTGCGCTGGTGCTGGCCGCCGACGTGCTCTACGAGCGCGAGGACGTGGAGCCGTTGCTGGCGCTGGTACCCCGTCTGGTCGCGCCAGGTGGATGGTTCTGGCTGGCCGAGCCGGGACGGGCCACGAGCGCCGAGTTCGTGCGGCGGGCGGCGGCCATCGGCTGGCGGGCGGAAACGGTGACGCAGGAGCGCGACTGGCCGGCCGGCGCTGGCGCGGCGCGCGTGACCATCCACCTGTACCGGCGCTAGCCGGCGCGGCGGATCAGCGTACCGTCCGCCGCACGGTCGCCGTGCCGCCGGCCACCGCGTGCGTCAGGTCAGCGTCTTCCACAGGATGTGAATGAGGCCCCACGGGGCCTGCACGTCCTTGAGGTAGCGATAGCCCAGGCGCTCGTAGAGATTGCGCGCGTACGTATTACCGTGATCCACGCCGATGGTGATCGTGGTGCAGCCTCGGTTGGCCGCGGACCGCTCGACCGCCCCGAGCAGGGCACGGCCGATGCCGCGGTGGCGGTAGGCGGGATGCACGACCAGGTTGGAGATGTGGGCGGTGGTGCGCCCATCCGCGAGCTGGGGGTCATCACCTACCCATTCGGCGGTGATGGTGCCCACGAGATAGCCGTCGCAGATAGCGACCCAGATGTCGCGCCGGCCGTCGCGCATGGCGCGGAACTGCTGGGGGACGGTTTCCGCGCTCCAGCCGCTGGCGCGGCGCAAGGCCATGACCGCCCCTTCTTCCTGCGGGAAGGCGAGGCGGAGCTGCACTCCAGGCGGCACATGGTAGGCGTCCTGGGGCGGCGCTTGGGGGGCTGGCGTCTGCGTCATTGGCGGCACCCGGCTCCTGTTGAGATGCTACACCACCAGTGAACGTGGCGGAACGGGCCGGCTGCGCAACAGGTTCCAGGCGCCCTCCCTGCGGCCGGAACGTGGCCTGACGCCATGCTCGCTGCTGGTCTTACAGACGCGTTGCCGGCCATCATGTGAGGAAAGAGTGGTGGGGGAAACGCCTGTGGTTGGGCGGGTTTGGATTGGCTAACAACACTGACGACGGTACACTTGACGACGGTACACTTGCATTGAGTTATGCGCCATCCACTCGACCGCACAATATGGTATGGTAGTTCGAGTGCTCTGGTAGCCGGATATGGAGGGCTCTTGGTCGATGCCGAATTTTGCGCGAGCGGAAATCTCTACTACCACTGAGGATCTCACGCCGTACAAGAACTTTTTGCGCAAGTTGAACGTGGGGCAGGTCGTGACTCTTCCGCTTGAGCAGGGAGAAACGACCCGCAAGGTGATGCGTTGCCTGAACGCGGCGGCGCGGCAGCTGAGCATGCGTCTGGCTCGTCTGCCGTCTGAAAGCCATACGGTGCGCTTCAAGGTGGCGAACCCGGAGAAGCGGGTTGTGAACCTCTCTCCCGAGGCGCGGCGGGCGCGGGTGGAGAAGGCCCGCGCGACGCGTGCCGCCAAGAGGCAGGCCTCGTAAGGGCGGGGCGGCCGCCACGTTTGAGCGGCGGTTCACCGGCCCGGGGCCGGCGGGCGTCTTGGGGCTGATCACGCCCGCCGGCCGGGGACCGGCCCTGCGCACGACGGCGCAGCCCCGCAGCCACGGCAAACCTGATCGGGGAAGGGCGCGGCACGATGCCTGAGGCGCTGCTCTATTTTGATCAGCCGGCCGAGGCGGTAATCGACGCGGCGGCGCGGTTTCTGGCGCAGCGGGGCGTCACCATCACCCACCGTTCGCCGTATTCCGTCGCCTTTGCCGGCCCGCCGGGTACGGCCGGCACCGAAGCCGGCGAGCCGGCGGAAACCGGTGCAGCCCTGCTACCACCCAACTCAGGGCAGATGGCCGCCGTCCCCGTCCAGCTCAAGCCGACCTGGTGCCGCGTCTGGGTGACGGTTCATGGCCAGGGTGAGGCGGTCGCCGCCGCGGCCGCCTTCGTGGCCGAGCATCAGGCCGGCTCCCGCCGCGTGGCGGCCGCAGTGCAGGAGCTGGAGCGCGGGGTCTACGACGAGGCGCGCTGGCCGGTGTTTGAGGCGCAGCTTCGCGCCAGCCTGGCGAAGCAGGGCGCTGACCAGGCGGCGGTCGAGGCCAGGGTGGCGGCCGTCAAGCGGCGCTGGCTGGCGCTGGCGCGCAAGGCCGCGGCGGCGCCGCCGGAGGAACCGGACGAGCCCGCGCTCGCCTGAGGCACGGGCTTGAGGCACGAACAGCGCCACCGGCCAGCGCCGCTGAATGATGACGACGCGGGGCGGGACTGAGCGAGCCCGCGCTCGCCGCGCCCATTTTCGAGCGGAGCCCTCACCCTGGCCCTCTCCCAGAGGGAGGGGGGATGGATCGCTGGCGGTGAAGAATGCAGGCTAGCTTGAGGCGGGAGGGGGCTCGGCTGGGGGCTGCGGCCGGCCGTAGGTCGGGCCTTCTGGCGGGGGCTTGCTCGGATCGAGCGTGGGCGGGTGAGCGGGGCTACCGGCGCCGCTGTGGGCGGCCGCCGTCGCCGATGGCTCACCGGCCGCCACCTGGTCCGGTTCGGGGACGGCTCCGGCCATCTCCGGGCTGGGAGGCGTGGCGGCCAGTGTCTCCAAAGCGGGGGCCGGTTCAGCCAGGCCGCGCGCCTGGTCGTCCGCCGGTGGACCACCCGCCGGATGTGGAGCAGCGCCAGGCTCGTTCGCCCCGGCGCCGGCGGGCCGGTGGTCGGCATCCGGCGCAGGTGCGGGGGCTTCGGCCGGCGCCCCCGCTACCGTGGCCGTCTCAGCGGGTTCGGCGCGCCTGGCGCGGCGCTCCGGCGTGCGTGGGCGCGCCTCGGGAGCGCGGGGGGGCCGTGCCGGCCGGCGCTCACGCGGGCCCTCGGTCTCCGGCTCGGCGGAGCGCTCCGGCGCGGGCATGCCCAGGCGCTGGCGAAGCTCGCTGAAGCTGCCGCGGATGGTGGCGGCTGCGTCGCTGCGGGCCTGGCGGGCCGCATCGCGCGCCTGGCCCTTGGCCTGCTTCCGCAGCTCTCGCACGAAGGACTCGGCCATGGCCCAGACGCTGAGCCCGTCCGCTTCCACCGTCACGGTGGTGCTGCCGGCCGCCGGCGCCACCACCACGCGCCCCCCTTCGCCGGATTGCGCGCCGTGGAGCGCAAAGCGCAAGCCGGACCCGGTGCGGTCCCATACCCGCGCGCCGCGCCGCGCGAAAAACGCCGCCGCGTCGTCCAGTACCTGGTCCGGTAGCCGGCTCACCTGTACTTGCTGCTGCATCCGCTTGCGTATGCCTCCGTGTGCCTTGACCCGTAGTCATTTGGGGAGCGCGCCGCCACAGCGGGTGCGACGTGCCCCAGCTGGCGTGCGCCTCCATTGCCTTCACCTCTTGGAAGGCCTGCCCTGAGAGGCGCTCCGCGATACGGTAATGATACCCATGCCCGCCCCGCGTTTGACCGCGCCCCCTGGGCACTGCTAGACTTTCCGCCAGCCCCGACGGGCGTGAGCCGGCCCGGCGGGCCTTTCCAACCGAATAGTTGCCGCTCTTATCAAGAGAGGTGGAGGGACACGGCCCGACGAAGCCCGACAACCAGCATCTCTCTGGCTCAGCACCGGCCGTACGCCGGTGCGTTGAGGCGCCAGAGAGATGCCAGGTGCCAATTCCGGCGGGCCCGCCACAGGCGGGCGCCGCAAGATAAGGGGGAGCTACCAGCCATAGGTACTTACACCCCTTGTCCCAGACAAGGGGTTTTTTCTTGATCCACAGAAGACGAGGAACCGAGCACTGAAGAAGAGGTTCGTTGGGGATGAGCACGATGATCAGCACACCACTGGCCAAGGCATCGCGCCCTGGTGCGGACGGCGCCCCGCCGGCGGCCGCCGCGACGCCGCCGGCCACGGCAGGGAGCGCGCGCCTGCTGGGCCTGAAGTGCCGCGAGTGCGGCAAGGCCTATCCGATCCAGCCGGTACACGTCTGCGACTTTTGCTTCGGGCCGCTGGAGGTGGAGTACGACTACGACCTGCTCGCGCGCACGCTGACGCGCGAGGCGATTGAGCGTGGCCCGCTCAGCATCTGGCGGTACCATGACCTGCTCCCTGTCGGATCGCTCGCCGACACCGGCTGGCGGGTCGGCTTTACCCCGCTGCAGCCGGCCCCGAACCTCGGGCGCGCGCTGGGTCTGAGCGATCTGTGGATCAAGAACGACAGCGTCAACCCGACCTACTCCTTCAAGGACCGCGTCGTCGCCGTCGCGTCCGCCAAGGCCCGCGAGTTTGGCTTCGACACCTTCGCCTGCGCGTCGACGGGCAATCTGGCCAGCGCCGTGGCGGCCGCGGGGACGCGCGTGGGCCTGAAGACCTATGTCTTCCTGCCGTGGGACACCGAGCAGTCGAAGGTCCTGAACGCGCTGGTGTACGGCGCCACGCTGGTCGCGGTCAAAGGGACCTATGATGACGTGAACCGGCTGTGCTCGGAGATCGCGGATGACCTGCGCTGGGCCTTCTGCAACATCAACGTCCGCCCGTACTATTCGGAGGGCTCCAAGACGCTGGCCTTTGAGACGGCGGAGCAGCTAGGCTGGCAGGCGCCGGACCACGTGGTGGTGCCCATCGCCTCCGGATCGCTGCTGACCAAGATCACCAAGGGCTTTGAGGAGCTTCAGAAGGTGGGGCTGATCCCGGCGAAGCAGGTCCGCGTGTCGGGCGCCCAGGCGCGGGGCTGCAATCCGGTGGCGGAGGCCTTCGCGCGGGGATGGGAGGCGGTAAAGCCGGTGCAGCGGCCGGAGACCGTGGCCAAGTCCCTGGCCATCGGCAATCCGGCCGACGGCTACTACGTGCTCAAGATCGTGCGGGAGCGTGGGGGCGCCGTACTCGACGCCACGGACAAGGAGATCGGAGAAGCCATGCGTCTGCTGGCGTCCACCGAAGGGGTCTTTGCCGAGACGGCCGGCGGGGTCACCATCGCTGTGCTCAAGAAGCTGGTGGAGCAGGGGATCGTGCGGCGAGATGAGCGAGTGGTGGCCTACATCACGGGGAACGGCCTGAAGACCCTCGACGCCGTTGCGCCGGCTCTCACCGCGCCCCCGCTGGTGGAGCCAACGCTCGCTTCGTTCAAAGAGTTTTTAGATGGCCAGATACGTTAGCCCCGGGTATTCACGGCGAGTGGGTTGCGCTTGTGCATAATCCGGGCTAGCGGGGCCAGTGGCGCGATGGCCAGGAACACGCCAGAATTACAGTGGAACGAGGGGAGACGCGAGCCTATGCCTGTCAAGCTCAGGATTCCAACGCCGTTGCGCCCGCTGGCAGGGGGCGCCGCCGAGCTGACCGTGGAGGGGGCCACCGTGGCCGAGGTCCTTGAGAACCTCGAGCGCAACCATCCTGGCTTCCAGGAGCGGCTGTACGACGACCGGGGCGAGATCCGGCGCTTTGTGAACATCTACGTGGGGGGCGAGGACATCCGCTTTCTGAAAGGCCTCGATACCCCCGTGCGAGAGGGCGACGAGGTGAGCATCGTCCCCGCGGTGGCCGGCGGCTAGCCTGGCTGCTCCACCAGCGGCGCCCTCACCCTGGCCCAGGCTGCCCGCCGGCGGCGGGACGGGTGGCGGGAGTAGCGAGCCCTCACCCTGACCCTCTCCCAAAGGGAGAGGGAATGCGTGTAGGGAGAGGGAATGAGCGCCCACCCGCTGCGGTGATCAGTAGCGAATAGAGAGTGAGGTTAGCTTGGATTGATGACCGGCAAGCGCTTGCCACGCGTCTGGCCGTTGCCGCCGGCCTGGCCGGCTATCGCGCCGGCCAGGCCGGGGAGCCCTTCGTTGAGGCTGCCCGACCGGTAGCCCTGCAGGTCCAGCGTGACGTAGCGGAAGCCGATCTCCTTGAGGCGGCGGACGATCCGCTCGTTGCGCCCCCCTTCGAAGAAGTGGGGGAGGTCCGCCGGCGGGACCTCGATGCGCGCGATCTCACCGTGGTGGCGCACCCGCACCTGGCGGAAGCCTTCGGAGAGGAGAAAGACCTCCGCCTGGTCGATCTGCTCCAGCTTTTCCCGAGTGACCCGCTCGCCATACGGAATACGCGACGAGAGGCAGGCGAAGGCGGGCTTGTCCCAGGTCTCCAGCCCCAGGTACCGCGACACGGCGCGGATCTCCCGCTTGCCCATCTCCGCCTCCAGCAGGGGGGCGCGCGCCCCTAGCTGCTTCGCTGCCTGCATCCCCGGCCGGTAGTCGCCCACGTCGTCCAGGTTTGCGCCGTAGACCACCGTGGCCAGGCCTTCGCGGGCGGCAATGGGGAAGATGGTGGTGAAGAGCTCCTGCTTGCAGTAGAAGCAACGGTTGGTGGGGTTGCTGGCGTAGTTCTCGTCCTCGAGTTCGTGGGTCTCCACCTCGATCAGGCGGCAGCCGATGTCTCGCGCCAGGCGCCTGGCCTGCGCCAGCTCGTGGCTGGGAAGGCTCTCCGAGACGGCGATCACGGCCACGGCCTTGTCGCCCAGCTCATCGACGCAGACCTTCAGGAGCAGGGTGCTGTCCACGCCGGCGGAGAAGGCGACCAGCGCGCTGCCCAGCCCGCGGCAGATCGCTCTGAGCCGCTCGTACTTGGCCTGTACGTCCGGGGCTAGCTGGAAGGCCTGCGCCTCAAGCGTCATCGCCACGTACCCAGTCTATCATTGCCGGGGGACGGAACGTGCCCCGCGCGCCGATCAACAGCGTCGAACTGTACTAGTGCTGTCGCAGGCAACCTCTTCGGGAATGCCAGCCCGCGCACCAGGGAAAGCCATGCCAGGTCGCTGGCCTGGTGGTGCACTAGAGGACGGTGCACCAGGGCGCCCCCGCCGTCTTCGTCCACGGCGGCTTTCCCTTTCTGGCCTTCACCCTGGAGGACTTCGACCAGTGGACATGGACCTGGGAGCTCGACTTCGCGCGGCGCTTTCGCTTCGTCTGGTATCACCGGCGGGGCTGCTACCGCTCTGAGGCGCCTCTGGATGGTCACGGGCTGGAGAACCAGGCGCGCCACCTCGCCGGCCTGTTGGATCACCTGCAGGTTCCGTCCGCGCACGTCGTCGCGAGCTCGGCCGGTGGGCCAATCAGCGTCGTCTTCGCCGCCCGGTATCCCCAGCGCACGCGGTCGCTGGTGCTGGCCGGCACCGGCCTCGCCCTCTTCCCGCAGGGCGAGCCGGTGAGCGAACTGATCGGCGACCAGATCGCGCTCCTTGAGCGGCTTGGGCCCAACGCAGCGTTTGAGCGCTGCCCGCGCGGTGTGGAGGCGACCCCGCGGCGGGCTGCAAGCCTGTTCCGGCCCTGGCGCCGCCCGCGCGGTGTGGAGGCGACGCTGAGCGTGCTCTGGGCCCACGCCGAGGCCGAGGCCAGACGGCGGCTGGCGGCCTACCTCGACCGCCGGCGCCCGCTGGACGAGCGGGCGCGGCAGGTGCGAAGGGCAGGCGGGTTTACTACCACGCCGTCGCGGTAGCCGAACTGATGGAAAAACGCGGACAGGTAACCGAGTAACCGAGGCAGGCGCAAGCTCCTTGCCTGTCCACGGCTTCCCATTAGCACACAATCGCCGTGCGGGTCTGGTATAACACCGACATCCTGGTTGTACGCACGAGAGGAGGTAAAACCATGCCTGAGCACGTGATGGAGAGCAGCGTCAGCCCGAAGGGCCAGGTCACCATTCCGGTCGAGATCCGCCGGTTGCTGGGCGTCAAGCCCAAGGACAAGGTGGTTTTCCGGGTGGAGCAGGGCAAGGTCGTGTTGCAACCTGCTCGCTCCGCCTTGGACGAGCTCTACCAGTCGGTGCCGGCACTCACCGAGCTCCGCAGCTGGGACGAGATCAAGCAGATCGCTCGCGAAGAGCGGGCGGAGAGCGCGGCCAGGGAGGGCCTGGAGTAGGGAATGCCGCCGATTGTGATGCTCGATGTCAACCCGATCGTCCGCCTGCTGACCAGGGACCATCCCGACCACGCCGCCCGCGCCCGGGTGCTGTTCGAACGGGCTACACGAGGGGAGTTCACCCTCCACCTTACCGAAGGAGTGGTCGTGGACGTGGTCTACCTGCTCTCATCCCCACGTCTGTACAACCTCCCACGCGCCGAGATCGCCGCTCTCCTGGAGCGCTTCTTCACGCTGGAAGGAGTGCGGGTCCCCCAGAAGGCGACCTACCAGCGGGCTCTTGCGCTCTGGGTGGCCACCCCCCAGGTGCGGGACTTTACCGACGCCCTGCTGGTGGCGCAGATGGAGCGGCTGAAGATTGCCACCGTCGCCAGCTTCGATCGTGACTTCGACCGCTTCCCCCAGATCACCCGGCTGGAACCCTGAGCCGCCGGTCACGGCAGCACCTTGCCGGGCGCGTTCATCCGTTGCGCGCGTGCTCACCGCGGACCGATGACCTGGCAGGAGTTGGGCCTGTGAGGGCGAACGCGTCTCGTTCGCCCTCACAGGGGACCGACCCTGATGAAACGCCCTGGAGGCCTACCGGTACCACGCCGCCCGCAGCCGGTAGAGTTCGGCGTACTCGCCATTCGGTTTGGATACGGCGGAGCCGGTCGAGGCTGGTATCTCTGCATCCATGGCGGGAGCGGTCCCCGTGAAAGTACCACCTTTACCCAAGGTGACGTCTGTCCACACTGCGGGGCTAATCGGATGCTGGAAGTCGTCCGTGATTGGCGTGAGTGGGAAACAGTGCTCATCCTGCGGCCATACGATCCAGCGTCCCCGCAGGCTCACCGGCCCCGCATCTGTCGGCGTTGCCAGCCACTGGAGTAGTGCCCGCGATCATGGTGACTACAGTCATGCCGACGAGCCGTTCGAGTGGGACACCTGGATTAACTATCAGCCTGGAGCCTCTACTCCTCGCCCGGCTGGACGCCGACGCCGCGGCCGCCGCGCAGTCACGCAGCGCACTCATGCGCGAATGCCTTCGGTCAGCGCTCGACCCACGCGAGTAGGAGCGGACCGTGCGGGAGGCTCGTGCCATCTACGCTGAGATCGAGGGCCAGCCGGAGTTGCTGGCGCTGCACAGGGCCTTCTGGCCCACGGAGGTCAGGGCTACTCTTCCACGATGGTGAGCGCTTCCTGGCGCACGACGTCGTTCTCGATGCGGTAGGCGTGGATCTCCGGCCCCGTGGTCCGATCGTCGCGCAGGCTGACCATCAGCTGCAGGGCCCCCGGCCACAGGCGGGCAAAGGCGATGTCGGTCGGAGAGGGGTAGGCCTGCGTCGCGGGGTGGGAGTGGTAGAAGCCGACCTCCAGCCCCGCGCGGTCGAGTTCGATGACCTTGACCAGGTCGCGGCTGTCGATCTCGAAGCGGAACTGGGGCTGCTCGGCGACGTTGCGGGCGCGCTCCAGGCGCACGATGCGCCCGTCACGCACGCCGACGATGCCGCACACCTCGTCGGGCCGTCCCTCCCGCGCGTGCTGCACGAGGGCCTCGGCCAGGGAACGGGGCAACTCGATTGGCATCCGCCCGCGACCTTCTAGTGGGTCACTTGGCATGGCCGTGGCCATTGGTTCCCCGAGTGGAATGGCAATCGGCATGACAAAGGACCCACTAGTCGCCTCCCGCCACCGGCCCTGCTACTGGCTCGGCTTCGCGCGCACGGGCAGGCGCCGCCGTGCTGGCTGGCGGCACCGTGCCGTTGGTGCCCGCAGCCGTCGCCCGCTGCTCCAGCAGCTCGGGGGGATGGGGGATGCCGCAGAACTCGTGGTAGTCGATCAGCTCGGTGATGGTGGGATGGTCGCCGCAGACCGGGCAGTTCGGGTCGCGGCGTGTGCGCAGGACGCGGAACTCCATGGTCAGCGCGTCGAAGAGCAGCAGCTTGCCCAGCAAAGGCTCGCCGATGCCGAGGATCAGCTTGATCGCCTCCAGGGCCTGCATGCTCCCCACGATGCCCGGCAGCACGCCCAGTACGCCGGCCTCGGCGCAGCTCGGAACGGCCCCAGGCGGGGGCGGCTCGGGATAGAGACAGCGGTAGCAGCCATAGCCCGGCTGATAGACGGTGACCAGCCCCTCGAACTGATTGATGCCCCCGTCGACCATGGTCTTGCCCAGCATCACGGCGGCGTCGTTGGCCAGGTAGCGGGCGGGGAAGTTGTCCACGCCGTTCACGATCAGGTCGTACTGCCGGAAGAGGTCCAGCGCGTTCGTCGAGTCCAGGATCATGTTGTGTGTCTCGACGGTGACGTTGGGGTTCATCGCCTCAATCGTCTCCTTGGCGCTCACCACCTTCAGCTTGCCCACGTCGTCGGTCTGGTGCAGGATCTGCCGCTGCAGGTTGGTCCGGTCGACGACGTCGAAGTCCACGATCCCCAGCGTACCGACGCCGGCCGCAGCCAGGTAGAGCGCCGCCGGCGAGCCGAGGCCACCGGCTCCGATCAGGAGCACGCGGGCGTTCATCAGCTTGCGCTGGCCGATGGGCCCCACCTGCGGCAGGAGCAGGTGGCGGCTGTAGCGCTCCACCTGCTCCGGCGTGAACACCTGCCCGCCGGCCACCGCGGGAATGATGCTGACCTCGTCACCGTCGCGTAGCGGGGTGCTTTCCCCCTCCAGCTCGTTGATCTCCAGGCTGTTCACGTAGACGTTGACGTAGGGGTGGAGCTTGCCCGATTGATCGCGCAGGCGCTCGCGCATGCCGGGGAAGCGGTGCTCCAGGTCGGTCAGGAGCTCGTGGACCGTCCCCGGTCGGGCCTCCACCCGCGCCTGGTTCCCCGTCAACGCTCGAAACGGCGTTGGAATATAGACCTTGACTGCCATCTCTTCTCCCAGATGTGGGCGTACCACGTTCCTTCTGTTCTCCTGGTGTGCCCGGTTCCTGTCGCCGGTTCTTTCCCGGCGCGTCGCCGGAGCGCGACGCCGGCGCCGGACGAGCGGCGGATCGTCTCGCTCTTCTCCGCTTCTTCAGATAGAGCCGGTCCTGGTCGCTCGTCCTCCTTATAAGCTAACACTCAGGTAGCGCTCGCCGGTGTCGCACAGCATCGTGACCACGGTCTTGCCGGCGCCCAGCCGGGCCGCCACTTGGCAGGCGGCGAAGACGTTGGCGCCAGACGAGACGCCCAGCAGCAGCCCCTCCTCGCGCGCCAGCCGCCCCGTCATGGCGAACGCGTCCTCATCCGTAACGGTAATAATCTCGTCAAGGAGGCTGCGGTCCAGGACGCCGGGCGCGAAGCCAGCCCCGATGCCCTGGATGCCGTGCACGTGGGGGCGCCCGCCGCTGAGAACGGCCGCCTTCGCCGGTTCCACGGCCACGATCAGCACTCGGTCCGCGCCCAGTTCGCGCTTGAGCAGCCGGCCCACGCCAGTAATGGTCCCGCCGGTGCCGACCCCCGCTACAAAGGCGTCGAGCTTGCCGGCGGTATCTCTGAGGATCTCCTGGCCTGTGGTCAGCTCGTGGATGCGCGGATTGGCGGGGTTCTCAAACTGCATGGGCATGAAGTAGCCCTTCTCCCGCGCCAGCTGCTCCGCGGCAAAGACCGCCCCCGTCATGCCTTCGATGGCGGGGGTGAGCACGAACTCGGCGCCCAGTCGGGCCAGCAGCTTGCGGCGCTCGACGCTCATGTCCTCCGGCATGGTCAGGATCAGGCGATAGCCCTTGACCGCCGCCACCACCGCCAGCCCGATGCCGGTATTGCCGCTGGTTGGCTCGATGATGGTATCCCCGGGCTTGAGCCGGCCCTCCCGCTCCGCCGCCTCGATCATGGAGCGGGCGATGCGGTCCTTGACGCTGCCCCCGGGGTTGACGGATTCCACCTTGCCCAGCACGGTGGCGGCGCCGGGCGGCACCACGCGGTTGAGGCGCACGAGCGGTGTGTTGCCAATCAGATCAAGGGCGGTCTCAGCGATAGCCATGACGATACGCGGTTGCTAGCACAGGTTAAGAAGAGGGGATGCGTGAACGTGCCGAGGCCTGCAGCGAGCGTTGCCGGAGCACGAGCGCGATTGCACTCCCAGATCCCAATGAAGGCACATGACCCGCTAGTTGGTGCTCGGCTCACGCCCGTAGGGGAGCCGCGCCTGGAGGGGCGCGGCCGCGGCCGCCGCACGGTTGAGATCGATCAGTAGCTGCCGGAGCTCCACGTTGAGCATGACGGCAAGCTGGGCGACGCTCTCGTAGCCGCTGGCCAGGCAGCGGGGGCAGGGCAGGCCATAGCGCCGGAACACGGGGAGTGTCGAGGGATAGCGCAGCAGCACCTCCTGGATCAGCATCTCCGCGCAGACCGGCCCGCTCAGATACCCGCCGTTGCTCTCTACCATGGGCGTCTCGCCTTCAGCTTCCTTGCTCGTGGCCCGTGCTTGTGGCCCGTCTCTGCGCCGCCCCGCGGCCTTCCACTCACCATTATGGGGTGACCGACCGGCATTTGCCACTGCCTGCCGGCTGGCCCAGAGTGGCCCGCCTGTCATCCCCGCCCTCCGTGAGCAGCCATCCGCGCGATAACCCTTTCCTTATTTGATACCGGTGCCACCTGATTGCCGGCCGCGCGCTTAGATGACGTAGCGAGCGGGCGTCGTGAGGGCCCGCTGGCGATCCAGCAGGTCCTGGACGGTCGTGCCTTCCAGGATCCTTCTGGTCTCCTCGCGCACGCGGTTCCATAGCTCCTGCTGCACGCGGACGCTGGGCAGGTCGCCCTCGGGGCCCGCAGGGAGGAAGCTTCCTTCCAGTGCGCTCAACACCTCCAGTAATGAGATCTGATCGGCCGGCCGCGCCAGCTCATGGCCCCCGCGTGGCCCGCGCACGCTCCGCACTAGCCCCGCCCGCCGGAGCAGCGTGAGCAACTGGTCCAGATAGGCTTCTGAGATGCCCTGGCGCCGGGCGATGCTTTCGCTCTGCACCGGGCCCTGGCCATAGCGCTCGGCCAGGTCCAGGATGGCCCGCACGCCATAGTCGCCTTTCATGGAGAGGCGCATAGTAAAGTTGACCGGTCAACATAATTGTAGCAGCCGGCCGCCGGCTGGCGCTCCAGGGCAGCTACAATGGCCGGTATGCCGCGGCGCCGCAACGGGGAGTGTGTGCTTGGCCTGGATATTGGCACCACCGGCGTGCGAGCCGTGGCCTTTGGCCTGGATGGGCGGCAGCTCTATGTAGCGGCGGCTGAATATCCGCTGCACGCCCCGCGCCCCGGCTGGGCGGAGCAGGACCCCGAGCAGGTGTACCAGGCGGCCACGGCCTGTCTGCGCCAGACGGGGGCGTGGGCGAGGGAGCAGGGCCGGCAGGCGGTGGCGCTGGGGCTGAGCGCCATCCTCCATTCGCTGATCCCCGTGGACGGGTCGGGCGCGGCGCTGGGGCCGTCAATCATCTGGGCGGACAATCGCAGCGTGGCGGAAGCGGAGGCGCTCAAGCGCGAGACGGACCCGCTGGCGCTCTACCATCGCGTCGGGTGCCCCGTGCACCCGATGTACTCTCCGGCCAAGCTGCGCTGGCTACGGCGCCACCGGCCGGACCTCTTCGCGCGGGCGGCGGCCTTCGTGGGGATCAAGGAGTACGTCCTGCGGCGCTGGACCGGGCTCCACCTGTGCGACCGCTCGATTGCCAGCGGCACCGGCCTCTACCAGATGCACGCCGGCACCTGGGATGCGGCGGCCCTGGATCTGGCGGGCATCACGGCGGAGCGCCTGCCTCCCTTGGTGGAGCCGACCGAGCGGCTGGCGGTTGGTCCGGCGCGCCTGCGTGACCTCAACCTGCCGGAGGGGTGTGTGGTGGTCGCCGGTGGGGGCGACGGCGTGCTGCAGACCATCGGTACGGGGTGCGCCGTCCCCGGCCAGATGGTGGCCATGGTCGCGACCAGCGGCGCCATCCGCGCCGTGAGCGAGACGCCGCGGACCGACGCCCGCGCGCGGACGTGGTGCTACTACCTGGCAGAAGGCCGCTGGGTGGTGGGGGCCGCGATCAACAACGCCGGCCTGGTGTACGCCTGGCTGCGCGACCAACTGGAGGCGGCCGCGAACGATACCAGTGGGGGGATGGTTACGACCGTGCCATCGGCCGCGCCTGCTGCTCCAGGCGCGGAGCACTCCGCCACGGCCGCATCGCCACGCTCCGGAGAGGCACCGAACTCGGCACAGGGCGTGCGCATCACTGCGGCCGATCTGGACCGCTGGGCCTCGGCCGTGCCGGCCGGCGCCGGCGGCCTGCTCTTTCTTCCCTATCTGGCTGGCGAGCGCTCGCCGAACTGGAACGCGAACGCGCGGGGCGTGCTCTTTGGCCTGTCCCTGGCGCACGACTACCGGCATCTGGCGCGCGCCACGCTGGAGGGGGTCGGTTACCGCATGCGCACCATCTTTGAGCCGATGGAAGAGGTGGCCGGCACCCCGAGCGAGATCCGCGCCACCGGCGGGTTCATCCGCTCTCCGCTATGGGTGCAGATCGTCTGTGACGTGCTGGGGCGCGAGCTGCTGCTGACGGAATCGCCGGAGGCGTCGTCACTCGGCGCGGCGCAGCTTGCGCTGCTGGGCGCCGGCATCATGCAGCGCTTTGAGGACCTGGCGTCACTGGTACACGTGGGGGAGCGGGTGGTGCCCGACGCGGGGCGCCACCAGCTCTATAGCCGCTTGTACGACCTGTACCAGCGCGTCTACCGGCAGGTTGAGCCCGAGTTCAGCGCCATCGCGCAGCTCCAGGCCGAGCTGAGCCGGGAATAACCTGGCAGACGCAGGAAATCTCCTGCCCTCGGTCGCGGCCTCCAGGTCCTCGTAGGTGGCTCCAGGCTCTGCCGCATCGCGGCGGCAATGGCTCCCCTTCCTAACCGCACGCGAAGGTCCGATCTTCCGTGTCCGCAGCGTCTACGGCGTCGAGCCCATCGGCCAGATCGACGACATCCACGGAATCCGTGGCGCGCTTCTTGCGTTGTCAGTCCTGAGGAATGCGTGAGTAGCCACTGCCGGCGGGCAGCAGCCGTCTGTGGAAGGCCCACGTTTAGGAGGGCGCGCGCACATCTAGCCAGGTTTGTTTACGAGCGGAGCCCTCACCCACAGGGAGAGAGCGCATCATTGGCCGAAAGGAATCCAGGCGTGCATACCGGCGCAGGGAGACAGCCGGTAGGGAGACTGCCGTGACCGAGATGATCAAGCTGGTCGCCGAATCGGATGCCGGCGCCATCTACCACGATGAGGAGGATGATGAGTGGCTGGTGGATCTGGCGACGAAGGGGATCACGCTCTACTTCGACGCCGAAGAGTTTCACGAGTTCCTTCAGCTCATCCGCACGGTGATGGATCGCGCGCGGGACGAGCGGATCGAGCCACGACGCACGGCGTAATACGCAAGGCGTAATTGGGTGGTGCCGTAATGGGGGTGGTGCGGCGATTGTGCGTGGCTTGTTCGCACGACGCGCACCTTACTCGTTTTACGCATTACGTCGTACGCCTTACGTCTTACTCTTCCTCCCGCGCACGCTTCCAGGTGAGGTAGAAAGGGCTCACGATGAGGGCCACCACGCCGATAGCGGCGAGGGAGCCCAGGCCGATGAGCACCGGGACCGTATAGTCCCCCAGGATGCCGCGCCAGTAGCGGATCGCCGGCCCCAGCAGCCGATCGGCGACGCCACCGCTTCCCGTCTGGGTCTCGCCCGGCGCGGATCGCTGGCTGCCGGCCGGGCGGGCAAGCGAGCCGCTGCGAAGGGCATTCTTCCAGCGGGTTTCGAGCTGGTCGAGAGTCACGCCCAGGCCCTTCTTGAGCGCGTCATCCACCGTATTGCCCTCTTTGAAGGCGGCCAGGAGCGCGCGGAACTTGTCCGCGCCATAGGTCTCGATGATGAACTTGACCACCGTCAGGCTCTCAGCGTAGGCGAGGGCAAGCTCTCGGTCGGTGGTGGGGAAGTTGCCGTTGAGCGTGCGCAGGGGCAGCAGGCGATTGGCCTGGGCGTACTGCCCCAGCGCGCGGTAGCTTTCCGGCGAGATCTCCTCTCCCCCGATGTACAGGGCGAAGCCTTCCGTCAGCCAACGCGGCGGCTCGGTGTAGGGATTACGCGTCTTCTGGATGAAGACGGCGTGAGCCACCTCGCGCCGCAGCGCCCGGAGCGAGGTGGCCATGTTTGCGGTGCCGCTGGGCGCCAGGACGAAGATGCGATCGCTGCCCACCGTCGTGGCCACGTCCTGCGCCCGGCCGCCAAGGGCGCTGACGTAGTCCTGCTGGCGCGTGTAGGCGTAAATACGCAGGGGCCGTTCCAGCGAGAGGCCGTATTCGCCGTTGAGCCGCGCCTGGACCTTGCGCGCCTCGTCAAGCAGCGCCTGGCCGGTCTCGCCGTCGCCCTCGCGGTGGAAGACGGTCACCTGGTCCGCCTTGGCCTCGCGCCAGGTAAAGCGAGCGTCGCTATAGGTGACCGTCTGCTCCGGCGTGGTGTACCGCTTGCCGCTCTCCGTCTCAAGCTGCCACTGATAGCGCACCTCCGAGCCAGGGGCGAGCACGCTGGCCACCCGCCAGGCGTAGGTCGCTGAGACCACCAGGCCCGGCTGGTACGAAGGCACGCCGGTATTCTGCACGTTCGAGTCATCGACCTGGTAGAGCAACAGGACCGAACGGATCCGTTCGGCGCTTTCAGCGCGGAGCTGGAAGCGGATCTCAGACCCGAACTCGACGCGCGCGCTGGACTCGGTACGGGGTGGATCAGCCTCTTGCGCATAGGCGGGCCGGGCGCCTGCCGGCGTAGACGGCCAGGGTCCGGATGGCCAGGCGAGCGCCATAGCCATCGCGGCCAGCAGAACCGCCGCGAGCCTGCCCATCCGTATCCCTCCTTCCGGCGCGTGGGGCGCGCATGCGCTGCCCCTTCGTGTCAGATTATATGCCCTGCTTCCGCGCCCTGTAGGCGCGGCCTCACTGGGTGCCGGACCGCGAGCGGGGCATAGTGGCGGGGCTGGCGCTGGCCGTCACCTGGTGGGAGATGGCGATTCCGGCTCGGCGCTCGGCGGCCCCTGCTCCGCGGAAGCGGTCTTCCCCGGCAGGTCGGCAAAGTCCGCGCCGGTGCCGGCGCGCAGGGCCTCCGCGCGCGCTTCCTCGGGGCTGGGCACCACCTCACCCAGCCGCTTGAGACGCGTGAAGCCACAGCCCTGGGTGCAGACCCAGAGCTGCCGGTCGGCATCCCAGCGAATGGGATGCGGGTGGACCGCCCCGGGCGGCTGTGGCTCTGGCTCCGCCAGCGCCCGCGCCGGCTCGACCATGGGCTGCTCGACCATCGCTGCTGTCGCTCCTTCCCGGTCCGCGTCCCGTCGGCCGCCTGCGCCCTGCAGGGGCGATGCGCGCGCCAGCGCGGTGCCGTTCCGCGGACCACGCCGTCCCCCCGCAGAGAGTGTGCCATCGGTGGCCCACTAGTGGCCTTTACAAGGCGGTGAGGAGCGCCAGCGCGTCCGCCTCTCCCGGCTCCAGGAGCAGACGGACGCGCTGGGTACGCGGGACCTGGCGCAGGGCCAGCCAGGCGCTGCCGCCGTCGACGGCGGCGCGCAGGGCGCGACCGCGCTCGCTCTGCGACGCGGCCAGCGCCGCCTGCACCAGCCGATAGGCCTGCGCCAGGGGGAACGGCGCCCCGGGGGCGCGCACGCTCCGCGACCGCAGGCCGGGTACGGTGCGCGTGAGGACGATCTCGGGGCGCACCTCGGCCGGCACCGCGGCCGCTGGCCGGCCGGCGGCGACATCCGGCACGTCGATGCGAAGCTCCTCGACGTAATAGTCATCGAGTGTGGGCGAGAACTGGGCGTAGACGGCGTCGATCTCCAGGCGGTTGGCCCGGTCGTACGCGTCGAGCAGGCGGCGCAAGGCGGCAAGGGGCTCGCTAGAGGCGCTACCCACGGCTCGCGAGTGCTCCTGGTGGGGCAGCCATCGCCGGCAACGGTCGATCGGTGGCGGCCGTCAGTCGTTGGCCAGGGCCGCGACCTGCTTGGCGTGGACCATGGCCATGACGCCCCGCTCCACCTCAAGGTTGCGCGTGCTGGCCACCGCGCTGCGTTCGGGGCCTAGCCCCATCAGCTGCTCATATTGCAGCACGCAGTCGAGGGCGGTGGTGCGCTTGACACCGCCGGAAACGTACCTGGTCCAGGCCCGCAGGATGTGGTCACGGTGGCTCCTGGCCGTAGTAAGCTCCCACTCCTCGATGGAGCTGGCGGCGTTGCGCTGGATGTGCGGGTCGTTCTGGAACTTGGCGGCCGCCAGCGCCAGCACCTGCATCAGCGGCCGGCGCTGCCTGGTGCGGGCCAGATAGCTCTCGGTGCAGGCCACGGCGCGGGGGGCATCCAGGCGCTCGATCGCGGCCAGCAGCTCCTTGAACAGACGTGGGGTAGATAGGCTATCGGCCCAGGTGCGGAACTCCCTGGGGTCGCCCAGGTAGTCGGGGCTGTTGGGATCGAACTTGAACTGCTTGGTGATCTTGATGCAGTCGTGCACGAAGTGGGCCTGGAAGTAGACCGCCTTGGCCTGGTGGGGGTGGTCGTAGTTGCGTAGCCAGAAGTTGACCACGTTGCAATAGTCGAAGGCGTGGCCGATCTGGAAGAAGCTGCGGCGCGACCAGACCTCCTCGTTGATGTGGCGGCAATACGCGGCCACGATGGCGTCGCCGATGGCGATCAGCTTCTTCCCCTCGCCGATGAGGTCAGTCACGTGCTTGGTGACCTGGTCCACCGTGCCGTTGAGGATGGTGTCGCTCAGGGCGTCGATCTCGGCGTCGGTCATGGGCAGCCGGTTACGACGCTTGAGCGTGTAGACGTCGTTCTTGAAGCGGCTGCCGAGCACTACGGTGGACAGGTCGTAGAGGGGGTAGAGGCGCGGGAAGCAGGCGATGTCCGGCACCACGCAGTAGAGCAGCGGTTGGGCGTTTTCCCAGCCCACCAGGTCGGCCAGGGAGACCAGCGCTCGGGCGCGGAGTGCCTTGTGACCAATGTTCTGGAGCTTGCGCTGCTGCAGCGTGTCCTGGAGGTCGATGATGGCGCAGAACAGGAGCTGGCTCTCCAGGGCCTTGCGCGCGGCCGGATCGGGCTCGCGGTGGATGCCCAGGGCCAGCTTATAGGCCCCTTGCCTGTCTCCCTCCATGATGCTGACCTGCAAGCGGCGCAGGCGCTCGTCCAGCGTCCCCTCGCGGTCCGGCTCGTGGTCGGTCTGGAACCACTGCTTGGGGGCGCTCCACGCCGGCCCGTCGAAGCGGTCGCGCCCCTGCTCGTCCGTGCCGCCCGGGCGCTGCCCGCACTTCTTATCGTCGCGGGCGTAGTGCCCGGGGAACTGGCAGAGGAGCTGGTCCCAGATGTCTAGCCCCTGGGGCATGTACCAGATGGCCTGGGACATGGCCAGCATCTGGTGCTCCTTGGAGAGGTAAGGGAGCATGCGCCGCGAGGCGCGCAGGCCGAGCACGCAGTGGTCGTAGTTGACGCCCTGAAACTCGCCCGTGGGGCTAACCATGACGTGCGACGGGACGGTCAGGTACGGCGCCGCCGCGTCGACCGCGTGCTGCACCAGCCGCGGCATCGGCTGGCCCTCCTTGAGCAGCTTCACAAATGCCTCCGCCGTCTTGCGGTAGTCGGCGTTGATCAGGCGCTCCTGAAACCGGCCAATCATCCCGGGTTGTAGCTCCATTGTCCCTCCCTTTCCTGCGGCTGCCATGGTGCGCTGTCCGCGCGCCGCCACGGCCATTGCGTGGCTGCCGGGGCGCGCGTGCTGACCGACCAGACTGTAGTGCCCCGAGCTGGTGTCGTGACCAACGTGAAGGTGCTGCTAGTCGTGAGTGTGATCATACACCGACGTGGGGCCGACGCACCGCACGCGGGCGCACGCCACCGGGAGGGCAGGCCTCACCCCCGGCCCCTCTCCCGCACGCGGGAGAGGGGGAACGACGGCCATGGCCGTGTGGCTTGGCGGTGCCGGGAGGGAGGACCTCACCCCCTTCGGCGGGGGCCGCGCCGCACCTGCCCCTGGCCCCGCCCCACGGTGTGGCTTGGCCCTGCCGCGCCCTCTCCCGCACGCGGGAGAGGGGGAACGCTGGCGATAGGGATGGGAGGAGGGACCTCACCCTCTTCGGTCGGGGCCACGGCCGTTACCGCACAAGCCGGCACGGCTACCGGCGTGGAGCCGCGGCCAGGAGCGTGCAGAAAGCGCCGCTCAGGCCTGACGGCCGGCCACCCGAAAGGCGGCCAGCGTCCCCGCGCCGGCCGTGGCGCTGAGCAGGACGCCAATGGCTGCCGCCAGGGGGAGCGCCCCGTGCCCGTCTGAGGGCAGGAAGCGCACGGCATCGGCGAGCGCGGCGAGGGGGCCCCGCTCAAAAGTGCGCTGCGCGCTCGACGGCACCTGGTAGCGCCGGTGGGTGGCCCCGGCGACGGTCTCGGCGATGACGTCCGTGCCGTTGGCGACCACGACCACCCGCGGCTCGTAGACGGCCAGGGTGCCGGCGGCGAACCACAGGCGAAAGGTGCCGTGCTGCTCGGGCAGGACACCTGCAGTGTCGAGGACGCCCCAGCCCCGCTCGTCGGTGCGCACGCGCCAGGGGGCGGGCTCGCTACGCACGAAGAGATGCTGCTGGGCGAAGGCCGGCTCCCACAGGATGGTGGTGCTGTCCGTAGGGCGGCGGCTGTAGTTGGCCACAATGATGCGCAGCTCCACCAGGGGATCGGCCGGGCCGGCGCGGTAATACTCCATGGAGGCCCACTGCAGGCGGAGCTGCGGGCGGGCGGCGGGTGGGGAGCCGGCGAAGGTCGCCGCCCGCGAGGCGACAGCACCGCCGGCGGCCGCGGCGGCAAGCGCGAGCGCCACCACAGCAAAGGCCCAACCTGGGCGCGGACGGTTCACGGCGGTTGGATTAAGGCAGCACGGGCTGCGCACAAGGTCCGGATGGCGTTAGGCCATGGCCCTCGTCCCCCTCCGCGTCGGAGCGGGGTCGACGGGGCCAAGCCGCCCACCCGTGGCGGTCGTTCCCCCGCTCCGTGTGGAGGAGGGGGCCAGGGGGTGAGGGCTCTCCCCACCCCAGTCCGCCGCTGCGGCCAATCCGGAAGTGCTGCGCGCGCCCAGGGAATACTATACAGTTGCGCTGAGAGCCGGCCGTTCCTAGAATTTCCTGATACCCATCTTCTGGTCCGGCTCCATTCCGTTTAGCTAAAGAAAGGCCGCTGCGTGTCTCAGACCGCTACGCTCCCGCGCCCGACGGCAAGCGCCCGAGGCGAACCGCTGCTCTCCGTGCGTAATCTGCGCACGCACTTCTACACCGCCGATGGGGTGGTCAAGGCGGTGGACGGCGTCTCCTTCGACGTCTATCCGGGCCAGACCCTGGGGATCGTTGGGGAGTCAGGCTGTGGCAAGAGCGTGACGGCGCTTTCGATCATGCGCCTGATCCCCAACCCGCCGGGCCGGATCGTCGGAGGCGAGATCTACTTCGAGGGCAGAGACCTGCTCAAGCTTTCCGAAGACCAGATGCGGCGGGTGCGCGGGCGGAAGATTGCCATGATCTTCCAGGACCCGATGACGTCCCTCAACCCCGTGCTGACGATCAACCGCCAGATTAGTGAGGCGCTGCAGCTACACCTCGGCCTGGACAAGGGGCAGGCCCGCAAGCGGGCGATCGAGCTGCTAGACCTGGTCGGCATCCCTTCAGCCAAGACGCGCATCGACGACTACCCGCACCAGTTTTCGGGAGGGATGCGCCAGCGGGTGATGATCGCCATGGCGCTCTCCTGCAACCCGCAGCTCCTGATCGCCGACGAGCCAACCACGGCGCTGGACGTGACCATCCAGGCCCAGATCCTGGACCTGATCAAGAACCTGGCCAAAGAGTTCAACACGGCGACCATCCTCATCACCCACGATCTGGGCGTGGTGGCCGGCATGTGCGACGACATCATCGTGATGTACGCGGGGCGCATCGCCGAGCGGGCGACGGTCTATGATCTCTATGCGGACCCGGCTCACCCCTATACCATGGGGCTGCTGCGCAGCGTCCCGCGGCTGGATGAGGTGCGGAAGGAACGGCTGGTACCGATCGAGGGGCTGCCTCCCGACCTGATCGACCTGCCGGACGTCTGCCCGTTCCATCCGCGCTGCGTCTACGCGGCCGACCGGTGCCGCAGCGAGATGCCGCCGCTGGTCGAGGTCGGTCCGAACGACCACCGCGCCGCGTGCTGGTTCCCGCGGGGCGAGGGCCGGTAGCGGGACAAGCAACGTAGGACGAAAGGTGAAGAAAGGCGAAGGATGAAGGACCAACGGAAGGGTGAGGGAGCCCAAGCAATGGCTCGTCGTTGGTGCTTCGTCCCCTGTCTAAGCTGCGAACTGTGACCTGAAAGACACTCCTGTGGCCGTAGAGACGAAGCTCAGCCCGACCGAAACGCCCACCAAGGATGAGGTGCTGGTGGACGTCCGCAATCTCGTCATGCACTTTCCCCTGACCAAGGGGATCATCTTCCAGCGCAAGGTGGGAGCGGTGCGCGCGGTGGATGGCGTCTCGTTCACCATCCGGCGGGGCGAGACGCTTGGCCTGGTCGGCGAATCCGGCTGCGGTAAGTCCACCACCGGCCGCGCTATCTTGCAGCTCTATCGCCCCACGTCGGGCGAGGTCTATTTTGAAGGGATCGACCTCACGAAGCTCAAGGGCGAGCAGCTGCGCCGGATGCGCCGCAAGATGCAGATGATCTTCCAGGATCCTTATGCGTCCCTGAACCCGCGCATGACGGTGGGCAGCATCATCGGGGAGCCGCTGGAGATCCACGGCCTGGCCAAGGGCAAGGAGAAGCAGGAGCGGGTGCAGGAACTGCTGCGCGTGGTCGGGCTCAACCCCTACTTCGCCAACCGTTATCCGCACGAGTTCTCCGGCGGGCAGCGTCAGCGTATTGGCATCGCCCGTGCGCTGGCGGTGAACCCGCTGTTCATCGTGTGCGACGAGCCGATCTCGGCCCTGGACGTCTCCATTCAGGCGCAGATCATCAACCTGCTGGAGGAGCTCCAGGACGAGTTCGGCCTGACCTATCTGTTCATCGCCCACGACCTCTCCGTCGTGCGCCACATCTCGGACCGCGTGGCGGTGATGTACCTGGGCAAAATCGTGGAGCTGGCCGATCGCACCGAGCTGTACACGAACCCCCTTCACCCTTACACCAAGGCCCTGCTCTCTGCCGTGCCCATCCCTGATCCAGTGATCGAGCGCAAGCGTGAGCGGATCATCCTCACCGGCGATGTGCCGTCACCGGTGAACCCCCCTCCCGCCTGCCGGTTCCACACGCGTTGTCCGTTGGCGGACACCATCTGCCGCCAGGTGGAGCCGGAATGGCGCGAGGTGCGCCCGGGCCACTGGGTGGCGTGTCACTTTGCGTAATGTGTAGTGCGTGTTCGGAGCGGGCGCGGCCAGACGCCGTCGGCTAGGCCCGCTCCCCATGTCCGGTGTTCCCCTTCTCCGTGGCTCCGCGTCCCCCTGTCGGTGCGGGCGGAGGCTGATGGGAGTGAGGTCCGTGCCCGCGTCTCCGTGTCCCCGCGTCCCCGCGTCGGGGCGCAGGAGCCGAAGGGGGTGAGGGCTGCAGTTCCCCACTGTCCAGCGCGGCTACGGCCGGCGCGCTGGGAGAGGGCAAGGGTGAGGGCGCCGCTCGTGTCTCATCCAGGCTAGCCGCCGGCCACGGGCGGTGGCCGCGCAGAGGGGATGCTGGTAGTATCTGCCACAGGGGCGGCCGAGACTGAGACGCAGGAGGCGCCGGCGTGAGGTCGAGGAGCGAACTGCCATGAGGGGCCACGTGGCCAAGGGCCGGTCGGCCGCCCGCAGACGACGCAGGGAAGCGCCCCTGTTCGTGCCGGCCTTGCTGGCCATCGCCTGCCTGGCGACCCTGGCGTTTACCATCCCGTTCAGCGGGGTGCACATCCCCGGCAGCCGGCGGATCCACGCCCTGCTAGACCGCCTGCCGCAGCCGTGGAAGCCCCCACGCCCGGTGTACGTCCTGCCTCCTGAGAGCGAGGCGGCCCCGCTGGTCATCGCCGTGGCGCAGACCGGCGAGACGCCGCCCGAGGCGATGACGGTCGCGGCGCCGGTGGCATCCGCTGCGGAGGCGCCTGCCGTACCGGCAGAACCGGTCGAACCGTCTATCAGCCCGCCGGCGCCCGCGGCGGCACCGGCTGCGTCCGTCCGGCCCGCGCCGCCGGCGTTCAGGCTGGAGGGGTTCCGGCACCAGTGGCAGACGTGGAATAACTGCGGGCCGGCGACGATCACCATGGCCACCAGCCACTTCGGCCGGCCGGAGACCCAGGCGCAGGCGGCGCGCTTCCTAAAGCCCAATGCGGACGACAAGAACGTGGGCCCCGACGAGCTGGTAGCCTACACTCGCTCGCTCGGCCTGCGCGCGGATTGGCTGGTCGCCGGTGATCTGGAGCGATTGAAGCTGCTGCTGGCCAACGGCATCCCCGTCGTGGCCGAGATGTGGTTCACGCCGCAGCCCAACGACGGCATGGGGCACTACCGGCTGCTGGTCGGCTACGACGATGCGGCCGGCCGCTTCTACGCCTACGATAGCTACTCGCCGCCAGGCGTGAACGTGCCCCTGCCGTACCGCGCTTTCGACGCCGACTGGCGGGTCTTTAACCGCACCTACATCCCCGTATATCCTGCGGAGAGAGCCGACGTGGTGGCGGCGATCGTGGGGCCGGACGCGGACCACCAGGCGATGTACGCACGGGCGCTGGCGGTGGCCCAGCAGGAGGCGGCGGCCCAGCCGGGCGACGCCTTTGCCTGGTTCAACCTGGGCACGAGCCTGACGGCTCTCGGGCGCACGGCGGAGGCGGTGGCGGCGTTCGATCGAGCGCGCTCGCTGCGGCTCCCGTGGCGGATGCTGTGGTACCAGTTCGCCCCATTCGAGGCCTACCTGGCCGAAGGCCGGATCAACGACGTGCTGGCCCTGGCCGATGCCAATCTGCGGCAGACAGGCGATCTGGAGGAGTCCCACTACTATCGCGGCCGCGCCTTGCAAGCGCTGGGCCAGACCGCCGCCGCGCGGGCGGCGTTCCAGAATGCCGTACGGGTCAACCCCAGGTTTGCGCCGGCCCACCATGCACTGGCTAGCCTCGCCTAACGGCGCGGGCGGCAGTCGTTCGTCCAAGGGGCAGGGGCGCCGTGTCCCGGCGCTGCCCGCCACGGGCGCAGGACATGCCATCACGGGAGACCAGCAACGCCTCATGCGCGACTGGCCGTTGGCGACGGCGACGTGAGGAACGCGCGCGACGGGCCCTGGCCCGCTCCCAGAGAGAGGGGGCTCCTCGCCGGCCGTGAATACTCCAGGCGGATATGGTTCGGGCAGGCGTCTGGCCCCGTAGACTGAGAGTATGCGCACGCTGCGGGTGATGCCCGGCGCGTTGAGCGGGGCCCGTGCCGCCGCCGGCGAATACGCGCGGCGGGTGGGCGAGTTCTCACGGGATGCGCGCCTCTTCCTCGGAGCGGCCACGCTGGGCGGGATCGGCGCGGGCGTCTCCGCGGTGCTCTTCAACCTCTACGTCGTGGCCGTCGGGAATAGCGAGGGCGATGTGCTCCGGGTGCTGTCCTTCGGGCCGCTGGGGGCCGCAGCCGGCGCCATCCTGGCCGGCCCGCTGATCGACCTGTGGGGGCCGAAGCGGTCGATGCTGGCCGGCAGCGCGCTGTCCGGCGCAGGGGCCCTGGCCATGCTGCTGGTGGCCGCACCGCTAGTGCTCCGTGCCGGTGTGGCGCTCAGCAGCCTGGGCGCCGCTGTCGTCTACATCGCCTACGCCCCGTTTCTGTCCCTGCACTCGTCGCCGCGCGAGCGGGCCTACCTGTTTGGCGCCACCGCTGCGGCCTACGTGGTGAGCACGGCCGCCGGCCGGCTCCTGGGCGGGGCCCTCCCATCCGTGATCGCTACCGCGGATCCCCTGCTCTCCAAGGGGGAGACCTACCGGCTGGCGCTCCTGTGTGGGGTGATCCTCTCCGGCCTGAGCATCCCGCTGCTGGTCTGGGTGCGTGACCGCCCCCGCGGTGCCGTGGCTGGCGAGCCGGCGGATCCAGCATCCCATGGGGTCGGGACGGTGGCCGGGCTGGCCAATCTGGCCGGACTGGTGCGCTGGCTGCGCCACGGGCTGCTGCGGCGCGACCTGGCCCTGATGATGGTTCAGTTCATCGTATTCGATGGCCTGATCCGCCTGGGCGCGAACCTGGTGGTGCCCGTCTTCAACATCTACTTTGTGCGCCACCTGGGTGCGACGGAGACGCAGTACGGCGCCCTGGCATCCGCCGAGCGGGTGATCGTCGTCTTCGCCACCTTGCTGGCGGCGCCGCTGGCGATCCGGTTTGGCCCAGTCGCCACCGTGGCGGTGACCCAGGTGCTGTCGGTGCCGCTGCTCCTGACGCTAGGCTTTGCGGGGTCGCTGCCGGTCGCGTCGGGGGCCCTGCTGCTGCGGGGGGCGTTGATGGAGATGACCGTGCCCACCCGTGACCAGTTCCTGATGGACGTGATGCCGGCCTGGGCCCGCGCCACGGCGTTCAGCGCGCTGATGATCGCAGGATACGCCGTGAGCTTCGTCGCCTACCGCGCGGGGAGCCGCCTGCTGGACGCGGGGCAGCTGCACACAGCCTTTGTGATGACGAGCGCGCTCTACACGCTGAGCGCCCTGCTGTTCTGGCTCTTTTTCCGCTCCCGGCCGGAGGCGGCGCCGCGGCGCGCCGGCGACCTCTCGGCCCTGGCGGTCGGGGGCGGCGAGACGGCCACGGCGCGCCGGCCGAGGGGCGCCGACCGGCTAGACCCAGCCGGGGTCCCCGCGGCGGGAGAGCAGGCGCCCGCCATCGCAGATGATGGTCTGGCCGACGACGAACGTGCACTCCTCCGAGGCTAGGAAGACGGCGAGCGCGGCGACCTCCTCGGGGCGGCCGGCGCGCTGCACCAGGGTGGCGGCGGACGCGTCCACCTCCGCGGGCACCGCGTCGGCCCCGACGTAGACTGGACCCGGGGCGATCGCATTCACGATCACGCCGTGCGGTGCCAGGTCGATGGCCATACTCCGCGTGAGGGACACGCCCCCTCCTTTGGACGTGGCGTAGGGCGCGTTGCCCGGCAGCGGGACCCAGGCCTGGATGGCCAGCACGTTCACGATCCGGCCATAGCCCCGGGCGACCATGTGGCGCGCGGCGGCGCGGCCGCAGTAGAACATCCCGTCCAGGTTCACGGAGAGTGTCTCCCGCCACAGGGTGGTGGAGAGCTCGTGGAACGGCGCCCGCTGGGGGGTGGCGATGGCCGCGTTGTTGACCAGGATGTCCAGCTGCCCGAAGCGGTCGATGGTGGCCTGGATCAGCGCCTGGCACGACGATTCCTGGCTCACGTCGGTCGGGACCGCCAAGGCCTCGCCACCGGCCGCTCCGATCTCGGCCGCGGTGCGCGCCAGGCCGGCAGGATCGCGCTGGGCGATGACTACCCTGGCGCCTTCGGCGGCAAACCGCCGGGCGATGGCGCGCCCGATGCCGCGCCCGCCGCCGGTGATCACGGCCACTCGTTCCTTCAATCGCATGGCATGCCTCCCAGGAGCCTGAAGTTCGGCGGCCCGCCGTCCGGCGCCAGCGCACGCGGCGCCCGTCGGGCGCTGGCGGACGGCGCCCGCTTGCTGCGCGCCATGGTAGCCCGCGGGCCTATAATCGAGGGTGGACGGAGAAGCCGGCGGTGCCCGTCGATCCCACCGAACCGATCGACATCCGGTACGACAACAAGCGCCAGCGCCTGGAGATTACCTGGGCGGACGGTCGGGAGACGGCCTACGCGTACGAGTTCCTGCGCTGGAAGTGCCCCTGCGCCACCTGCGCGGGGGAGATGGGCCTGCCGGGGCAGCTCCAGTTCGTGCAAGCGCTGCGGCCGGAGCAGTACCAGCTACAGAACATCGAGCTGGTCGGGCGCTACGCCATTCGACCGACCTGGGCCGACGGGCACGATACCGGCATCTTCGCCTTCGATCGCCTGCGCGCCCTGGCGGACGAAGCGGCGGCCGACCTGGACCGGAAGGAGCGGCGTCGTGCGCCGCAATCGGGCGGCTAGGGCCTGATGGAGCGCACGTACCGGGCCTCGGCCAAGGTCTACGTCTATGCCCTGCTGCTGGCCATCGACGCGGCCATCCTGGGCTGGGAGGCGAGCAACCGGCTCAGCCGTGGGGCGCTCCCCTCAGGCGCCATCGTCGCCCTGCTCGCCCTGGGCTGCCTGCTGGGCGCCTGGTACCTGGTCTGGCGTTGGGGGCGCCTGCGGGTCAGCATCACGCGCGACGCCCTGGTGATCCGCGGGCCGGCGTCACCGCGCCGGCTCTACTGGGCCGACGTCGACCGCGTGCGTGAGATCCGCGGCCCCGCCTATCAGCTCTCGCTGCGACGGCTGCTGCCGGGGCCGTACCTGCCTGACACGCTCCTGCGCGGAGAGACGGTGCTGGAGCTGGTGGCGCGGCCGGGGACGCGCCTGGTGCTGCGCCGCGCCCTGATCGACGGCTATGAGGCCCTGCGCCAGGACGTGCTCCGCTCCATCTCCAAGACGGCCGAGGTGGACCTCCACGCCCGCTGGTGGCGGGATACGGACTGATCCCTCCACGAGACGCGGCTGCTCCATTCCCGACGCTGGAGCGTCCTGGGAGCGTGGAGGCCGCCACGCGTGGCCGTCATTCGTTGTTTCGTGCTCAATGAGCGGCGCCTTCACCGCCGCCCGCTTCGCGGCCCCGCTCTTCCACAGGGGGAGGGAACAGGGCGCACACCGGGAAAAACGAAGAGGGCGAGGGCCGTGCGCGGTGCAGGCTGGCCTGCATTGCGCATCAGTAGAGCCCTCACCCTAGCCCTCTCCCAAAGGGAGAGGGAACTCCCCACCGGCGGTGAAGAAGCCAGGCTAGGTGACGAGTGGCCGGAGCTTCTGTTCGATCTCGCCGGGCTCGGGGAAACGGCCGAGCTGTCGCTTGGAGAAGAGCAGCTCGTTCCCGTGGCGTACCTCAAAGACGCCGCCCCCGCTCTTGATCAGCTTGACGTCTTTGATGTGCTCGGGGAACGCCCGCTTGAGCTCATCCGCCAACCTGGCGGCATGCTTTTCGTACCCTCAAGACGTGCAGTATTCGATGCTCAGGTCGAGCGTCTGTGCCATTGGCTCGAGCCTCTCCTTTCCTTCTCGAAATAGATGGCCGGCGCTGCGGAGGTGGGCGAGCGGCACGGCAGTATCATTTTGCCAGGCCCCTGCCAGTCCCCTGGCGGGGCGGATCTCACCGGTGATCCCGGGCGTTGCGCTGTTCAGTACCCTCTGCTCTTGGGTAAGGGCGCAGCCCGCTGGGAACGCTGGTTGCACCCTGGTGGGGCCGGCTCCGCGCGCCGGCCCATTGTAGAATGCACCTCGGGAGGAGAACGGTTGCGCGATTTCGAGTACTTTGCTCCCACGACACTGGACGAGGCGATTGCCCTGCTCGGCCAGTACGGGGCCGATGCTCGCCCCCTGGCCGGCGGCACCGACCTGGTGCTGATGATGGCGGATAAGCTGGTCACGCCCAGGGTGGTGATCGACATCAAGCGCGTGCCTGAGCTAACGGCGTTTACCTGGGACCGCGGCCGTGGCCTGACCATCGGGGCGGCAGTCCCCTTCCGCAGGCTGGAAACGTCCGCGGAAGTGCGACGCTACTATCCGGGCCTCTACCAGTCCGCCGCCGAGGTGGGGTCCTGGCAGATCCGGAACCTGGCCACTCCGGGCGGGAACCTGTGCACCGCCTCGCCGTCGGCGGAGGTGGCGCCGATCCTGCTCGCACTCGGCGCGCAGGTGGAGATTGCCGGGCCGAGGGGCCGGCGGACGGTTCCGCTCGAAGAGTTCTTTACCGGCGTGCGGCGGACAGTGCTGGCTCCGGACGAGCTTCTGGTCACGATCCAGGTGCCTCCGCCCCGCGACCGGTCCGGTAGCCACTACATCAAGCTGAAGGAGCGCCAGAAGATGGACATCGCCTTCGTCGGCGTCGCGGCGGCGGTGGCGCTGGACGCCGCGAACGGCGTCATCCACGAGGCGCGGATCGGGCTGGGGGCGGTGGCGCCCACACCCATCCGCGCGCCCCGGGCCGAAGAGGCGCTCAAAGGACGCCGCCTGACTGATGAGGCGCTGGAGGAGGCGGGCCGGCTGGCGGCGGAGGCGTCCCGCCCCATCTCAGACGTGCGGGCCAGTGCGGAGTACCGGCGGGAGATGGTGAACGTGCTGACCAAGCGGGCGCTCCGGCAGGCGGCGGCCGCAGCGCAATCCTGAACGCTGAGGAGGAGCGAGTGAGACAGTTCATCGAACTGCAGGTCAACGGCGAGCGCTACCTGATCGACGTCGAAGGGCGCACGCGCCTGCTCGACGCCTTGCGGGACAAGTGCTTTCTGACGGGGACCAAGGAGGGCTGCAGTACCGGCGACTGTGGTGCCTGCACCGTCCTGCTCGATGGCCAGCCGGTGACGTCCTGCCTGGTGCTGGCGGCGAGCGCGGTGGGCAAGCAGATTACCACCATCGAAGGGGTCGGCTCCGCCACGGACCTGCACCCGGTGCAAAAGGCGTTCATGCAGTACGGCGGGCTGCAGTGTGGCATCTGCACCCCCGGCATGATCATGACGTCCATCGCCTTTCTGAACGAGAACCCGCAGCCGACGCGCGAGGAGATCCGCTTCGCCCTGCAGGGCAACCTGTGCCGCTGCACCGGTTACGACAAGATCGTGGACGCGGTGGAGGCGGCGGCCAAGGAGATGGCCAGCCAGGCCAGGATCGGCGAGCGGACCGCCGGCGCGCCGGCCTAAACGGCGTAAGGAGTACGACAGCATGGCAGCAGTCGAGACGAGACCAGACACGGCGGCCAACGGACGCAGCGATGGGCGCGCGCACCAGATCGGGCGGTCGGTGCCCCGCATTGATGCCCTGGACAAGGTGACGGGTCGCGCCAAGTACACCGCGGATGTGCACCTGCCGGGGATGTGCTACGGGGCGTTCGTGCGCAGCCCGTACGCGCATGCCCGCATCAAGAGCATCGATACGTCTGAGGCCGAGAAGCTCCCCGGCGTGGTGGCGGTCGTGACCGCTGCGTCGCTGCGCCAGGACATGGCGCTGGTGGTGGAGGAGGAGATGCACGCCACGCGCATGGCCCAGCGCCTGCTGCCCGGAGTCGGGGAGAAGGTCAAGTACCACGGGCAGAAGGTGGCGGCTGTGGCGGCGGTGACGCGGGAGATTGCCGAAGAGGCCTGCGAGAAGATCAAGGTGGAGTATGAGGTGCTCCCCGCGGTGATCGACGTCCGCGAGGCGATCAAGGAGGGGGCGCCCCTGGTGCATGACGAGACGCAGCCGGTGGAGGCTCCCGAAGACTTTCCGTTCGTGGACCGGCGCCCCGGCGGTGGGGCGCCCAGGCTGTACAACGTGGCCGGCCAGAACCACCGCGCCGAGGGCGACGTCGAGGCCGGCTTCCGCGAGGCGGACCGCATCTTCATCGACACCTACATCATCCCGCGCGTGCACCAGACCTACATCGAGCCCCAGACGACGATTGCCGACGTGGCACCGGACGGCAGCGTCACCGTCTGGACGAGCACGCAGGGGCACTTCGCGGTCCGCTCCAACCTGGCCAACAGCCTGCGCATTCCGCTCTCCAAGATCAACGTCATCGGCATGACCGTCGGGGGTGGGTTTGGCGCCAAGTTTGGGGGCATTGCGGATACCTACTGCGTGCTGCTGGCCCAGAAGGCCCGCCGGCCGGTCAAGGTCGTCTACAGCCGCGAGGAGGAGTTTCTGGATGCGCGGCCGGCGCCCGGGGCGGTGATCACGGTCAAGACGGGCGTGAAGAAGGACGGGACGATCACCGCCCGCCAGGCCTGGGCGCTCTGGGACACCGGCGCCGGCTCCGGCGGCTGCTACGCCACCAACCGCGTCAAGGGCGTCTATAAGATCGACAACTTCAAGGTAGACGCCTACGACGTGAACACCAACAAGCCGGCGCCGGGGGCCTATCGGGCGCCGGGCGCGCCGCAGGCGACGCTGGCCGGCGAGGCGCAACTGAACAAGATCTGCATGGAGATGGGCTGGGACCCGGTGGAGTTTCGCCTGAAGAACATGCGCGAAGGCGAGCAGATCGGGTTCAAGGAGACGCTCAAGGCGGCGGCCGACCGCGCTAACTGGTGGAACCGGCAGAAGGGACCCCACCAGGGGTGGGGCGTGGCGGTGGGCGAGTGGACCAACGGCGCGGGGCCAGCCAGCGCGGTGGTGTCGGTGCACGAGGACGGCAAGGTGCACATCTTCTACGGCCTGATGGACCTGACCGGCACCGACACGGCCATGGCGCAGATCGCCGCCGAGGTGCTCGGGGTGCGCTACGAGGACGTGTCCGTATCGCGGGGCGACACCAACTCGGCGCCCTTCGGGACGGCCAGCGGCGGCAGCGTGATCACCTTCTCCTTCGGCAACGCGGTGAAGCGGGCGGCCGAGGACGCGCGCAAGCGGATCCTTGAGCTGGCTGCCGAGCACCTGGAGGCGGCCGTCGAGGACCTGGAGCTGGCCGATGGCAAGGTCAGCGTGCGCGGCAACCCCGAAGCGTCGGTGACGCTGGCGCAGCTGGGCCAGATGGCGCTGCGCTCCAAGGGCGGGCCGATCGTCGGCCACGGGTCGTTCGCCAGCGAGCCGAGCGCGACGACGATCTCGGCCCAGATTGCCAAGGTGGAGGTCGATCCCGAGACGGGCCAGCTCAAGCTGCTCGAGCTCTACAACTCGCTGGACGTGGGCAAGGCGATCAACCCGATGGCCTGCGAGGGCCAGATGGAGGGCGGGGTGGTGCAGGGCTTCGCCTGGGGCCTGATGGAGCAGATGCGCTACGCCGAGGATGGCCGCAACTGGAACCCCGGCCTGCTCGACTATCGGGTGCCGACGGCCCTGGACTTCCCGGACATCGATTCGGCCATCGTGGAGGTGCCCACCAAGAACGGACCGTTCGGCGTCAAGGGGATCGGCGAGCCGCCCATCGTTCCGGGCATCGCCGCCCTGGTCAGCGCCGTCGCCGACGCGACCGGCGTGTGGATCCACGAGGTGCCGCTGACACCCGAGCGGGTGCGCTTCGCCCTCAAGGCGCGTCAGGTGGGGGTGAAGTAGTGATCAGGTGGTGATCAACTACTACAACTTGATCACCACCTGAAAGCAACTTGGCAACAACCTGATCACCACTTGATCACCACCTGCTCATCACCTGACCATGGACCCAGCGCGCCAGGCCCAGCGATGAAGGTAACCGTCGTCTTTTTCGGCGATTTTGCGCGGTTCAAGCCGGCGCACTGGTCGGGGAAGCGGGGCACCGTCGACGTCCCCGAAGGGGCCACCATCGATGACCTGGCGGAGCAGTTGGGGATTGGCGACGAGCCGTGCGTCGTGCTGCTCAACGACGAGCAGCACCATCGTGGCGCCGTGCTCCAGGAGGGGGACACGGTGACCTTTCTCCCTCCCATCGCTGGCGGCCGGTGCTGACCCGTCGCGCTGCTCTCAGCCTGGTCGCGGCCGGCTGCGCCCGCCGCGACGCCCGCGCCGGCCCCACCGTGGCCGTGCCGGAACGGGCGCTCCCGTATGCGCCCCTCC
>DAOTTI010000035.1:0-27346 GCA_034437795.1 Chloroflexota bacterium | reverse complement strand
CCACCACCGGCCGGCCCGCGTCAATGCTGTGCGCGACGTCCTGAAAGGCGACCTCGCCCCCGTTCACCAGCACGGTCACGGAGGGCGCGCCCCCGGCCAGGACGCCGGCCACGCGGGCCAGCCAGGGCGACTCATCGCCCCAGCGTGCGCCCGGGACGAGCAGGAAGTGCGTGTGGCGCGGCTCCAGCGGCGCCGCCTGGGGAGACGGCGGCACCCTGCCGGGGATAGCGACGGTCCCTTCGGCGGCGACGCCAAGGAGAGGGAAGGCCGCCCCTGCCTGATGCCGCGCCTGCCCCATCAACCGCATCACGCCGGAGTCGGTGCCACCGTCTAGCACCACGGCCCCGCAGGCGTCGGCCGCGGGGGCGAGTATGCTGGTGAACAGCGGCATGAGGCGAGCCAGGTCGGCCTCCGACAGCCCGCCGGCGCCCCCCACCAGCACCAGGCACGGGCGGGGCGGCGCCAGATCGAGGGCCCGCAGGGCGGCGGCGAGGTCGGCGGGCCGTTCGACGCTGACGCATCGCGCCGTGTGCCCGTTCGTAAAGGTGACCTCGAATGGCGGGATCGTCACGAGCGGAGCCCTCGCTCTAACCCTTTGCCCCTGGGAGAAGGGTCTACTCTCCCAAAAGAGCCATCACTACCGCCCAAAGGGAGACGGGACTGCTCTCCCGAAGGGAGAGGGAATGGATCGATAGCTGTGGATACACCAGGTTGTCATAGCAGTAAGCGTGCCGGGCCGCGGGGATCACTCGGTGGGGTCGAACGTGGCGGGGAAGTGCTCGTCCTTGATCTGCACCCGTGCGGCCGCAGCCCCGATGGCCACGAGCTGCTCGACGTTGGCGGGGTTGTCCATGGCGTGCAGGCTGGCCGCGGTGCGCTCGTCCACGTCAAGGCCGAGGTGCTGCTTGAGCCAGGCAGAATCGAGCATGACGTTGTAGCGTATATAGGTGAGAAGCTCGCGGCCGTTGAGCGCGTCGCCCCGCAGGTCGCCGATCTCGCGGTCGATCAGCCAGGGAGTGGGGGTGCTGGAGAGCCACTGGAGCATGGTCTGCCCCAGCCAGTCGCAGTCGCTCATCAGGGAGGCCAGCGACCGCAGAGCCAGCACGGAGGCGGGCATCTCCATTACCTCGTCGGCCGTCAGGCGGAGCTCGCGGTAGCCGGTCCCTACCGAGACGAGGAGCAGCTTGTCCGTGCCCAGGGGCCAGCGGAGGCCGTAGCCTCCCAGCGTGGCCAGCAGGAGGAGCTGCAAGGCGGGGTTGTTGAAGGGGCTGACGCCCCCATCGACGAAGGCCCCGTCGATGAAGCCGGTGGCGGGCCTGCCGGCCGGTGGCGAGACAGAAGCCCGAGCGACGCGCAGGCGCTCCGGCTCGAAGTAGTGGGGCGCCGCCGTGCTGGCGCGCACCACCTGGCGCAGCAAGAACTCGCTGTTGGCCAGGCCGGTGCCGCCGGTGCGCCGCGCGTAGTACCGGCCGCGGGGATTGTTGTGGATGGGCCAGGGGCTGCCCGTATCGAGGCGCTTGGTCATGATCATCAGGCCAGTGCGCACGGCGTCGCTGCCGACGGTCACGTCGCCCATCTGGTCGCGCAGGGCGCGCTCCAGGGGCGCCCGCGGGAACTTGGACGCGATGAACCCCAGACGGTAGAAGGGACGCTGGAAGACGGTGCTGGCCAGATCGCGATAGAGGCGCCGGAGGCGCTCCACCGAGAAGCCCAGGGCCAGTCCCGCGGCGATGATCGAGCCGGTGGAGGTGCCGCCGATCAGGTCGAAGTAGTCGCAGAGCCGGAAGGTCGGGTCATCCCCTGCCCGCCGGCGAAGGATGTCCTCCATGTACTGGAGGTATTCGAGCGTCAGCACCCCGCGGATACCGCCCCCATCGAGGGCCAGGATCCGCTTGGGGCCGGGGCCGAAGAGGTGCTCGTCACGCGTCCGCCTTTTCACTTGCTGCTCCCTTCTGCGTGCGCCTGCGCTCGCGCCGCTGCCGGAACCGCGAGCGCGGACGGAGCCATGATCATCCCTCGCACGCGACACGGCCGCGCCAGTCCATGCGCTCCAGCTCATCCGGTTGTGCGGGCCCTCTGGTGCTGCCCATGCTCTGGGCCGGGTGGCGCTGGCGCTAGCTGGGCGATGATGCCATCCAGGGTATCGGTAGCCTGCCCGCGCTCTTCCCGCACACGGCGGATGAGGCGCAGGTTATTGGCGGTGCTGGCGCGCATCCAATCCGGCGCGTCCAGGATGAGCAGGCGGGCCGCGGCGCGTTCGGCCAGGGCCCAGTCCTCGCCCAGGACCGCCGCTTCCAGCACCGTGGCCACATCCCAGTAGTCGCGCGAGCTGACGCCCCCGCGCCGGACCACGGCGAAGGCGACGGCCGCGGCGATGGTCCGTAGCTCCGCCAGCGAGCCGGCGTCACCCTTCAGAAGCAGGAGCGTGGCCAGGTTGATGCCCGGATAGTAGTCGCGGGGATCGGCCTCGAAGCCACGACGGTACCAGGTGATGGCCTCGTCCAGGTAGGCGGCGGCCTGGGCCGTCTGGCCCGCGCGCAGCGCCCCATCGTACCAGTCCTTATAGATGCGGCCCAGCAGGCCGCACGTCTCGGGGGACGGCCCATGCGTCTCCACCACGCCCTCCAGGACCCGAACCGCCCGCTGGCGGTCGCCGGGGCCGTTGCGCCGGTTCAGGGCGAAGCCGTAGGCCTCACGGATCCTGGCCGCCTCCGCCACCGGCCCTGGCGGTAAGCGCTCCACCAGGGAGACCATCGCGTCGTAGGCTTCGACGTCGCGGTAGGAGAACAGCAGGTCCACCACCAGCTCGGATGGGGCGGTGGCAAGGTCGCCCAGCTCGGCCTCGATGGCGCGGATCTCCGCCAGCGCCTGCGCCCGATCCGGCAGCCGCCGCGCTTCGGCCAGCCGGTCGCGCACGCGCTGGATGGCCCGCGCGCGATCACGGAAGGCGATGGTGTCCGTTGCAGAGAGGGTCACGCCGGGGAAGGACGGGATGAGCTGAAACAAGGGACTATCGCTCTGCTCCAGATCACGGCGCGCGTCGGCTAGCTCGCGCGCCAGCGCCTCCCGCAGGGTGGCCGCGGCCGGCTCCGTGAGCGTGCCGTCTTTCAGGTCATACGGCAAGGCGCGGATCATGCGCACGTCGAAGGGGAGCTGGTTGCCCCGCGCGTAGATGAGGATGGTGGAGCGCGGGCGCGCGCAGTGGCGGACGCCGAGCTCGTAGAAGACGTTGGGGTTGGGGGTGGTCAGGTCTGCCACTACGATCTCCGCCAGTAGCAGGCGCTCGAACATGGGCACGTGGATGATGCCCCCGCTCCGTTCCTCGTCGGCGCGGATCACCTCCAGGTCGGCCGCCTCAGCAGCGGGCTTGATCGCCAGCTCGTAGATGCGGTCGAAGTCGATGGTGTGGGTGCCGGTGGCGTCGGGCTTCTTGCCGAAGGGCATCACCACGAACAGCAGCGGCTTCAGGCCCGCGGTTCCGGTCATCGAGGGCTCCCTTCCGCCAGCGGGGGTATGGACCGTCGATCTGGCTCGGCGGATGGCTGCCCGCTGTGTAAGGGGCATCATACCGCCTACCCGCCTGGCCATCCACGGCGGGAGGGAAGGAACGACCTCACCCCCTTCGGGCGCGGCCGCGCCGCGAGACGAGGACCTCACCCCCTAGCCCCTCTCCGATACGGTGAGGGGGAACGACGGCCACGGGCGTGCGGCTGGGCCCCGCCGCACCCTGTCCGAGGCGGAGAGGGGGAACGAGGGCCATGGGGAGAGGACTTCACCCCTGGAACCGCGCCCTGACGCGGGGACGCGGAGACGCGGGGAGACGAGGGCAGCCCTCACCCCCCGCCCCCCTCCCGCGTGCGGGAGAGGGGGACGCAGGCCATGGTCTGGCGCTAGCTGGAGAGTTGCGTACGCCTGGATAGCACCGCCGGTGTCATGTGGGAGCGGGCGCCTGGTCCGCGCGGCTGGTGAGCGGCGCTGCTGCGGCAGCATCGGCGGCCGCGGCGCGGGCGACGGCGCCGAGCACCAGGCCGGCGGCGGCGTCATCGTCCCGCGTGAGGTGGCAGACGGCCAGGCGCGTTGCGTACCGGCGGTTGGGCGATGCGGCCGGCAGCGCGGCCCAGGCGTCGTCGAGGACGCGGCGCAGGAAGGGGATATCGGTGGAGCCATCGACGACCAGCACGATCTTGCCCAGCGCCACCACGCTCACCAGCTCGCGGAGCTCGTAGATGCAGCCCTGGTTGGCCGGGGTGAAGCCGCGCAGGTCCATCAGCACGGCATCGTTGATGGCCACCAGCCGAGAGAGGGTCATGCGCCAGGTATCGTCGTGGCAGAAGAACTCATTGACGCGGAAGCGCCCGTCGGCGTCCGGTCGCAGGTCCAGCTCACGGAGCTGGCGCTCCAGCCCGGCGCGGTCCTGGACGAAGCGGCCGGCCAGCTTGCCGCGGACGAAGTCCAGGAACTCGTGCGGTTCCAGGGTGGTGGTGGCGAGGTCGGTGCCGGCGATGAGCTGGATGCTGCCCGCGTAGCGCCAGCGCGCGCCGGCTCGGGCCATGAGACGCTCGCTCCGTCCAGGGGAGCTGAAGACGCGCAGGAGGAGCAGCCGGTAGTTTGGCCGCGCCGGCGCCAGCGTGGCGCCCCGCCTGGCAAGGGCGAAGCCGGCGCCGGCCAGCGCCTTGTACACAACGAAGCTGCTCAGCGCGGCCACCGGCCACAGGCTGCCCTCGAAGACCAGGTTGAGCGAGGCGTTCAGGGTGAACAGGAGCCAGATGGTGTCTACCGCCAGCGACTGGTCACTGATCCGCTTGGAGGCGTAGCGCCGCCCGATCCAGCCCAGGGACAGCCAGCCAAGGACGCCAAACAGCGCGAAGCCGGCGAGCGCCAGCCCCAGCAGGACCACGGCGGCATCGACCTCGGCGGCCACGGCAAATTGCGCGGCGGCTCTTAAACCGGCGTCGGTGGCGACGAGGGAGGTGGCCAGGTGGGCGCCGCCCACGCCGGCCACCATGAACACGAGGACCAGCGGCCCCACGGCGCGCAGCCGGCGATGGAGAAAGGCCAGCAAGAACACCGTTGGCACGCCCACCAGCGTGGCCCACAGGAGCGGGGCGTCCCGCCAGGTCCCGTCGGCGCGGCCCAGCCCGCGGGCGAGCGCGAATAGCCCCAGCAGGCCGCCGAAGTAGATGCCTGCGGTCACTAACCGCCGGCCCGCGGCCGCCAGACTGAGGGTGAGCACGACCGGCCAGGCCAGCACCCAGGTCACTACGAGGGTGCGCAGGGGGAAGAACTCCATCCCGGCGGCGACGAGGTACAGGAAGGTGGTCACGGCGGCGTGCCCGATCCCGGCGACCCCGTACACCAGCGCGGTGACCCACGGACCGCGTTGCGCCGGGCGCAGCGCCGGCCCGGCGGACTCCACCAGCCCGGGGCCGACGGACGGGGCCCGCTGCTCGATGGTCTCGATCACGAGGGGCGCCGCCGGAGGCGACACGAGCGCCACGGCCGGCGGAGGAGGCGCGGGCGGTGACGGCACGCCGGCGGGCCGGCGCATGGCGTCGCGAACAGCGCGGCGGTACAGCCAGAGCAGCGCCAGGGACACGGGCACGGTGAGCACGGCCGCGGCCAGGAAGACGAAGACGGCTGCGCCGACCGACAATGAGCCTGATGCGCTCTCCATGGCCACACTCCCAGCCGCGACCGTCGCGGTGGCACCATTGTGCGCTTCAGGCGCGCGGGGCGCAAGCAATCGGTGGTTACGTCATACGCGCCGCAGCGGGAGGAGCGACCTCGCCCCTTTCGGCCGTGGCCGTGCTGCACTGGGAGGGAGGGCGGACCTCACCCCCTAGCCCCCTCTCCGTATCGGAGAGGGGGAACGACGGCCACGGGCGTGCGGCTGGGCCCCGCCGCCCCCTCTCCGTATCGGAGAGGGGAACGAGGGCCATGGGGAGACGACCGGCCGCACGTGGCGTGATGCGCGGAGGGGGTCGGACGGCCGCAGGAGGTCCAGTCATTGAGCCAAGTCCATCGCCAATTGACGCGCAGACGGCCGCGGGAGACCGGGCGACCAGAGGGGGCCGGAGAGCCCCAGGAGGGGGACACGCGCGCCACGGCGGCGAGCCGCAGAACGTCTACGACGACCCGCGCTTCTTCGCCGGCTATTCCCACCTGGAGCAGTCTGGCGAAGGCTGGCGCAGGCGATGGAGCAGCCTGCCTTCCTGGCGCTGCTGCCGGAGGTGGTCGGGCGGCCCGCGCTAGATCGAGGGTGCGACGCCGGGCAGCTGGCCCACTACCTTGCGGGATCGGGGGCGGCGGAGGTGGTAGGGGTGGACGTCTCCGAGCACATGCTGGAGCCGGCGCGGACGTGGTGGGCGCACCCACGGGTGACGTACCGGCGGGTGGCGATGGAGCAGGTTACCTTCCCTGCCGGCCAGCTCGACCTGGTGGTGAGCTCACTGGCGTTCCACTACGTCGCCGACTACGCCGAGCTGGTGCGGCGCATCGCGCGGTGGCTGGCGCCCGGCGGCATCCTGGTCTACTCGACCGAGCATCCGATCTACACACCCCGCAGCGCCTCCGGCACGGCGGACGGGTGGATCCTCGATGCGGCGGGCAAGCGGGTGGGCTGGGCGCTCGACAGGTACGCGGACGACGGGCAGCGCGAACACACGCGGTTTGTGGAGGGCGTGCGCCGCTACCACCGGACCGTAGCAACGCCGCTCAACGGGCTGATCGACGCCGGCCTGACGCTGGAGCAGGTGATGGAGCCGGCGCCAAGCGAGGCGTGGCTCCGGGAGCGGGCGCACGCGGCCGATGAGCCACGGCGACCCGTGTTCCTGCTGGTGCGGGCACGGAAGTAGCTGCGGTGCCCTCACCTCGTCCTCCCCCTGTGGGCGAGGGAAGGGGCCTCACCTCGTCCTCTCCCACAGGGAGGCGGAGCCAGAGGGAGAGGGGATGCCCCGGTGGCGGCGAATACTCTGGGCTAGGGATGGGCCGTTGACAGCCGATCTGCCAGGGCGTACGCTCAGCACAGACCGCCACAGGTGAGGCTCATGAAGATCTTCGTCGCCTACGGCTACAACGACCGCGACCGGTGGATCGAGACCCTTGTCTTCCCCATTATTCGCGCCTTCGGTGACGAGGTGGTGACCGGCGAAGAGTTGCAGGGAGACCAGATCACCGACGCCGTCCGGCGCAAGATCCAAGGCTCGGACGCCCTGGTCGCCTTCGTGACGCGGCGGGACGAGATCAGCTCCGGGCGGTGGACGACCCACCGCTGGGTGACGGATGAGCTAGCGCACGCCCTGGCGCTCGGCCGTCCGGTGGTGGAGGTCCGCGAAGCCGGCGTGGACGACCAGGGCGGCATTGGCGGCGATCGCCAGCGCATCGTCTATGACGAAAGCCAGCGCGACCGGTGCCTGGTGGAGCTGGTGAAGACCCTGGGCAGATGGCATCAGGCCAGGGACGTGCAGCTCAAGCTCCTGCCGGAGACGTTTGCCCAGGCCGTCTTCCCGCTGCTCCGCAACCCCCGCCTGCGGTGCACCTACCGGCTCCTGGTCGACGGCGAGGAGACTGAGGACTTCCCTACCAGGATCCTGCCCATTACGGGGGGCCTGTTCATCCGCGTTCGGGGCGTACCGCCGGAGGCGCTGCTTCAGGTCCACGTCGAGTGCGAGGGCCGGTCCTGGACCTCAAGCTACGAGAGCACTGACGCGCTGAGCATCGCCATGCGGGAGGACTAGCCCCGATGACCGTACGCATCGAGCAAGGTTTCCAGTACCAGGGGAACGACTGGTGGAAATGGTGGATCTGGCTGGAGGGATCGCCCCAGGAGCTGGATCGCATCGATCACGTGGTGTACCTGCTGCACCCCACCTTCCCCAACCCCGTGCGCACCGTCCGTGATCGCGCATCGAATTTTCGCCTCGAGGCCATCGGCTGGGGCGTCTTCACCATCCGCGCCCAGGTGGTGGACAAGGACGGCAAGACGACCAGACTGGAGCACGACCTGGTCCTCGAGTATCCGGACGGTACTCGCACCACCGCCTGACGCAGCGAGGAGCGCGCCACCGGCGCCTCGCCCCTCGCTACTCGGTATTCGTCCCTCGCTACTCGCTCCTCGCTGCTGTCCCCTGGAGCCAACTCTGGCGCAGGCGGCGGGCCGCCGCCACATTCTGCCGGCTGAACTCCTGCGTCAGGCGCCACCGCTCCGCGCTCTGCTGTCGCTGCTCTGCCAGCTGCTGCTCGATCTTCTGGCGGTGCTGCTCGCTCATCCGGCGCATCTCGTCGGTGAGGCTGCCGGGGAACGGGGGCACCGGCGCCGGCGGCAGCATGGGGACCACGCCGAGGTCGCCGAGGCGGATGGGCAGGCGCTGCTCCACCGGTAGGATGTCGAACGGCTTGCTGGGGAGCGTCTGGTACCAGTAGGCAGTGGAGGCCCAGTCGTTCGCCGAGTGGTTGCCGTGCCCGTGCTCCATCGTGACGCGGATGCTGGTGCTGAAGCGGACAGGGTCCACGACGTGGAAGCGGTAGCTGGTCTGGTAGCCGGGCTTGCGCCCCTCATAGATAGAGGAGCCGTTAAAGGGGAAGGCGTTCTCCTGCATGCCCCAGGCCTGGTTGAAGTAGTCCTCTGAGCCGGTGCCGTGCAGCGACGGGGGCCAGGCCTCGCCGTCGATGAAGATCATGTCGTCGCCTTCACCCCACCAGGTGCCCTGGAAGTTCGTCACGGAGAGGTTGCAACCCACGTAGTGCCCACGCCCTTCCGCCTCCAGGATGAGGTAGTTGTTGCGGCTGCCTTCCTGGAGGTTGGCGACGTTGGCCTCGGGGCTGTTGACGATTACGCGGGGGTCCCAGCCGGCGAGCGGGTTCTCGCGGCGCCACTGGGCGTGGAAGTAGACGGTGTCCGCCGGCAGGTCTTCGCGGTACAGCTCGTAGTCGACGTAGTAGTACTGGCGGTAGGGCACGTCGTTCTCGTTGGTCACCTCGATGCGCGCTCGTCGGCGGAAGGGCATGGGGAAGTAGCAGTTCAGGGCGGCCTGCCCGCCGAACCGGTACTGCGCCTCCGGCCGCGCGGAGACGGTGAAGGGCAGCGAGGCGAAGCTATTGGCGATGGAGTGGCCCAGGCAGAAGAAGTCGCCGAGCGGGACGAGGACGCTGGGATGCTGTTGGTCATCCCAGTACATCTTGAGCAGGACCTTGCGGTAGTAGTCGGGGTCCTGGACCAGCCGGTCGGCGATCAGGCGCGAGCAGGCCTGGGTCATCCAGATGTGGGTGATGCAGCCGGGCCCTTCGAGGTCCGCCAGGGTCACTGTCTGTCCCGCTTCGATGGTCCAGGCGTCCTGATTGCGCCCCGTCTGATCCCAGCTTGAGCAGCGCGCCGTGCGCGCGTCGCGCGCCCGCGTGAGGTCGGCGAAGAGCCCGCCGAATGGTCCAGCGGCCATAAGACACGTCTCTCCTTTTTGGCTGGCGATGATACCGGCCGCCTCCCCTCGGCCCCCCACCTCGAGGCGGAGACGATAGCCCTCACCCCCTTCGGTCGGGGCCGCGCCGCCCCCCTCTCCGGGTCGGAGAGGGGAGACGCTAGTCGCACGTATGCCTTCTGCGGACCTTCTTGCGCATGCCCTGAGGCGCGAGCGGAGGGGCTGCGTGGCGAGGCGCGGTATACAATGCGCCTGCAATGACGCGGGCAGAAAGCGCCGGCTGGATGGCGCCGGACGACCCCACAGATGGACAAGTGGGCCTGACAGAGGGGCAGCAAGGTTCCAATAAGGGGCAGGTAGCTTCCACGGGGAGGCGGGTAGGTTCCACCGACGCCCAGGGAGGTTCCACAGAGGGGCAAGAGCATGGCCACGGGAGCGCCCGCAAAGGACCTGGCCACGGCGGGCAGTTTGGCCGCGTTCGCTACCGCTTCGAGTATGAGCGCCGCGTGAGGGTGGCGTTCATCGGCTGTGGCGGGCATTCCTGGCGCAACGTCTATCCTGCGTTTCAGTACGCGCCGGTCGATCTGGTGGCGGTGGCCGACCTGAATGAGGCGCGCGCCCGCGAGTACGCGCGGCAGTTTGGCGCCAGCGCGTATTACACCGACTACTGCCAGATGCTTGATCGGGAGCGCCCGGAGGGGGTGTTCGTCGTCACCAATTACGACGAGAGTGGGCGTCCCCGCTACCCGCAGATCGCTATGGACGCGATGCGTGCCGGCGCCTGCGTGTGGATCGAGAAGCCGCCGGCCGCCGATCTGGATGACGTGCGGGCCATGCAGGCGGTGGAGCGAGAGACGGGGCGCTTCGTGCAGGTCGGCTACAAGAAGATGTTCTTTCCCGCCATTGCCAAGGTGAAGGAGATCATCTCCCGCACGGAGGAGTTCGGCCGGCCCGCGCAGATCTTCGTCCGGTACCCGCAGTCGCTCCCGCCACTGGACGAGCGCAGCGATGGCCTGCGGATGCGCTCGTTCCTGGACCACTTCTTCCACCCCGCGTCGATCGTGCACTACCTGATGGGGCCGGTGGCCGCCGTCTCGTACGCCTGGGAGCCACAGAACGGCGGTAGCATCTCCACGCTGCTCTTTCCCACCGGCGCGATCGGCGTGATGCACCTGGCGGCCGGCCAATCTGGCACCAGCCCGCTGGAGCGGGTGGAGGTCGTCGGCCGCGGAGCGAACGTGGTGGTCGAAAATGGCGTGCGCCTGATCTACTACCGGCGAGGCACGCGCGGCCCCGGCGGCTACGGCCGGTCGTCGACCTTCATCGGGCCGGACGACGCCGCGCCGGTGATCTGGGAGCCGGAGTTCTCGCTGGGGCAGCTCTACAACAAGAACCTGTTTACACTGGGCTACGCGCCGGAGGTGGCGTATTTTGCGGAGTGTGTCCTGGCTGGCCGCCGGCCGGCCTACGCCAACCTGGATGACACCCTGGCCATGATGCGCTGGTACGAGGCCTACCGCCGGCCACCGGGCGAGGTGATCTCGATCATGGACGGCGCCGGACCCAGGAGTGCGCGCGAAGCGTCAGTCTGATCCCAGAGTGACGAGAGCAAGCGCAGGAGGACAACCATGGCTACGATAGTCGTGATTGCGGCGCTGGATACCAAAGGGGAAGAGGCGCGCCTGGTGCGCGACTTCATCGCCGCCCGCGGGCACCGGCCGCTGGTGGTGAACACTGGCGTGATGGGGGAAGCGCGCTTCACGCCGGACGTGGACGCCGCGGAGGTGGCAGGGGCCGGCGGGACGACGCTCGACGCGCTGCGCCAGCGGGCCGATCGAGGCGAGGCCATCGCCGCCATGGCCCGCGGGGCCGCGGCCGTCGCGGCGCGGCTCCACGCCGAAGGCCAGCTAGACGGGATCATTGGCCTGGGCGGCTCAGCCGGCACCGCCGTCGGCTCGGCGGCGATGCGCGCCCTGCCGGTGGGGGTGCCCAAGGTCCTCGTCTCGACGGTGGCGTCGGGCAACGTCGCGCCCTACGTCGGCACCAAGGATGTCACCTTGATGTACTCGGTAGTCGACGTGGCGGGCATCAACCGCCTGTCCCGCGCCGTGCTGACCAACGCCGCCGGCGCCATCTGCGGCGCGGTGGAGGCGGCGGCCCAGCGTGGTGCCCAGCCGGCTGCGGACGAGCGGCCCCTGCTGGCGGCCAGCATGTTCGGCAATACGACGCCCCTGGTGGACGCGGCGCGGGGGATCTTCGAGCGCCACGGGTATGAGGTGCTGGTCTTCCACGCCACCGGCTCCGGCGGGCAGACGATGGAGGGCCTGATCCGCGACGGCTTCGTCCAGGGCGCGTACGACGTGACCACCACCGAGTGGGCCGACGAGCTGTGCGGGGGCGTCTTCTCGGCCGGCCCGACGCGGCTGGACGCCGCCGGCGAGCGGGGCATCCCCCAGGTCATTGCCCCCGGCTGCCTGGACATGGTCAACTTCGGCCCCCAGGAGACGGTGCCGGCGAAGTACCGCGACGATCCGTCGCGCCGGTTCTACGTCTGGAACCCATCGGTGACGCTGATGCGCACCACGCCGGAGGAGAACGCGCAGCTTGGCCGCATCCTGGCGCAGAAGGCCAACGCCGCCAGGGGCCCGGTGCAGATCTTTCTCCCCCTGCAGGGCGTCTCGATGCTGGATAGCGTCAAGGACGGCCAGCCCCAGCCATTCTGGTGGCCGGAAGCCGACCAGGCGCTCTATGACGCCATCAAGCGCCACGTGCGCGCGGGCATCCCCGTCCACGAGCTGGACGTGAACATCAACGATCCGGCGTTTGCGAAAGCGACCGCCGGCGCCCTCCTGGAGATGCTGGGCAGGACCTAACCCTCGCTTATCAGGGCTCGATAGCTCAAATCTCGCGCGAACGCCGGAAGATCGCACCTAACCCCTGCTTATCAGGGCTTCGAATGGTGAGGGCAGATCCATGAGGTACACACGCGAACAGGTACTGGAGCGCCTGCGGGCGCAGCTGGCGCAAGGGAAGGCCATCATCGGCGCGGGGGCCGGCACCGGCATCTCCGCCAAGTTCGCCGAAGCCGGCGGCGCCGACCTGATCATCATCTATAACTCGGGGCGCTACCGCATGGCGGGGCACGGCTCGCTGGCCGGCCTGCTCGCCTTCGGCGACGCCAACCAGATCGTCTACGAGATGGGCGAGCGGGAGGTGCTGCCCGTGGTCAAGGAGGCGCCGGTCATCGCCGGCGTGAACGGCACCGATCCGCTGCGCCAGATGCCCCACTTCCTGCGGCAACTGGACGAGTTGGGCTTCTCGGGGATCAACAACTTCCCCACCGTGGGCTTGATCGACGGGCGCTTCCGCGCGGAGCTGGAGGCGACGAACCTCGGCTTCTACCGTGAGGTGGAGATGATCCGCCTGGCGCACGAGCTGGGGTTCTTCACCATCGTCTACGTCTTCACCCCCGAGGAGAGCGCGCAGATGGCCCGTGCGGGGGCGGACTGCGTGATCGCTCATATGGGGCTGACTGTTGGGGGGAGTATCGGCCTGGCGCGGGAGGGCGGCGTGGCGATGCGCCTGGAGGACGCGCCAGCGAAGGTGCAGGCCATCGGGGAAGCGGCCTGGGCGGTGAACAAGGACATCTTGCTGCTCTCGCACGGCGGGCCAATCGCCACGCCGGAGGACGCGGCCTACGTGCAGGAGCGATGCGACGCGGTAGGGTTCGTCGGCGCGAGCTCGATGGAACGCCTGCCGGTGGAGATGGCGATCACGGAGACGATGCGCCGCTTCAAGAGCATCCCCCTGGGCAGGCGGGCCTAACCCCGGTTCCTTCTGCCAAAGGGAGAAGGAAGAAAGAAGAAGGAAGAAAGAAAAGAAACGAGAAGAATAACGGGGGCATTCGGCCTTCGTCTCGTTCGTGCCCGGCGGGCGGTCGTTGAGCGGCGCGCCAGGCAGCAGGAGTGATCAAGGAGTGATGATGGTGACTACACCGGGCGACAGGCAGGATACGCGCGAGGCGCAGGATACGCAGGAGGAGGGGATCGTGGCGCGCGGGGCGCCCCAGGCGCGACCCGAGGTGGCGACCAGCGGGTACACGATCAAGTGGCTGTTCAGCGGGCAGACGGCGCCGGGGGCGGAGCAGACGCTGGGCTACGTCGTGATCCAGCCCGGCGCCAAGAACCCGCTGCACGCCCACCCGAACTGCGAGGAGGTGCTCTACCTCATCTCGGGGGAGTTAGAGCACAGCTTTGACGGCGCCGTCTACCGCCTGCGTCCTGGCGACGCCATCCGCGTGCCCCGCGGCGTCAGGCACGACGCCCGCTGCGTGAGCGTTGAGCCGGCGACGATGGTGGTCTGCTATTCCGTGCCCGACCGCCAGATCGTCAGCTACGAGGCGTAGGGAGGAACAGGCGAATAGGCGGCCCCGCAAGCCCGGATTTCTCGCGGAAGGAGGGAGAAGGGACGGTTCGCCTGCTGTGAGTAAGGAGCCCTCACCCCTACCCTCTCCCACAGGGAGAGGGGCCGTGCTGCGCCCCGGGCAGTTCGCCGTCGTGCCCCAACCCTGTCGCATCGGGAAAGGGGATTATTGGCTGGCCGTGAACAAGGCGCCCCCACCTTGGCCCTCCCCCAAGGGGAGAGAGGGACTATTCGCCGGCCGTGATTAATCCGGGCAAGGACGAACAAGGAGCGGTGCATCCCATGAGCCTGAGACCGCAGCGGTTGCGCGCGGCGGTGGTCGGTCTGGGCATCGGACGGTTGCACGCCGAGGCCTACGCCACCCATCCCCAGGTGGACCTGGTCGCGCTGTGCGACGCCAGCGCGCAGCGGCTGGGCGAGGGGCTTCGTCGCTACCCCTGCGCCCGCGGTTACGCGCGCCTCGACGAGATGCTGTCGAGCGAGGCGCTGGACCTGGTCAGCATCTGCACGCCGGACTGGCTCCACGCGGAGATGGCCATCGCGGCCCTGCAGGCGGGGGCGCACGTGGTCTGCACCAAGCCACTGACCACCACCATCGAGGACGCGCGCCGCCTGGTGGCCACGGCCGACGCAACCGGCCGGCGCCTGATGGCCGCCCACGAGCGTCGCTTCCACCCCCGCTATCGCGCCATCAAGCGGGCGCTGGATGAAGGCTTGCTCGGGACGCTCTTCTATCTTGAGATCGACTACTTCACGCACAAGGGAAGGCAGTTCGCCGCCACCCCGTGGTACCAGAGTGCGGAGCACCCCCGCGCCGCCATTCTGGGCACGGGCTCCCACGCTGTCGACCTGCTGCGGTGGTTCGGCGGCGAGGTGGACGAGGCCTGGGGGGCGGGCAACCACCTGGCCTGGCCGGAGTTTCCCGAGGACGACTGCATGATCGGCCTCTTCAAGTTGGCCGGGGGCGCCATCGGCAAGGTGACGCAGACCTACGCCAGCATCCGCGGCGCCGGCGAGCCCGACCTGCGGGTCACGCTGCACGGAACAAAGGGAGCCATCGAGGACGAACGGCTTATCTCCCTGGAGTGGTTCCAGGGGCTGGAGGCGATGGAGGTGGCGGGCCGGCGGCCCTGGGGCCGCCTGCCGGTACCGGAGCAGGCACAAACGTCGCACCACGCGCAGATCGACCACTTCGTCGCCTGCCTGCTTGAGGGGCGCCCGCCCCAGCCGGATGGGCGGGAAGGCGCACGTACGGTGGCGGCCTGTCTGGCCGTGGTGGAGGCCGCCCGCACCGGCCGGCCGGTCCGCCCCGCGCGGTTCTAATTTGGAGACAAGGAGGGAGGCGCCCTGTGGCCGGACGCACCTTTAGCGGCGAGCGACTGCGAGAGATCGCCTTTCCGCTCGGCGGGATCGGCACAGGGACGGTGAGCCTGGGCGGGCGGGGCAATCTTCAGGACTGGGAGATCTTCAATCGGCCGGCCAAGGGCAGGGACCTCCCCTACACCTTCTTCGCCATCTGGGCGCAGGCGGCAGGGCGGGCGCCGATCGCCCGCGTGCTGGAGCGCCGGCTGCTGCCGCCCTACGTGGCCGAGCGGGGGATCCCGCCCAGCCGCGTCGGCGGGCTGCCTCGCCTGGAGGAGGCCCGCTTTACCGGCGCCTACCCCGTTGCCCGCATCGCGTTCGAGGACCCGCACCTGCCCCTGGCGGTGGCCCTGGAGGCGTTCAACCCGATGGCGCCCCTGGACGCCGATCTCTCCGGCCTGCCGGTGGCCATCTTCACCTGGCGGCTGCGCAACCCGAGCGACCGGCCGGTGCAGGCCACCGTCGCCTTCAGCCTGTGCAACGCCGCCGGCTACGATGGCCTGGCCACCCTGGGCACGCGACCCGCCGGCCCCTTCTTCGGCGGCAACGTCAACCGCTGGATGGACGAGCCGGACCCGCGCGGCGGCCCCGGCGTGCGGGGTCTCTTCATGACCGGCGGCAAGGCGCGCCCGGACGCGACGGGCGCCGGGTCGCTGGCCATCGCTACATCCTGGGCGGAGACCACCTTCAGCGAGCACTGGGAGCGGGCCGGCTGGTTCGACCCGCTGCAATCGTTCTGGGACGACTTCCGCGCCGACGGTCGCCTGCCGGAGCGCGCCACCGCCGAGCCATCGCCGGAGGGCCTGACCGACATCGGCACGCTCGGCCTCTGCGCCACCGTCGAGCCGTGGGGCGAGGTAGCGCTGCCCTTCGTGCTGGCCTGGCACTTCCCCAACCTCACCAACTACTGGAACCGGCAAAGCCGCGTGCTGGGCGCCCGCCTGGGGAACTACTACGCCACCCGCTACGGCAGCGCCTGGGAGGTGGCCCGCGACGTGGTCGCCCGCCTGGATGAGCTGGCCGCGCGCACGCGCGAGTTTCAGGTGGCGCTGTTCGGCAGCACGCTCCCGCCGGCGGTGCTGGACGCCGTCTCCAGCCAGATGAGCACCATCCGCACCACCACCTGTCTGCGTACCGAGGACGGGGCCTTCCACGCCTTCGAGGGCTGCGACGACAACGCCGGCTGCTGCCCGATGGACTGCACCCATGTGTGGAACTACGAGCAGGCGCTGGCCCAGCTCTATCCCGCGCTGGAGCGCACCATGCGGGAGACCGACTTTCGCGTGAACACCCGCGCCACCGGCCGGATGAGCTTCCGCACCATCCTGCCGGTTGTCTCCGGCGAGCTGTGGGAGTATAAGCCGGCGGCGGACGGGCAGATGGGCTGCGTGCTCAAGCTGTATCGGGAGTGGCAGCTATGCGGGGACACGGAGTGGCTGCGTTCCCTGTGGCCGCAGGCCCGGCGGGCGCTGGAATGGGCGTGGGAGCCCGGCTCCTGGGACGCCGACCGCGACGGGGTCATGGAAGGCGAGCAGCACAACACCTATGACATCGAGTTCTTTGGCCCCAATACGATGACGGGCACCCTTTACCTCGGGGCGCTGAAGGCGGCCGCGACCATGGCCGAGGCGGTGGGTGACGACAAGGCCGCCGCGCGCTTCCGGGAGGTGTACGAGGGCGGGCGCGCCAAGTACGATCTCCTGCTGTGGAACGGCGAGTATTACGAGCAGCGCGTCGAGGTCCGCGGGGCGCACGATGAGGCCCTGGCGCGCGAGGACTGGCACCCCAGCCCGATCAAGCCGGGCGAACCGCAGCCCCGCTACCAATATGGCCCCGGCTGTCTCTCCGATCAGTTGCTGGGGCAGTGGTTCTGCCACGTTGTCGGGCTGGGCTACGTGCTCCCCGAGGCGCACGTGCGCTCGGCGCTGCAGGCGGTCTTTCGCCACAACTGGCGGCCACGCCTGGACACCCACGAGAGCTGCCAGCGCACCTACGCCCTCAATGACGAGGCCGGCCTGCTGCTCTGCTCCTGGCCTGGGGGCGGTCGCCCGGCCTATCCCTTTCCGTACGCCGACGAGGTGTGGACGGGGATCGAGTACCAGGTGGCGGCGCACCTCATCTACGAAGGCTTCATCGACGAGGGGCTGCGCATCGTGGAAGGGGTGCGGGCGCGCCACGACGGACGGCGGCGCAATCCGTGGGACGAGTTCGAGTGCGGCCATCACTACGCTCGCGCGCTCTCCAGCTGGAGCCTGCTGCTCGCCCTCTCCGGCTACCAGTACAGCGCGCCTGAGGGCCGGCTGCGCTTTGCGCCGCGGGTCAGCCAGGAACGCTTCCGCTCTCTCTTCACCACCGGTGAGGCGTGGGGCACCTACAGCCAGACCTGCCGCCAGCGCCCGGGTGGCGCGCGGCAGACGCACACGCTGGCGATCCGCGGTGGCCGGCTCAGCCTGCGCGCGCTGGAGATCCCGCTCCTGGCTCTCTCGCCGGCGGCCGGCGGGCCGCGGCGCGTGTCGGTGCGGGGCGCGCGCATCGGGCAGGCGCTGCCGGCGACGCTGCTCGACGGCCGCCTGCTGCGCCTCGACTTCGGAGATGAGGTGGTATGCGGCCCCGGACGCAGGCTCACCGTCCAACTGGAGGTGTAACCTGCCTTATTCACGAGCCAGAGCCCTTACCCTAACCCAGGGTGAGGGCTCCGCCCAGCGTCCCCTCTCCTTGTGGGAGAGGGCGGGGGTCAGGGCTCCGCTCGCGAAACAGCCGCGGTAGCCGAGCGGGGGGCCGGCGGGGCGCCGGCTGCAAGCTCTGTGGCCGGGGCGCCGGGCGCGCGCGGGACGCGGGGTCCAACGGGGAACTCTTCCACCCCTGCGGGCAGGGCGACGCCGAAGAGCGCCCAGCCAGGGCGGGTCGGGTCCGTGCTCTGGTAGGCAGGGCGGAAGCCGGGCCCGCCTTCCAGGGCGCGCTGAATGGCCCAGCGGGAGAGGCTCTGGACGCGCTCCATGCGCTCGATCTCTTCGAGCGAGAAATAGCCGGCCGCGCTGATCTCTTCACCATCGCCGGCCGGCTCCCCCGCGATGGGGCGCAGGCGGAAGATGACGTAGATGTTGGTGCTGGGCCCGCCGATGGCGCCGGGGCCGCCGATGGAGTGGCGGAAGCCGAGGACATCCACCACCTCGGCGATGACGCCGGCCTCCTCGCGGCACTCGCGCACCACGGCGTCGGCAATGGGCTCATCGCACTCGACGTAGCCGCCGGGGATCTGCCAGGAGCCTTTCCCGGGGTTTTGGCCGCGTTGCACCAGCAGGGCCTTGCCGTCGCGGATCACGACGCCGCCGCAGCCGATGGAAAAGTCGCCAAAGAAGATGAACCCGCACGCTGGCGCAGGGCAGTGCGGCCGGTCGCGCCCGCCGTTCGGTCGCCATTCGAGCGGGGTGGCACAGCGTGGACAGTACTTCATGGCCCACAGTATGCCTCATGGCGGGCAGAGTACGGAGTAGCGGGTGGCGAGTAGCGACTAGCGAGTAGCGAGGAAGGAGTTCTCACCCCAACCCTCTCCCTGTGGGAGAGGGGACTTCTCGGTCTTGCAGACGGAGAGGGATGTCCTTACTGGCCGTGAAGGGTCGTCCGGCTCCTCGGGAGCGCCAGGGCCGCAAGGAAGAATGGAATAGGCCGGCGGTTTCAAGCCATCTCCACAGGAAGTCGGGCGACGAGTGGGAGGTGGCGGCCGGCGGGAGCGGGTGGCGTCTATGCCTGGAGCGGCCGTGCTTACCGGCCGGCCGGCGCCGCTTCCAGGAGCCAGGCCAGGCTAAAGCGGGCGAGGGTCAGGCGCTCGTAGGGCGACTGCACGCCGCGCTCAAAGAGACACCAGATCGCCGGCTCGCCGCCTGGGCCCCCTGCCCCCATGACTGCCCGGCCCGAGCCGATCGACGGTCCTCGTCGGACGCCTGCGCGCCCGGTTACGGGCCGATCAGAGCCGGCCGCCGGCCGCGGCGGGGCGCTTCCCGCCCTGGTCGCGGCCAGGTCCGAGCCGACCGCTGGTTCCGACTGAACGGCTGTTGGCCCCGTCACGGCTAGATCGGAGTAGGCCGCCGGCCCCGGCCAGAGCACCCGCGCTATCGGCCAGGTGCGACATTCGTCCTCGCTCAAGCGTATGGTCAACGTGTCGCGGCTGGCGCTGGCCGGGTTGCAGAAGAGCACGCGGTGCGGGTCGGGCGTGCCGGCGCCGGCCAGGCGGATGGCACTGGCCTGACAGGCCGGCTCGATCAGCGTCTCGTCCCACCAGTACTCGGGGAAGGTCAGCCCGCCGTCGCGGCTCCAGGCGACGCAGCGCCGCCCCCGCCTGGCCTGGTCGCGGCAGTTGAGGTAGACGGCGCCGTCCGCCATCTCCACCGCCACGCACTCGTTGGTCCCTTCCTGAGGCACCACGCCGCCGATCTGCCAGGTGGCGCCGTGGTCGTCAGAGAAGATGACGTGCGAGTGCCGCGCCTCAGGCTGCCCCGCTGCCGGCCGGACGCGGTGGTCGCAGGGGATGAGCAGGCGCCCGCTCTGGAGCTGGATGCCGTGACAGGGGCCGGTGGCGTACCAGGTCCAGTCTGGGCGCTTGACGGCGGCCGTGATCTCCACTGGCTCGGCCCAGGTGGCGCCATCGTCGTCGCTGCGGGTCAGCCAGACGGTGCGCTCGAACCAGCCCTTGCGGATCTGCTCCTCGCCGCCCTCGGCCGGGTTCTGACAGAAGGGGAGCCAGATGGTGCCGGTGTCGCGGTCCACCACCGGAGCCGGATTGCCACAGGTCATCTCCGGCCGGCTGGCCACCACCTGAGTCGGCTGCCAGGTGCGGCCCCCATCGAGGCTGCGGCGGAGCAGGAGGTCGATCTCGCCAGCGTCGGCGCGGCTGTGCTTACGGCCCTCGCAGAAGGCCAGGAGCGTGTCCCGCGTGGTCACCGCCAGGGCGGGGATGCGGTAGGTGTGATAGCCGCCGTCGCCGCTGACGAACAGGTCCTGGAACTCCACGGTCGGCGCGTGGCTCGCCTGCATGTCTCTCTTCCAGCCGGAAAGCGCATTGTACCTGCGGTGGTGCGCGCCGGCCGGTGGCGGTGGCCTGCCATACGGCCATAGGTCCATTGTGGCCGCGCCGTCCCGTATCCCCCGTGCGGGCGAGGGGGACCACGGGGGAGGGGGACCAATGGTCATGGGCTGGCGCTACTCGGACCTTTTGCGCGCGCCTGTGTACCGCGATGCAGTTGCCGGCGGTGCGCGCCTGCCCTATGATGGCCCCTCCAGAACTCCGCCTTGAGGTGCAAGCGCAGCATGGCAACTCCTGAACCACGCGAACTCCAGGGCGCGCCGGCGGCGTACGGCGTGGCCAGCATCGATCCGGCCGGCGAGGTGGTCGCCGGCAGCTACGGCACCTGGCGGCTGACCTACGTCGTTGGGGACCGTGGGATCGCGCCCGGCGGGCGCATCCGCATCTCCACCGACTCCGACACCGATTGGGGCGTGCCCCAGGTGGACGATCCGGCCGGCCCCGAGTATCTCACGCTGCAGGCCCCGCCCGAGGCGCGGGTGGCGGTCCTGGTGCCGGACGTGAAGAGCGTCGTCCTGGCGGTGCTGGGCCGCGGCCTGCGCCCGGGCGAGCGCCTGGTCCTGACCTACGGCGACCGCAGCGGGGGCGGCCCGGGGAGCCGCGCGCAGACTTTCCTGGAAGGGCAGCGCTTCTTCTGCGTGGAGGTGGACGTAACGGGCGCCGGCGCGTTCGTACCCCTGCCCGACCCGCCCTACGTCTCGATCACCGGCGGCCCCGCCGCACGGCTGGTGCTGGTCGCGCCGTCGACCGTCGTTGCCGGCGCCCCGTTCCGCCTGCTGGTCCGCGCCGAGGATGCCTGGGGCAATCCGGCTCAGGCCTACCGCGGCACCGTCACGCTGGAGGCCAAAGGGATGACGCTGCCGGCCAGAGCGCGTACGTTCAGCGCGGCCGACGGCGGGGTGTGGTGGCTGGAAGGCTGCGTGGCGCTGGCGCCCGGCCTGTATACGGTCGCGGCGGGGGACGTGGGGGCAGGGCTGGCGGCCGAGAGCAATCCCATCCGGTGTACGGCCCAGGCCAGCAGCTACACCCTCTACTGGGGCGATCCTCACGGCGGGCAGGTGGCGCTGGCGGCGAAGATCGGCGACTTCTTCCGCTACGGCCGCGACGTGGCCGGCATCGACTTCACCGGCTACCAGCGTAACGACCACGTCCACTCCAACGCCGACTGGGCCGTCCAGCAGGCGGCCGAACGGGAGTACTACGCGCCGGGGCGCTTCGTGCCCCTGCCCGGCTTCGAATGGTCGGCCGAGCCCAGCGAAGGCGGCCACCACAACGTCTACTTCCGGCGCTTTGACCAGCCGATCCGGCGCAACAGCCATCGCGGCCTGGCCGACAGGTCGGACGCGGACACCGATCTACCCCACGTGCTGGACCTCTACCGCGCCTACCGCGGCGCCGACGTGGCGATCACGCCCCACGTGGGCGGGGGCCACGCCGACCTGCAGTATCACGAGCCAACCCTGGAGCCAGCGCTGGAGATCACCTCCACCCACGGCACCTTCGAGTGGTTCTGGGAAGAGGCACTGGCCCGCCGCTACCGGCTGGGCGTCGTCGGGGGAAGCGATAGCCACGATGGGCGCACGGGAGCGGACACGCCTGGCTGGCAGGAGCGGCGCTACGCCAAGGGCGGGCTGACCGGCCTCTACGCCACGGAGCTAACGCTGGAAGCCATTCACACCGCCTTGAAGGCGCGACGCTGCTACGCCACGACCGGCGCGCGGCTGCTGGTGGAGGTGGACGCGGACGGCCATCTCATGGGCGAGGAGTACGTCACGTCGTCGTCGCCGCGGATCAGGGTCGTGGTGGCCGGCACAGCGCCCCTGGAATCGGTGGAGCTGTTCCGCTGGGGCACCTGCCTCTACCGCCACCCGCTGGAGGCGGCGCGCTCGCCGCACCGCGTGCGGCTGCTCTGGGAAGGCGCCAGCCGCAAGACCAGCTACTCGGGGGTGATCTGGGAGGGCAGCCTCCAGCTCCAGGGGGCGTCAGGCGCGAGCATCGCGTCCGTGAGCTGCCTCCGCTTCGATAGCCCGCGCTCGCACGTCTACGACCTGGCCCCGGCGGGGGTGCGCTGGCGCTCGGTGACCTGCGGCTACCGCAGCGGGCTCCTGGTCGACCTGGCAGGGGTCGATGACGCAACGAGCGTCGAGCTGCAGTGCGTCGTAAGCACCTCGCTCATCTCGCGCCCGTTCTTTGGAGACCACGGCGAGCGCGGCGCGCCGCGCATGGCGTTCGCCCCGGCGGAACGGGTCGCCTTCGCTGTTGGTCTGGACGAGCTAGCGGCCAGGGAGCGCGCTATCGAGATCGGGCCCCTGGGCCGCCGCCTGACGATGTCGCTGGCGCCAGCACCGGGCGGGCCGCGGACGGCCGAATTCACCTTCGCCGATGAGGCGCCCCAGCCGGGCGTCAACGCCTACTGGGTACGGGTGGTCCAGACCGACCTGGAGATGGCCTGGACCAGCCCCGTATTCGTGGACTATGTGGCGCCGTGAGGCGGGCGGAGCCGTCTCCCAAAGGGAACGAGTAGCGAGTAGCGAGTGACGAGCCCTCACCCTCGCCTTCTCCCCTTGGGAGCGGGAACGCCAGAGGGAGATGGGATCAGGGAGAGGGGATCCGGGCGAGGGGTTAGCGCCGGATGAGGGCGGTGAGCTTCTCCTGGATCTCGGCCAGCACCTCCTTGACCGCTCGCCTGCCGTCGTAGGCCTGCTCGAGGGCGTTGGCCGTGCCGGTGATGTCGCCCCAGGCGATCAGCGGGTGCGCCGGCAGGGGATAGGTGGCGTCGATGGCGGCCTTGAGCAGGCGCCGGCTCTTCGGCGTGGGGGACCTGGCCGGATTGAGGTAGACCTGCTCGATGGAGTCCAGGCGCGCCGGCACCTCGCCCATCAGGGCCGGCACGCGGTCCTGCACCTCGCGCGTGATCAGGAAGGCGATCCAGGCCCAGGCCAGGTCCCGGTTCTGGGCGGTGGGCGAGACGCCGAGCCCGCGAAAGTTGGCGATGCTGCCGGTCTTCTTCGTGCGCGGCGCGAAGGGCATGGGGACGGCGTCCCACCGCAGGCTAGGGGCACGGTCGTACCAGCCGAAGAACCAGTCGCCGGCGGTCTGCATCGCCACCAGGCCGTTCGTGAGCATGTTGGCGCGGTGGGGCAGGCCCCGCGTCTGCTCGCTCGTCCAGGGGCGCGGGGGCGAGACCTGGAGCCGGTGAGCCAGGGCCATGTAGGCCTCGCACGCCTCGGCGAACTGGGGCGAGTTGACGGTGCACGTCTGGTAGTCGGCGCTCCAGAAGCTACCGCCGTTGGCGACGACCCAGTTGTAATAGCCGGTCTCGATGCCGGGGCTGGCGTCCACGCCGTACCGGCTGCCGTCGCCGGGGGTCAGGCGCTTGGCGTAGTCGGCGAAGGTCTCCCACGTCCAGCGATCGCCCAGCTCCGCCGGAGGCTTCAGGCCGCGGGCCTCGATGAATTCCAGGTTGTAGGCCACCGAGATGGTGGAGAAGTCCCACGGGATGCCCTGGAGCTTGCCGTTGTGATGGTAGTAGTCGAGGAAGACCTTGTGCATCGTCTTGAGGTCGGCGGCGGCCGCCTTGTCGCGGCTGGCGTAGGCTGACAGATCGATGACCAGGCCATCCTGGGCCCACTGCTTGTAGGTGTTGCCCCGCACCAGGTAGACGTCGGGCGCGCCGCTGCCGGCGGCGATGGTGACCTTGAGCTTGTCGTCGTAGCCTTCCGGCCGCGTGTGGTTGACCCTGGCGCCGGCATGCTTCTGGTTGAATTCGGCCGCCAGCTTGTCGAAGCCATCGACGTAGCTCACGCCCCACTGCCAGAATTCGAGCGTCCCCGCCAGCGCCTGCGCCGGCGCGCCCGCGCCCCGCTCCGCCGTGGATCCCCCGCATGCCGCCAGCGCCAGCGCGCCGGCCCCCGCCGTGCCCCCGCCAAGCAGGCGCCGCCTGGTAGCCACTGGAACCGAGACCGTCATCAATGTCCTCCTCACGTCGCGTTCTAAGTCGTTGAATGCGCCCCCGCCGCATTGTACTCGGCCAGGCGCGGGGACGACTGACCTCACTCCCTTCGGCCGCGGCCGTGCCGACGGGATGGAGGACAGCCCACACCCCCTTCGGTCGTGGCCGCGCCGCACCCCTGCCCCCATCGGCCCCACCGTGCGGCTTGGCCCTGCCCCCCGCTCCGACACGGAGCGGGGGGCAGGGCCACGGGGAGAGCATCTCCCCCGCGATGGGGCGCCCGTGTGGGGGCACGGAGACACGCAGACGCGGAGACGCGGGGAGAGGGGGTCGAGGGGGGGTTGACTGCCGTGGCGCCATCCGGAGCTGTTGGGCACGCCCGCACAGCTTCGACAACGGAGCCTGGGTGGGTTGACCGCGGGAGTGAGGCCGCTATAGTTCGCCCTGAGCGCCGGACGAGGTGCCGGATGAGGCGCGGAAGGCATGGGCCGGGGAGTGGCGCGCCTCGGGACGGCGCGGGGGAGAAGGAGCGAAGGAGCGATGGCGATGCAGGTGAGGAAACCAGACTGTGCGCCTGCGGGGCAGTGGCGTGTGACCCGCCGGCGCGTGCTCATGGGCGCGGGCGGAGCCGAGCTGCTGGCGGCGTGCGGCCCCCTGGGGGGCGATGCCGGCCGGCCACGTCCGGCGGGGGAGGTCAAGCTACGGTACCTGGCCTGGCTCCGCGAGTGGGGCGAAGGGCTGCCGCAGCTGCTGCCCCGCGTGCGCGAGCAGCTGCGCCTGGTGATCGACGTAGAGCTGGCCGCCGTCGGCGTGACGCCGTGGACAGAGAAGCTGCAGGCGCTCTTCGCCGCCGACGCCGCGCCTGACACAATCCAGGGCCGCGCGAACGTCGATCCCCTGTTCCAGGATGGCGGGATGTTCCTGGACCTGACGTCGTACGCGCATCGCGACCGGATCAGGATCGACCCCGCGACGTATGCCCTTTCCGGAACGGAGCGCTGGTGCAATAAGGTCTACAGCGTGCCGCACTGGGCCGACCCGAACGCCGTGTTCTACAACCGGTCTCTGCTCCGGCAGGTGGGGGCAAGAGATCCGTGGGACGATCTGAAGGGCGACTGGTCGCTGGCCGACCTGGTGGAGCTAGCGCGGGCGGCGACCCGTGACCTGGACGGCGATGGCCGGCCGGACACGTGGGGCATTCAGTGGAACTACAACCACCCCACGCACGTGGGCATGCTGGCCTGGACGCTGGGGGGCGACGTGGCGGACTTCCAGGCCCAGCGCTACATCCTGGATAGCCCCATCTCGATCGAGGCGCACCGGCAGTTGCAGCAGTGGCTGGTGCGTGACCGCGTGCTCCTGCCGCTGGCGGAGGCCGACGCCATCCGGCGCACGACCGGCCTGGAGCCGTTTCAGGCCGGCCGCGTCGCCTTTCAGGTGCGGGCGGTGTCCGACGTGGCGCGCAACGTGCGGGCGATTGGCAACTCCTTCGACTGGGACGTGATCCACCTGCCCAAGGCGGATGACCGCCGGCCGGGGATCGCGCTGGCGGCGGGGCACGGCCAGGTCGCGTCGGCGCGGACGGCGCACGCCGACCGTGCCTGGGACTTCCTGCGCTTCCTGATTGAGCCAGAGGCGCAGGAGTTTTTCGGCAACATCAACATGCCGGCGCTCCGTAGCAAGTTTGGCGCGCACCTGAAGCCGCCGCCAGCGCACGTCCAGGTCTTTGCCGACGTGTACCGGCGTGGCTACGGCATCCACTTCCGGCACCACAACACCGGCCAGACCTGGGACCTCTACGCCGAGGAGGGGCGCAAGATCGTCGAGGGGCAGGCACCGCTGGGGCAGGGGCTGGCGGAGCTGAACCGGCGCATGAACGATCTGGTGAAGTTCGGCGCCTGCAAACCGTATCTGGGCCTCAGGCATCCCATTCGTCCATGACGCCGGAACAGGCGGCTCGCCTTGTCTACGTGCCACGCCTGGCCCGCGGACTAGCCAGAGATCACTGGCGGAGCCTTCATCCTCACCCTCTCCCTTTGGGAGAGGGGATGTTCCTAACGGGCGGAGCCCTCACCCTCTCCCTTTGGGAGAGGGAACTGGCCACCGGCCGTTGAGAAATCAGTCATGCTCGTCCGGGGCACCAGCAACGCAGGGCAAACCGTGGCGTTTGCCACAGGCTGTGTGGCCCCGGACTTCGGCGAGCTCGCGACCAAGCCAGCAACGCAGGGTAGACGTGGGGGATTGCCACGGGGATCCAGGTTAGCCATCGAGGGCGATCCCCGTCGGGACGGCGCCGGTTCGGATGGTCCGCACCACGGGCGCGCCACGCCGGTTGACGGCCCAGACGGCGCCATCCTGCGGCCCGACGACGAAGACCCGCTCCGCCGTGACGGCCAGGCCGAAGCCGAGCGACGGCAGCCGCGCCACGGGGTGGAGCGCGCCGGTGGCCAGGTCCAGGCGGTGCAGCCGTTCTCCCAGGTCGGAGAGCAGGTAGGCGTAGTCGCCATCGGGGGCTACGGTCAGCCAGGACGCGTCGACATGCAGGGGCTGCTCGCTGGCGATCTCCAGGGTCAGCGGGTCCAGCCCGAGCAGCCGGCGCTGGCGCTCCGCCTGGTAATGCGCGCCGGCGGCGGAGGGCCCCGGCCAGGAGTCAATGGCGTAGAGCCGGCGGCCGGCTCGTTTGGGCGCCGGACCGAGCGCGAGCTGGCTGGGCGCCCCGTACAGCGGTAGCTCGGCGACAGGGAGGCCAGTCTCTGCCTGGAGCGCCACGATCCGACCGCGGGCCGTCAGGAGGCGGTCATCCCACCAGGTGGCCCCGCGCCAGAGGCCCACGTAGGCTACAGGGCCGCCCGGACCGGGCTCCAGCGCCAGGCTGTGGGCTCGCTCGCCGGGGGCGCACACGGGGCGCTCAGGTCCGGTGGCGCCGGTCAGCAGGTCCACCAGCACCAGCCAGCAGCGGTCGCCCTCGGGCGCGCGGGCCGCGCCGGCGATGCCAACGGCCGGCGGCACGGTCGCATCGGTGCCGGACGGGACACGAGCCGCCAGCGTCGGCGTCGACGCCGCGGCCGCCCCAACCGGCTGAGCCGGCGCCGGCGGCACGGGCGGCAGCGGCGGGGC
>DAOTTI010000034.1:0-3996 GCA_034437795.1 Chloroflexota bacterium | reverse complement strand
GCTGGAGCGCGCTCAGGTCCGGCGGTGCGGCCGGCCGCCAGGCGCGCCATGCCGCCTCCAGCGCCTGCAGGGCCGCCGCGCTGGCCCGTTCACCGGCGGCCTCGCCACCGACCCCGTCGGCGACGGCGGCCAGCAGGGGGCGTTGCCCGTCTGGGGGGACAATCAGCCAGCCGTCTTCATTGACTGCTCGGCGCGAGCCCCGGCGCGTCGCCGCGGCGGCGCGCCAGCCGCCGCGGGCGGGGACCTCCACGATGGTCGGCTGGCCGGCAATCAGCGTCACGTGACCAGGCGCCCTGCTCCTGTATGGTGGATATCCGTCACGCCGTGCCGGTACTGGGAAGCTTGCTCAGGGACACCCGCCACCGGCAACGGCGTAAGTGACCAGTGGGAACGTCCTCGCTGGCGGTGAAGACCCCGGGTTAGGTCGACGCCGGCACGTCGATTGAGCTCAAGCCCTCGTGATGCGCGAACTCGCGGCGCGCGCCCCGCGTGACGCCGATCTGCGCGCCGGTGGCGCCGTCCTCGATGGTGAAGCTGAGCACGGTGTCGTCCTCCAGGTGGAGCTCACCGAGCACGCGCTCCTGGGCGTCATAGATGCGGTCGTCCGGCGTGCCGGCCGGCACGACCACCAGCACGCGACCGCTAAGCACGCGCAGCTCCACCACGTCGTCCCCATTCTCGGCCACCCGCAGCCCCTCCTGGTGCGGGTCGGCCTCCCCGATGAACGCGTCTTGAACGTTGAGCCGCTTCATGTGGCCGGCCCCCCTCAGCCGTCGTCAGCCATGAACCATCAGCTAAACCGCTGGAACAACGTCTCGATCACCTGCCGGCGCTCGCTCTCACCACCCGTGTGCTGCGCCGCTACATTCTCCTCAAAGGTGGGCGCCTCGCGCCGGTGGAACACGCCTAAGTAGAGCGGGCTTTCGCTCTGAGCATACTGCATCGCGCGGATCGGGTCGGACGGATCGTGGTCGGCCGGCAGCCAGGCCACGTTCTCCTTGTAGTACTTAAACGTGTTGACCTTGTTGAAGGTAGGGCAGGGACTGTAGACGTCGATGAAGGCGAAGCCCTTGTGGTCGATGCCCTGGACGATCAGGTCGGCCAGCTTCTGGGGCTCGGCGGAGAAGCCCCGCGCCACGAAGGTCGCCCCCGAGGCGATGGCCAGCATCAGCGGGTTGAGCGCCTGCTCCGGATTGCCCTGGGGCGTGGAGAGGGTCTGGAAGCCCGAGCCGCTGGTCGGTGAGGTCTGGCCTTTGGTCAGGCCATAGATGGCGTTATCCATCACCACGTAGGTGAGGTCGAGGTTCCGGCGCATGGCGTGGACGAAGTGGCCCGCGCCGATAGCGAAGGCGTCGCCGTCACCGCCGAACACCAGCGTCTTCAGCTCCGGACGGGCCACGCGGATGCCGGTGGCGATGGGCATCGTGCGGCCATGAATGCCGTGGAACCCATAGGTGGAGATGAAGTAAGGGATGCGTGACGAGCAGCCGATCCCCGAGACGGCGACGACCTCGTGGGGCGCGTATCCCTTGATCCGCAGGGCGCGGTAGACCGCGTTCAATACCCCGAAGTCGCCGCACCCCGGGCACCAGGTCGGCTTCTCGTCACTCTTGTACTCTTCAAGGGTCCGCTCACGGACCGGCGTATCGACGGCCATTGTCTCGCTCCGTTCGTTGGTCCTGTTCTCTGGTCCCGTTCGTTGGTCCAGCTCTTTCGTCCCGTTCTCCGTTCTCACATCCAGCTCATCGCGCCAGCCGGCGCCTGTGCGGCTGCGCCTGCGCTTCCCTGGCCGGCGCGAGCGGTGCGCGGTCTCTCCCTTCCAGCCCCCGGCTCCGGCCGGAGCGAGTGCGCTCGATCGGCACGGGGCACGCCGGGCGCTGGCGACGGATCGCTAGCGCGCCTCGACTGGCGCCAGCAGGTCGTCCGGCGTCACCAGGTCCTCCAGTCGCCCGATGATGGGGTTCAGCGCCACCCGCCCTTCGCGCAGCTCGCCCCGCGCCACCTGGCGCACGACGCCGGCCAGGCCGCTGACCAGCATCGGCCGCCCGCCGTAGACGTTGACGCGCACCACCGGGCGTGGGTACCGGGCCTGGACGATGTCCGCGAACTGCCCGCGATAGTTCACCTCGGGGATGATGATGTGCTTCTTGGACCGCAGGAATTCGGCCATCTGCTGGTCCGGCAGCGGGAGCAGCATGCGGGGCGCCAGGAGACAGGCGTCGATCCCCTCCGCCGCCAGGGTCTCGATGGCCTCGATCGCCACTCCGGCCGTCGAGCCCCAGGTCACGATCCCGATCTCGGCCTGCGGGTTGCCGTACTGTACTGGCGGCGGGGCGTCCTGGGCGGCCAGCTCATACTTGCGGAAGCGCTTCTCTGTCATCTGGGTGTGCGTCCGCGGGTCGGGGCGGTGCCGGCCCTTCTCGTTGTGCTCCAGCCCCATGGCCACGTACTGCCCGCCTTCCACACCGGGGATGGCCATGGGCGAGACGCCGGTCTCCGTCAGCTTGTACCGGCGATAGCCGTGCTCCCCTTCGTCATAGGGCACGGCGCCGTTCGCCTTCCCGTTGGCGCGACCGTTGGCGCCGGGCTCCCAGGTCAGGCGCGTCTCCAGCTTGATGGCGTCCAGGTTCGGCTTGCGGATGCTCTCCGTGCGCACGGCCACCACCGTGTCCGTCATCAGGATGACCGGCGTCTGGTACTTCTCCGCCAGATTGAAGGCCTCTACCGTGAGGTAGAAGCAGTCCTCTACCGACGTGGCGGCCAGCACGATGCGCGGCACCTCGCCGTGGCCGCCGTACGCGCAGAGGTACAGGTCCCCCTGCTCGTGGCGCGTCGGCATGCCCGTGGACGGGCCGGCGCGCTGGGCATCGACGACCACCACGGGGATCTCGGCCATGGTGGCCAGGCCCAGGGCCTCCACCATGAGCGAGAGGCCGGGGCCGGAGGTGCAGGTCATGGCCTTCTTGCCGGCGTAGCTGGCCCCGATGGCCATGTTGATGGCGGCGATCTCGTCTTCGGCCTGGATCACGGCGCCGCCGACGCCGGGCAGCACGGAGGCGAGGAATTCCATCACGTCGCTGGCGGGGGTGATCGGATAGCCGGCGAAGAAGGAGCAGCCGGCCGCCAGGGCGCCAAGGGCGGTGGCCTGGTTGCCGGACACCACCATGCGGTTCCCCGTCGCTCGGCCGGGCTTGATCAGGTAAGACGCCAGCTGCTCGGGCGAGACGTTCTCCTGCACGAACCTGATGCCGGCCTCCAGGGCGCGGTAGTTGGTCTGGACGACGGCCTCGCCCTTGCGCGCCCACAGCTCGTTGATTAGCTGGTAGAGGTGGGAAGTCTCTAGGCCAAAGAGGGCGGCCATGCCGCCCAGGGCCACCACGTTCTTCACGATGGGCATCTTCAGCTCTTTGGCGGCGATCTGCTCCATTGGGAAGGCGAGCAGGCGAAAGTCCTTGACCCGCTCCGGCGCCAGCGTGACGGTGCCGGGGTCATAGATCAGGAGGCCCCCGCTGACCAGCTCCTGGACGTTGACCTCGAATGCCTCCTGGTTGAAGCACAACAGCACGTCGGGCGAGTCGCCGCGGGTGTAGAGCTGCCGGCTGCTCAGTCGCAACTGGAAGAAGGAAACACCGCCTTTAATCTCCGATGGCGGGCTGAAGTCCGTCAGCACCTGGAAGCCGGCGCGGGTCGCCGCCTGGATCAGCAGCTCACCCGGCTTCTTGATCCCCTCGCCCGCCTCACCGGCCACGCGGATCACCAGCGACGCCCGCTCCCCGGCGACTGGCTGCGGTGGCTGCACCTGCTGGGCTGTCTGCGCCATGACGTGTGTTCCTCCCTTCACAACTAGCTGTGGTCGTGCCCGTGAGAGTGACGGTGCCGGTATCTATGTCTATAGATCCCTGGACCTGGTTTCCTGCTCCTGCCGATGGCCTCAGTCGGGCCGCGGGGTCATCTCCCAAAGACGGGGCCGGCCACGCCGACCGGTGGCCGGCGCGG
>DAOTTI010000033.1:0-23296 GCA_034437795.1 Chloroflexota bacterium | reverse complement strand
TCGCCCATGTTCGCCAGGACCAGCGCGCCCACGGTGTAGGCCGCCGGCGCCTGGCCTGCCGTCTCCGGTGGCGACTGGCCCGGCAGGATCACCCGGCGCGAGGCGGTGCCGATGCCCCCTTTTACTCCGAAGGCGACCATACCCCGCCCGGCCCCGACCGCCCCCTGCGCGACGGGTCCGGGGGCCGCCCCCGCCAGTGCCCCATGCACGTCGTCGCCGGTCACGCCCCGGCGGCGGATGTCGTTCAGCCGGCCATCGTTGCACTCCAGCACCACCGGATTGACACTCCGCGCCTGCCGGTTCGCGCCCAGCACGTGGTCGATGAGGGCGTCCGCGCAGCGCCCCACGGCCAGGGTATTGCACAGGATGATGGGGGTCTCGAGCGTGCCCAGCTCCATCACCTGTAGTAGGCCGGCCGCCTTGCCGAAGCCGTTCAGCACGAAGGCGGCGGCCGGCACCTTCTCCTCGAACTCGTTTCCGGCGGCGGGAATGATCGCCGTCACCCCGGTGCGTTCGCGCGTGACATGCCCCACCATCACCCCGGCGACGTCGGTGATCGCGTTCAGGGGCGCGGGTGGCAGGAAGCCGGGCGCGAGCCCGTGCGCCCGCAGGGGCCGGCGCCCGTGCTCTGGTGAGGCCGGCATCGGAGGAAGGGGAGAGGCCACGCTCACGCCAGTGTAGCGTTCCATCAGGATCGCGGCTGCCATCTCCTGATGAGCGGGTCGATCGCGGCGATCATCAGCGTTCCACCGCGTCCGCGGATGCCACGCTGGTGGTAGCGCCAGGCCCGCACACACTGGCAGCGTTCCACCGCGTCTGCGGATGCCATACTCGTGTCATGACACATGGCATGAGCGCCCTGAGCGAGACGCGACCATGAGCGTGCGCGGCAGTGGCTGGCTGGCGCCTCTACGCGTCTGCTGGGTCGCCAACGACGAAGACGAAGCGTCCTACGCCGGCGCCGCGCGCCTCCCGGACGTACCGCCGCTGGAGATCGATTGGTTCCGGCTCTTGCCGGACCTGGAGACCCTCGCCGGATACGATCTGCTCGTGGCCGACCCAGGAGCGCTCCGCCTGAGCCCGGATGAGCTGGAGCAGCGCGTCCACGCCGATCTACCGTCGCTACCCATCGTCTTCTTCTCGGGGCTGCCGCAACACCACCACCTCCGCGCCAGCCGCGGGCTACGGTGGGCCATCCCTTCGCTGGTGCACTGGATCGCCCACGGCGAGTACGCCCTCACCACCGAGCTGCCGAGACGTCTGGCGCAGATCGCCCTGGATAGCACAGGCATGGAACGCCGGTAAGCGCTCCCGCGAGCACTGCGCATGCCCTCACCCTTGGGAGGTCCGAGCCCGGCGATCCGCGGCCAGCGGCGGGTCCCCGCTCGCGGTGGGAGGGCGGGGGCCCGCGACGCGGCCGGTGGTGAGGGCGCCGCTCGTGAATACGTCAGGCTAGCTCGGCGTCTTGGGGATCACTTCGGGTTGACCCTGTTCCAATCGTCGAGGATGCGCTGCATCTCAGACTGGGCTTCCTTAAGCGCCTGGGCGGCCGTGAGCGTGTTGGTCGGTGCGTTAGCGCTCCCGAGCCACTTGGCTACCGCCCCGTTGTACGCCCTGCCCAATTCGCTGTTGAGCGGGTGCGGAATGATCGGCGGGGCATAGCTGGCGGCGCGGACAAAGGCCTGGATGTTCCTGGGTCGCGTATCGTTTGGCGGGGTCACAAACGCGTCCTTCGCCGTCTTCTGGTGCGCGGGGATGATGTGTCCCTTATTGCCCGCCCAGGTCAGGTGCTCGGGGCTGCAGAGCCACGCGGCGAAGTCGGCTGCTGGATCCTCGTTGGGCGTACCCTTTACAACGAAGATCTCCTCCGTGCCGCAGAAGGCGCCGCGGTACTTCTTGCCACCATCGACCAGCGCCGGCACCTCGACAATGTCCCAGTCGAAGCTCTCGCGGCGGAAGGGGTCCAGCCCCCACGTGCCGCCGGCGAACTGCGCCACGCGCCCCGTGGCGAAGAGCGGCAGCAGGCCAATCTCCGCGTTCTCTTTCGGGGTCGGGCAGACCCCGTGCCGGTCCCACATCTCGCGCAGGAGCGTGAGCACCTTCAGGGTCTGGGGATTATCAATCATGATTTTGGTGGCGTCGGCGTCCATCCATCCGCCGCCGTAGGCGACAGGCCAGTAGCTGGTGTAATAGGCGACGTTATTGGCCCAGATCTTCTGCGCGCCCTCGCCGGACGTCAGGCGTCGGCCGGTATTGACCAGGTCATCCCAGGTCTGCTCATCGGTCGGCAGCGCCACGCCTGCTTTCTGGTAGATGCCCTTATTGACGAACATGGCACTGGTATTGATCCCCATGGGGAAGGCGTACATCTTGCCCCGCCACTTCATTGCCTCGACGATCTTGGGGAAGTAGTCCTCCAGCCTGATCTTACGCGCGGCCATCAGCGGCTCCACGGGCTTGAACGCCTGGTAGAACTGCCAGTGGCCCACGCCAAACCAGCCTACGTCGGGCGGCTGACCGCCAGCGAGCGTGGTGGTCAGCTTCTCTGTCGGATTGGTGTTCCACATGGGCTCGATGGTGACGTGGGGGAACTTCTGCGTGTATGCCTTCATCGCGAACTCGGCCCACTCCTGTTTGGGTGGGGTATAGGTGGGCCATTCGAACGTCAGCTTGACCGCCCTCTTGCTGGCGGTTGCCTCGCCCTCGCCCGCTGTTCCAGGCCGGCAGGCCGCCAGCAGCGCCGCGCCGGCGGCCGCCGAGGCGAGTGCCGCACCACCGCGAAGGACCTGCGCCCGCGTGCGCCACCTATTCCCAGGCGCTGGCTGGATCATAGCTTCCACTCCGTCGGGCTTTCTTGCTGTCATAGAGTTACTCGCGTCCGGTAGTCCAGTAGTGCCGCCCTGAGTCCACGTTGCGCTCGGGCGTAGCGAATAGTGTAAGCGAGCAGCGCGGTCGCCGGCACCGATCGAGCGCCCACGCTCGCCCCGAAACTGGGCGCAACGCCATTGTGGATAAGGGCGCATGCGCGCCCCCGCGGGGCGGCGGGCAGGGCCAGTCTGGGCTATCCAAGAGCGGAGCCCTCTCTCCCACAGAGAGAGGGAACATATGGCCGGTGGGTAATACTCCTGGCCAGCTAGCGCCCGGAAGTGGGGCGCAGCTCCGCCGGAACGCGCCGTTGCACGTCCAGCGGCAGCAGGCGGAACTCGTCCGGCGAGTACCGCTGCTGCACGTTGGGGATCGGCGGCGGGCAACCGGTCTTCGGCTCCGTGCCACCGATGAACAGGTCGGTGTCGCGCCGCCCCGGGCAGACGGGGGCGCGCACGACGCCGGGCGGCGGCGTGAAGGGCACATTCGGCAGGCCGGCCAGGACAGTGTCCATGAACTCCTTCCAGATGTAGCCGGCGCCGAGCGACCCGGCCACCTGCAGCATCGGGCTATTGTCGGTGTTCCCGACCCACACGCCGGTCACGAAGTACGGCGTAAAACCAAGCGTCCAGGAGTCTTTGTAGTCGTTGGCCGTCCCCGTCTTGACGGCCGCAATCCGTCCCCCGGCCAGGTCCAGCACGGTGCCGAACATCGGGCGCCGCGCCGCGGCGTCGGAGAGCACGTCGGCCAAAAGGTACGCCACTTCGGGCGAGATGACCTGCCTGCCGGGGGGAGGCGTGTACTCATAGAGCACGCGGTCCTGCCAGTCCAGCACGCGCAGGATCGCCACCGGCTCGACCAGCTTCCCACCGTTGGCCACCGCGCCGTAGGCCCCCGTCATATCCAGCAGCCGGACCACCCCCGCGCCGAGCGTCAGGCTGCGCACCTCCGGCAGCTCGGTGGTAATGCCCATGGCCCGCGCCGTCTTGATCACCTCCCGCGTCCCTACCGCCTCCTGTACCAGCACCGCGGGGATGTTGTAGGAGTTGGCCAGGGCCTGGCGCAGGGTCATCGTGCCGTGAAACCGGTCGTCGTAGTTCTTCGGGCGATAGGCGCCGTCCCGCGCGGTGAAGTCCGGCCGGATGATCGGCTGGTCGGTGACGGGCGTGGCCGGGGACCACTTGCCGGTGGCGAAGGCGGTGGCATAGGTGAAGAGCTTGAAGGAGGAGCCAGGCTGGCGCAGGGCCAGGGCCACGTTCACCTCCCCATCGATCTCCTTCTTGTGGTAGTCGTAGCTGCCGACCATGGCCAGGATCTCGCCGGTCTGCGGGCTAAGCGCGACCAGGGCCCCGTTGTTCACCCGCTGCCAGCGGATCTGGTCCACGCGCCGGCGCACGATCTCCTGCCCGCGCTCCTGCAGGTTCAGGTCGAGCGTCGTGATCACCTTCAGGCCGCGGGCCAGCACGTCAGGGGGGAACTGCTCCTGGAGCAGCTTCTTGATGTAGAAGGAGAAGTGGGGCGCCCGGATCTCCGTTTGCGCTGGCAGGTAGGTCATGGCCGCGGCCTGCTGCTTGGCCTCCTCCGCCTGCTCCGGCGTGACCATGCCGTTCTTGACCATCACGTCCAGGACCTCCGCCTGGCGGGCCAGGGCGGCCGGCAGGCGGTCCACCGGGTTGTAGGTGCTCGGCTGCTGCACCAGCCCCGCCAGGATCGACGCCTCAGCCAGGTTGAGGTCACGGGCGTGCTTGCCGAAGTAGGTGAGCGCCGCCGCCTCCACCCCGTAGGCCTGGTTCCCGTAGTAGACCTCGTTCAGATAGAGCTCCAGGATCTGGTCCTTGCTATAGCGCTGCTCCACCTGCATGGCGAGCAGGAGCTCGCGCAGCTTGCGGGCGTAGGACTTCTCCGGCGAAAGCAGCATGCGCTTGACGAGCTGCTGGGTAATGGTCGAGCCGCCCTGGACCGTCTCCCCAGTGCGGAAGTTGACCCAGGCCGCCCGCAGCAAGCCGCGGGGGTCGAACCCGCCGTGCTGGTAGAAGTTCACGTCCTCAGCGGCCAGGGTGGCTTGGATCATCACCGGGGCGATGTCTTTGAGCGGGACGATGATCCGGCGCTGCTCGTAGAACTCGTAGAGCAGGTGCTGGCCGGTGCGATCGTAGAGCTGGGTCACCTGCGGCAGGGGCCGGGCGCGCAGGTCTTCGGGCCTGGGCAGGTCTCTGGTGATGGCGGCCACGGCGTAGGCTGTCCCCCCGCCGCCGACCAGGGCCATGGCGCAGCCCCCGAACGGCAGGGCGACCAGGAACGCCAGCAGCCACACCAGGCGGTGGCTGGCCGGCGCCGTGCGGCGCAGCCGGCGGTGGATCATCAGGTCGCGGCGCAGCCGGGACATCGTGCAGCACCCAGGAGCAATCGGTGACATGGCCCGCTGCCGGGCCGATCGCCACGGGTGTGATGCAAGTCGCGCGCCGCGCTACTGGCCCGCCCCGCGCGCACTCCCGTCTCCCTCGCGCCATCCTCTCTCCCTTTGGCGGAGACCCCAGTCCCCTCTCCCTTTGGGAGAGCGGGAGCCCGCGAAGCAGGCGGCGGTGGGAGCTCCGCTCTCGAATAACCGAGGCTACTGGGTCACTTGGCATGGCTGTGGCCATTGGCTCCCCGAGCGGAATGGCCGTCGGCATGACAAAGGACCCACTAGAGGTCTGCGTAGAGCGGCTGCCCGCGTACGTTGAGCCGGACGCGGTAGACGGACCCGGTCTCCACCTCCGTGATGTACAGCCAGGTGCGATCTGGCCCCCCAAAGGCGCAGTTGGTCGTCTGCTTGCCCGGCGTCGGGATGCGGAAGATCTCCTTCCCGCGCGGGTCGAAGACGTCCACGCGCCCGGCGCTGTAGTGCGCGACGTAGAGGTTGCCCTGCTCGTCGAAGCACATGCCGTCCGGCCCGGGCGAGTCCTGCAGCCGGCAGAAGACGGTGTGGTCGCCGATGCGGCCATCCGCGTGGAGCTCGTACCGCCAGACGCGGTTGTGCCACGTCTCGGCCAGATACACGGCGCGGCCGTCGGCCTGGACGGCAACGCCGTTGGGGAAGGCCAGGCCGTGGTCGATGCGCTCCAGCCGGCCGTCCGCGAAGGCGCGGTAGAAGCCGCCAATCGGCCGCTCCAGCGACGAGCCCCAGGGATCGGAGAAGTACAGCACGCCGTCGGGGGCAAAGCAGAGATCGTTGGCCCCGTTGAGCGGCTGCCCCTCGAACTCCTGCACCCACGGCGTGATCCGGCCGTCCGGTGTGACGCGCAGGACGCCGTGCCACTGCGCCCCCTCGTCAGCGACGTACAGGATCCCCTCGCGGTCGAAGGCCAGGCCGGCGGGGATGCCGCCGGTGTTGGCGAACTCGGCCGCTTGCCCGTCCGGCGTGACGCGTACGATGGAGCTGGTCAGCCAGTTGACGAAGTAGAGGTTTCCCGCTCGGTCGAAGGCCGGCCCCTCGGGCGAGTTATAGCCGGAAACGACCACCTCCAGGTCAGATTGCGTTTGCATCGCCTGCTCCCTTGATGCTTGGTCCCGACTGGCGGCTGCCCTCCTGGTAGACGGCCAGCACGCGGTGCAGCGCCCGGATGTCCGTGGCGGGGTCGCCCTCCACGACTAGCAGGTCGGCCAGCTTACCTGCTTCGATGGTACCGATGCGGTCGCCCCAGCCGATGGCCCGCGCCGGCACGGCGGTGAGCATCTCGATCACGTCCAGGGGCGCAAATCCGCCCCCTTCGACCAGCGCCTGGGCCAGATAGCTCAGGTCGTGCCCATCGTCCCACCACCCGTAGATGGCATCGGTGGAGAAGCAGACGGCAACGCCCAGCTCCCGCATCCGGCGGGCGTGCTCCCAGCGCACCGGGGCCGGCCTGGTACTGGCCGCCGCGGCGTCGCCCCTGCCGTCACCCGCGGAGCCGGCGCCTGACGACGGCCGCCCCCGCTCCACTAGGTCGCGGGGCGCACTGGAGGCGATGTTGGCGACGATGCCCCGGCGCGCCATCTCCTGCGCCACCCGCTCGTCGAACGCAGGCTGCCGGCCCGTAAGATCGAGCCAAGAGACGTGCTCGAGCGTGTCCACGCCAGCCTCGACGGCGCGGGCGATCCCCTCCGTGCCATGCGCGTGGGCGGCGACGTGCCGGCCCAGCCGGTGGGCGTCGTCCACGATGGCGCGCAGCTCGGCCACCGAGTATTGCGCCCGCCCGACCATGCTGCCGGGGGTCATCCCGCCGCCCGTGGCGCAGACCTTGATGAAATCGGCCCCCTCCTTGACCAGGCGGCGGACGGCGCGCCGCCCCTCGTCCGCCGTATCGGCCTCGTACCCGACCGCCCAGAGGTGGCCGGCGGTCGTCGTCACCGGCGGGCCGCTGGCTAGGAGACGCGGGCCGGCGATGAACCCATCGCGCACGCCATCCCGCAGCGCCTGCGCGATACGGCCCCGCGCCCCGCAGTCGCGGACGGTGGTGACGCCAGCGGCCAGGATCCGCCCCGCCGCCTGCACGCCCCGCAGGAGGGCCTGCTCATCGGATACCCGTTGCGCGTGCTCGACGCTGGTCTCGCCTCGCCGGAAGGTCAGGTGGACGTGCGCGTCGACCAGGCCCGGCAGCAGCGTTCCCTGTGGGTACGTCACCGACGGCACGCCCGGTGTAGGGGCAGGTAGCTCCGCCGCCCTGCCAGCGGCCGCGATCCGCCCGCCCTCGACGAACACCACCGCGTCATCGATCACCTCGCGCCCGCGGCCGGTGATCAGCCGTGCGGCGCGGATGCAGAGCGCGTCCATCGTGCTGTGCTCTCCCTCCGTCCGTTCGCACTGGTGTGTCCGTTCGCACTGGCCCCTGACGACCAGCCCTTCTCGCCTTCGGCGGAACGGCACATGACGTGTCGAAATTGCTTGACACGACATAGGAGCAGACCAGGCGCCCACCGGCCACTCCTGCTCCGCCTGCGTCGCCGCCTGTGTCCGTCCATGGTTTCTACCGGCCTCGACTGTGAGACGGCGAGGCCGGCGCCGATCTCCTCAGCCTGGCGCCACAGCCTGCCACTCCTCGTCCCTCGTCGTGACCTTGGGATCACCGGGATCACCGCTATCGTCCAGGGACGCTGGCCAGGTGCGTGGCGCAATCATACTGCCGGTGGCAGGGCTGGCGCACGGCCGGAGGTGCGCGGGCCCGCGCGCCAGGTCCGGCTGGCGCCAGGCCATGGCCTTCGTTCCCCCTCCCCGCGTCTCCGTGTCGGGGACGGGGCCAGGGGGTGGGGCCCGCCACGGCAGCTAGTTCTGGACCTGTTGCGCGCGCCTGGGGCCTGGGCAGGCATATGCACACGGTGCCGCTTGGACCGGTCGTTTATACTTTGCTCGTACCGTTCGTAGGGGAGTAGCGGGCGGCGGGGTGGCCGCCGCGCCGTCGGGAGTGCCGTCAGCACGAGCGTCCCTTCGGGGTCAACGCTCCGGTGTCCCGTTCGCCTGAGGCGAACCGCCAGACCTGCGTTCGAGCGGCGATCCCTGCCTGCCATGGGACGGGCGAGGTCGCGTCTCGGCGCGGGTGTCGTCTTCTGCCGGCCAGCGCTGCGCGCGACCGATCGCCGGATCGTCTTGTCCTGGCGGCCGCACGGATGGCGCTTTGGTAGAGACGGCTCCGGCGCTGGCGACAGCGCTCCTCAGCATCGTGCTGATCGACCTCGTGCTCAGTGGCGACAACGCCCTGGTGATCGGTATGGCGGCGCACCGCCTGCCCCCGCGCCAGCGGCGCATCGCCATCACTGGCGGGGCCGCGGCGGCGATCCTGCTGCGCGTCACGCTGACCGTGGGCGCCAGCCTGCTGCTACAGGTGGCGTATCTGCGGCTGCTAGGCGGGGCGCTGCTGCTGTGGATCGCCTTCAAGCTGCTCAAGGAAGAGGCGGCAGGGGCCGAAGAGAACGCCTCCCCGGAGCGTTTGCGGGACGCCATTCTGACCATCGTGGTCGCCGACTTCGTCATGAGCCTGGACAACATTCTGGGCGTGGCCGGCGCGGCCGGCGGCCACACGGGCCTCCTGCTCTTTGGCCTGGCCCTGAGTATGGGCATCATGATGCTGGGCGGGAACCTGGTGGCCGCCTTGCTCAATCGCGCCTGGTGGCTGGCCTACCTGGCCACGGCCGTGATCGCCCACACGGGCGCCACCATGATCCTGCACGATCCGGCCCTGCACGCCTGGCTGGCGCTGCCGCACTGGGAGGAGGTGGTTGTGCCGCTCGTGCTGGCCGGCGTTACCGTCTGCGCCGCGCACTGGTTCCACCGCCGCAGCCCGGTCGTGGCCAGTGTGGGGCCGACCGAGCTTGAACCTCCACCCCGGTCCCAGGAACGCGCCCCCTGAGTGTCCCTGATTGCCTGTCGCTGGCACAGAGCCTGCCCCAGCAACGCTGCAGGATGCTGCCCGCGCGCCGGACGTTGAACCGGATATCCCCAGGAAAGGAACCGTAGGTCCCCGTGAAGACCAACCCAGATCGGACCCAAACGAGAGACCTCGAGCGAACCGAGGAGTACGTGCCGCATGTCCGGCCGGATGGCGCGGTCGAGCCGCCACCGCCGCCACCGCACGTGGCGCCGCACCGCCCACCGCCGGCAGCCACGCGCAAAGGGTGGCTATGGATCGGGGGCGCGGCGTCGCTGGCCCTGCCATGGCTGGTCCTGCGCTTCACCACCGACTACCACCACCTCCACCCGGTGCCGATGGCCTTCTTCTCCGGCCTCGGCATTCTCGGCGCCGCCTTCCTCCTCTCCTGGGCGGCGGAGGCCTTTCAGATGGACGTCTCGCAGGCCCTGGCCCTGGCCCTGCTTTCGCTCATCGCCGTCATGCCGGAATACGCCGTCGATATCGTCTTCGCCTGGCGTGCCGCCACCGATCCCACGCAGGCGCCGTACGCCGTGGCCAATATGACCGGTGCCAACCGGCTCCTGATCGGCCTGGGGTGGAGCGCGGTGGTGCTGCTGGCCTGGTGGCGGACGCGCCGCCGGCTGGCCGGCCGCCCGATCGGCCGCGCAGACGAGCCGGGCCAGGTGGTCGGCGACGCCGTCATCCTGCACAAGAGCCAGTCGCTGGAGCTCACGGCGCTCGGCGCCGCCACGCTCTACTCGTTCTTCATCCCGCTGAAAGGCGGCATCGGCCTGCTGGATACGGTGGTGCTGGTGTCGCTCTTCGCGGTGTACGCCTGGGGCACGGCCCGCGCCCCGGCGGAGGAGCCGGAGCTGGTCGGCCCCGCGGCGGCCATTGGCAGCCTGCCGGCCCTGCTGCGCCGTCTGACGACCTACGCCCTGTTCATCTATTCGGGGCTGGTGATCTTCGTCAGCGCCGAGCCGTTCGCGGAGGGGCTGGTCAAGACCGGCGCCGCGCTGGGGATCGACGAGTTCCTGCTCGTGCAGTGGCTGGCGCCCCTTGCGTCGGAGTCGCCGGAGTTCCTGGTGGCGCTGCTCTTCGCCTGGAACGGGCTAGCCGGCGCCGGCCTGCGCACGCTGGTGGCCTCCAAGGTGAACCAGTGGACGCTCCTCATCGGCACGCTCGGCCTGGCCTACAGCGTGGCCAAGGGGAGCGTGGCCGACCTCCCGCTTGATGCGCGCCAGACGGAGGAACTCTTCCTCACCAGCGCCCAATCGCTCTTCGCCCTCGTCCTGATCGCCAACTTTGATCTGAACGTGCGTGAGGCGCTGGTCCTGCTGGTGACGTTCCTCTTCCAGTTGCTGGTCCCGCTCTTCGTGCCAATCTTCGTGCCCGGCGAACCTGCCCTGCACCACGCCATCGACATGCAGGTGCGCCTGGGGGTGGGGGTGCTCTACCTCCTGGCCAGCGTCTGGCTGCTGGCCACCAGCCGCACCCGCCGCGCCACGCTGCTACGGCTGCCGTCCATGGTGCGCGAGACGGTCGGCATCGGGGCGCCGGCAGGGACGCCGGCTAGGCAGCCCGCCTGACGGCGCTCTCACACACGAGCCACACCGGCGCGCGCCATCAGCGGCCCTGGACCGCTACGTCCAGGGCCGCCCCTTGTCTCAGGGGCCCCGCGCCCCTGGCGGACGTTGAACGGGCTGAAGCCTGCCGGCGTCTAAGTATCCGCTGGCATGTTCGCGCCGCCATGTGCATCGATGCCCGGCAATCCTCTCCCGCACGAATGTACCAGCGCCTACTTAGCCTGGCTTATTCACGAGCGGTGCCGTCACCCTTGTCCAGGATCCCCACCGAAGCTGGGACGACCAGAGGGAGAGGCAACAGATCACCAGCCATGACGAATGCAGGCGCGTCGGCGCGGATCGCCCGCTCGGGTTACGTTAACAGGTTGCTAAATCCGCTCCGGCACCGTACCCCTGGCGACCCGAATCCGCCCGCGCCATCGTAGACTAGAAGCACTCTCCTGCCGGCCCGGCGACCGGCCGTGCCGGCGCTGGCGAGCTCCACATCAAGAGGCGGTTCGAGCCGTGACCCTGTCGTGCCATGTGCCGTGAAGGCGAACCCTGCGGCGATGCCAGCCACCACTCCCGTGAACTGACCCTTGACGGTCCCCCCCACGGCGGCCGCGCCGGTACGAGTGGCCGGCTGCCGCCACGGGTCTTCCCCGACGCCGGACCTCGTCCGGCGTCCGGTACGGCGGCCAGCTGGCCCCGCCGGCAACGTGCGGCCAGAGCCGGCCGCGCCATAGCGCCGGCCTCTCCGTCTCCTTCACCCCGCCGGCGCATGCTGGGTGGCCTGCTCAGCGCGGCCGCCGCGGCCTGCGCGCCGGCCGTGCGGGCCACGGCGCCTGCCGCCCCCGCCGCCCAGGAGGAGCCGGAGCCGCCCGCGACGCCGCCTCCGCCGGAACCAACGGCGACGTCAGCACCAGCGCCGACGCCGCCCCCGCCTCCGGAGCCCGTGCTGGCGAAGCTCCCTGTGGAAGGCGTGGTGCAACCGTTCTGGTCGGCGGATGGAGCCCGTATTCTCTTCTACGACCAGCCGGCGCCGGGGCAGGGCGGCACCTGGTGCGTCGATCCGGCCAGCGGCGCCGTCTGGCGCGAGCGGACCGAATGGGGCTATTACGTCGCTGGTGGCACCCTGGTCGCGGCCGCCCGCCCGGCCCAGCGGGACACCTACGTGCTGCACGTCCCATCGGGCCGTAGCTGGACGCTGCCGACGACGACCAGCACCGTCTTCTCGGCCGATGGCACGCTGGTGGCCTACACCACGGCCGGTGCCGGGCAGCCGGGCGGCCCGCCACCTGGCCCGGCCATGGGCTTCTCCGGTACTGCCCCTGGCTTCCAGCTCACGACCATCGTCGTGGCCGGCGCCGACGGCCAGTACGCGCGGCGCGTCCAGCTGCCCATCAATGGCTCCGTCCTGGCCTGGCTCCCTGCGCCGGACGGCACGCCGAACGCCTGCCTGTTGCTCAGCGGCCGGCGGGCGGAGCGGGACGATCCCTCGCTGTGGGCCTTCGACCTGCGCGACCGTACCCTGATCGAGCTGGCCCGCTCCCGCCGCCTGACGGGCATCCTGCCCTCGCCCGATGGGACGTGGGTGGCCCACGTGGCGATGTGGAACCCCGACCCGTCTGAGAACGGCCTCTGGGTCACGCGGACCGATGGCTCCCTGCGCCGGCGCGTGGAGCTGGTCGGATCCTACCGCTGGACGGTGCAGAACCGCCTGCTGGTGCTGCCGGTGCGCTCGTCGCCGGCCCATAGCCACGAGGTGTGGGAGGTGATCCCCGGCAACGGCGCCGCCCGCCGCCTGACCGACCCCGCGAAAACGCCCTTTCGCGTCGCCAACTACGATTGGGACTGCTCGCCGGACGGGACGCAGCTCGTCTTCGTCTGCGCGGATGACCGGTGCCTGTGGCAGCTCTCGCTCCCGCCGGGCATCCAGGGGAACGAGCAGGCGCCGGTGCCCGAAATCCCCCCGCCGGCGCCTGCCGGCAGCGGCAGCAAGCCCTACCGCCTGCCCTTCGCGACGCCGCCCGGCCCGTCCACCTGGTACGTGGCGCAGTGGTACGGGCTCACCACCGGCGGCTATCGCGGGCGCAACTCCACCTACGCTCAGGGCCAGGGGATCCACTTCGGCATCGACTTCGCGGCGCCCTGCGGCACGCCGGTGGTGGCCGTGGCGCCGGGCCGCGTGATCGCGATCGACGGCGACTACGGCTCCCCGCCGCACAACGTGGTCATCCAGCTCTTCGACGGCAACATCGCCATGTACGGCCACCTGGTAGAGCGCACGCGCCATGTGGAGGTGGGGCAGATGGTCCAGCCGGGCCAGGTGGTGGGCAACACCGGGGACAGCATCGCTCCCTACAACTGCACGCGCAACCCGCACCTGCACCTGGAGATCCGCAAGGGGGGCCGCGCCGTCGCCACCAACCCCGTGCCGTATTTCGACGTCAACTGGGATGACCTCAGCCTCGGGGTCTGGCCCGGTCCGCGCTTCGAGCGCGATCTCGACAACCCCAAGCGGTTCCAGTTTCTCGACGACCAGCCGGACATCCGGTTCGGCGGGCCGATCATCAGCAACTTCGCCCGCCCCTGGCCCCCGTGATTGGTCCGCACGCGCGATCTCGATCCGGCCTGCTCGCTGTGGCGGCGGAACGGCGCCGGCTGAGCCCGGAGTATTCTCGGCCAGCGAGGAGCCCCGTCTCCGCGTGAAACAGGGTTAGGGTGAGTGACGAGTCCCGTCTCCCTTTGGGAGAGGGGTAGGCTGAGGGCTCCGCTGGGAGCGCGTGAGCCTGCGAAGCACGCGGCGGTGAGGGCTCCGCTCATAGTGCCTTGGCCCCTGCCTGCGAGTAGGCTACGCTTCTGGGCGGCGGGGCCCGGCCGCCCGGGCCCGCGGCGCGTCATGTAGCCACACATGGGGAGGGGTACACCATGGAACGGTCTCTACTGCTGGAGTTCGTGCGGGTCACCGAGGCGGGGGCGCTGGCCTCGGCGCGGTTCATGGGGCGAGGCGACGCCCACGGCGCCGACCTGGCCGCTGTGGAGGCGATGCGCCGCGCCATGGATGAGGTGCACATGGACGGCACCATCGTCATCGGCGAGGGGGAGCGGGACGAGGCGCCCATGCTCTACATCGGGGAGAAGGTCGGCGGCGGCTCGCCGGACGGCAACGGCAGCGGCGCGCCGGGCGACGCCACGGAGGTGGACATCGCCGTCGATCCGCTGGAGGGGACGAACCTGGTGGCGCGGGGCCAGGACGGGGCCATCTCGGTCCTGGCTGTCGCCGAGCGGAATGGCCTGCTCCACGCGCCGGACATCTACATGGAGAAGCTCTGCGTCGGGCCGGCGGCGGCCGGCAAGGTGAGCCTAGACTTTCCGGTCGCGGCCAACCTGCGCATTATCGCGGACAGCCTCGGCCGGCACCTGGAAGACATCACGGTGGTCATCCTGGACCGCGAGCGGCACCGCACCCTGATCGAAGAGGTGCGGGCCACCGGCGCGCGCATCCGGCTGATCGCCGACGGCGACCTCTCAGCGGCCATCTCCGTCGCCGTCTCAGGCACCGGCGAGCATTGCGTGCTCGGGTCCGGCGGGGCTCCCGAAGGGGTGCTGGCAGCCGCCGCGTTACGCTGCCTGGGGGGTCAGATCCTGGCGCGCTTCCTGCCGCGGAACGACGCCGAGCGCGAGCGCTGCCGCCAGATGGGGATCGATCCCGCCCGCGTCTACGACACCAGCGACCTGGCGTCCGGATCGCTGATCATGTTCTGCGCCACCGGCGTGACCGATGGCTCGCTGCTCAAGGGGGTCCGCTTCTTCGGAGGCGGCGCCCGCACCCACTCCCTGGTGATGGGGCTCCAGTCACGCACCATTCGCTTCGTGGATACGGTCCACGTGCTCGAGCCACAGCGCGTGGGCGCTATCAGACTGTGATCGAAGAGGCATGAGGGGCTAGCCCACCTTGGGCAGGTGGCGCAAGGCCTCCTCCACCATCTCCCGCGGGTAGGCGTAATCTTGCAGCTTCCCGCTGAAGTAGGCGTCATAGGCGCTCATGTCGAAGTGCCCGTGGCCGGAGAGATTGAACAGGATCACCCGCCGCTCGCCGGCCTCCCTGGCGCGCAGCGCCGAGTCGATGGCCGCGCGGATGGCGTGGGACGCCTCCGGCGCGGGGATGATCCCCTCGGCGCGGGCGAACTGGACGGCCGCCTCGAAGCACGCCGTCTGGTGGTAGGCCACGGCGTCGATCACCTTCTCGTGCACCAGCAGGCACAGCGACGGGGCATCGCCGTGGTAGCGCAGGCCGCCGGCGTGGATCGCCGGCGGGACGAAGGTGTGCCCCAGGGTGTACATCTTCACCAGGGGCGTCAGGCCCACTGTGTCGCCGTAGTCGTAGGTGTACTCGCCGCGCGTCAACGTGGGGCAGGCCTCCGGCTCCACGGCCAGCAGACGCAGCGCCGGCTTGCTGCCGGCCAGCTTGTCGCGGGCGAAGGGGTAGGCCAGGCCCGCGAAGTTGGACCCGCCACCGACGCAGCCAATGATCTCGTCCGGATACTCGCCGGCCAGCTCCATCTGCCGCTTGGCCTCCAGCCCGATCACGGTCTGGTGCAGCAGGACGTGATTGAGCACGGACCCGAGCGAATAGTGCGTGTCGTCGTGCGTGGCCGCGTCTTCCACCGCCTCGGAGATGGCGATACCCAGCGAGCCCGGCGAATCGGGAAAATCGGCGCGGATCTTGCGCCCCGCGCTGGTCCGGTCCGATGGGCTGGGGATCACCTCCGCGCCATAGGCCTGCATCATCGAACGCCGGTAGGGCTTCTGATCATAGCTCACCCGCACCATGTAGACGGTGCAGTCCAGGCCCACCAGGGTGCAGGCCAGGGCCAGGGCGGAGCCCCACTGGCCGGCCCCCGTCTCCGTGGTCAGCCGCCGGATGCCCTCCTGCCGGTTGTAGTACGCCTGGGCGACGGCCGTATTCGGCTTGTGCGAGCCGGCGGGGGAGACGCCCTCGTATTTGTAGTAGATGTGCGCCGGCGTGTCCAGCTCGCGCTCGAGCCGGCGGGCGCGGTACAACGGCGTCGGCCGCCACAGCTTGTAGAGCTCGCGCACCTCGTCGGGGATGGGGATCTCCCGTTCCATGGAGACCTCCTGCTTGATCAGCGCCTCGGCGAACAGGGGCGCCAGGTCGGCCGGGCCGATGGGCTGGCCCGTCGCGGGGTGCAGGACCGGCGGCGGTGGCGACGGGAGGTCGGGCAGGATGTTGTACCAGTGCGTGGGAATGTCCCGCTCCTCGAGTAGAAACTTGGTTCGTTCCTCGGGCATGGAGCACCTCCTCCAGTGATCGGTCCGCTGCCTGGCCGGCGACCGGCAGGGCGCTCGCGGCGGAGTATACGTTGCCGTGGCCAGGCGCATGGCCGGCGTTCTCACTGTAAGCTTCATGTGACGGAGGGCACCGCGGAGCCACGTGGCGGCTCGGTAGCGAGAGTGCCCGCGCAGCGAGAGGAAGCAGACCATGCCGGCCAACCTCCCGCCACAGTACTTCGAAGCGGAGAAGGCCTACCGTCGCGCCCGGTCGCCGGCGGAGAAGATTGAGGCCCTGGAGACGATGCTGGCCGTCATGCCCAAGCACAAGGGCACCGACCACCTGCGGGCCGAGCTCCGCGCCCGGATCGCCGCCCTCACCGAGCAGGCGGAGCGCCAGGCGGGAGCGGCCCGCGCCCAGCTCTACACCGTCCGGCGCGAGGGGGCCGGGCAGGTCGCGCTGGTCGGATTGCCCAACGCGGGGAAGTCGCAGTTGCTGGCCGTGCTCACCAACGCCACGCCGAAGATCGCCGACTACCCGTTCACGACGCAGCTGCCCCAGCCGGGGATGATGCCCTTCGAGAACGTCCAGGTCCAGCTCGTTGACCTGCCTCCGGTCGTGCCCGGCGAGACGCCCGGCTGGCAGCGCGCGCTCATCCGCCAGGCGGACGTGCTCCTGCTGCTGGTCGATCTGAGCGAAGACCCCCTCAGCGATTGGGAGACGCTCCAGCAGGAGCTGGCCGCCATGCGCGTGCTCCCCGTCGCCCCTGACCGGCAAGCGAGCGCCGACGAAGACGAGGAAGACGCACAGACGCCGCAGGAAGACAGGATCCCGGGCGCCTACCGCAAGAAGGCGCTGCTGGCGGGGACCAAATACGACGCCCCCGGCGCCGCCGAGTGCTACGAGCTGCTGGCTCTCGAGGTCGGCGACCGCCTGCCGCTCTTCGCCATCTCGTCCGCCACCGGACAGGGCCTGGAGGCGCTCAGGCGCGCCCTGTTCGATGCCCTGGACGTGATCCGCGTCTATACCAAGCCCCCGGGGCGCCCGGCCGACCGGACCAGGCCGTTCGTGCTGCCGCGGGGCAGCACCATCGACGATCTGGCGGACGCTATCCACCACGAGCTGCGGGAGAAGCTGCGGTACGCCGTCGTCTGGGGCGAATCCGGTAAGTTCAGCGGCCAGCGCGTTGGCCGCCAGCACGTCCTCGAAGATGAGGACGTCGTCGAGCTCTACGAGCGCTAGCCCGCATGCTTCATCGACGGACGCCGCGTACCAATCCGCAAGGCCAAGTCGGCGCTGGTATGTTCGCGTCGCCCTGTCCATCGATGCCCGTCCGTCCTGTCCCGCACGAACATACCAGCGGATACTTAGCCTGTAATTCGAGTGGCACGCTGAGTGTATGGCGCGGGATCGGCGATGGACGTGCCTGACCGGATGGTTGCCCGTCAAGCGCCCGCTGATCATGCTGTGGCGGGCGCAGGTCCGGCCTCACGACCCCGCCAGCGCAGCGATGAGCTGCTCTACGCCTCGGGCGCCGTCGGCTTCAACGTCCTGTTCCAGACGCTCAGTCTCTGGCTGGTCTACTTTCTGGCGCCGCCGCCTGATGCCGGCCGGCCGACGGTCGTGCCGCCCGCACTCCTGGGCCTCCTGCTCGGCATCGGGCGCGTGCTCGACGCCGTGGATGACCCCGCCATCGGCCACTGGAGCGACCGCACGCGTACCCGCTGGGGGCGCCGCCTCTCGTTCATCGTCGGCGGTACGCCTCTGTTGCTCATCGCCTTTCTCCTCATCTGGACCCCGCCGGCCGGCGCCGGCCTGCCCTGGACGGCGCTCTACGCCTTCATCGTCCTCCAGGCCTACTCCGTGGGCTACACCCTGGTCCACCAGCCCTATGAGGCGGTCCTGGCGGAGATCGCCCGCGATCCGCCCGACCGTGTGCGGATCTCGTCATGGAAGGTGACCTTTGGCATCTTCGGCGCCGGCGTCGGGCTGGTAGCCAGCGGGGCCGTCATCGGCTGGGTCGGCTTTGCCGGCATGGCCGTCATCTTCGGCCTGCTGGCGGCCACGTCCATCGCCATCAGCGCCCTGGGCGTGCGGCACCTTCCGATGGTGCCGGCCCACGAGCGCCCGCTCTCCCTGTGGGATGGCCTGCGGCTGACGGCGACCAACGGCCAGTTCCTGGTCTTCGTGTGCAGCGAGATCATGTTCTACCTGGGCCTGAACATGCTCACGCAGGCCATCCCCTACTTTGTCACCGTAGTCATCGGGCGCCCGGAGGCGGACGTGTCCCTGGTCACCGGCCTCTTCTTCCTGGTGGCGCTGGCCAGCCTGCCGGGCGTGAGCTGGCTGGCACGCCGGCGCTCCAAAGCCTTCGTCTACCGCCTGGCGATGGCCGTGCTGGTGGTTCTGCTCCCCGGGCTATTCTTCCTGGGTATGGTGCCCGGGGTCGATCCCCTCCTGCAGAGCGTGGCGTACATCGGTCTCCTGGGGATGCCCATGGCGGCCCTGCTGGTCCTGCCCAACCCGATCATCGCCGACATCGTCGATTATGACGAGACCCGTACCGGCCTGCGCCGCGAGGGCGTGTACTATGGCGTGGAGGAGACGCTGGGCAAAGCCGGGGTGGCCCTTTCGGCGGCGATCATGGGCGTCGTGCTGCAGACGTTCGGCTACTCGGCGGAGCAGCCGCTCGGCATCCGCCTGATTGGCCCCATCGCCGGCCTCGGGGTGCTCCTGGGCTTGCTGGCCTTCACCCTGGGCTACCGCCTGCCGGATCGCGTGACGGCCGCCGTCCGCGCGGCGCCCGCGTCGGCCTGAGGCCTGTGGACCGGGGCGATGCCCCTCATCCGTCTTTCCTGGTGCGCCCGTTTCGGGTAGGATGAGGATGGACAGCCTGGGACAGGTGAAGGGACGGAAGGTTAGGGAAGGAGGGATTGGCGTGTAGCGCGCAGGGGAGCGGGAACCGGGAGTGAACAGTAGGGAGCCGAGTGCGACAGAGAGGACAGCAGGTGATGTACCGCAATCTGGGTGAACTCGTCCTGGCCACGTCCGAGCGGTTCGGCGACAGTGTGGCGTTCCAGGTGCGCCGCGGCTTCCGCCTGGAGCGGGTGACGTTCCGCCAGGTCGGTGCGCTCGCCCGCCAGACGGCGGCCTGGCTCCTGGCCAAGGGCCTGTCACCCGGCGACCGGATCGCTATCTGGGCGCCGAACATGCCGGAATATTCAGTGCTGTATTTTGGGGCCTGGCTGGCCGGCATCGTCGTGGTTCCGATTGACATTCGTTCTTCACAGGAGACCCTGAACCGGTTTGCCGCCGAGGCCGCGGCCCGCCTGGGGTTTAAGTCTGAGCACCTGGAGGGCGCCTTTGGCCCGCCGGTCACGGAGACGATCGCCCTGGAGCGGCTCTTCGACCTGGTCGCGGGCACGCCGCCGGCGGCGGTGGAGGCCCTCCCCAAGGTGGAGCGGGACGACCTGTGCGAGATCGCCTTTACCTCAGGCACCACGGGCGTGCCCAAAGGGGTGATGCTCACGCACGGCAACCTCCTGGCCGAGGTGGCGGCGCTGCACGTCGCCTTCCCCCTGCGGCCGGAATACCGGGCCCTCTCTATCCTGCCGCTGAGCCACGCCTTTGAGCTGACCATCGGTCTGCTTCTCGCCTTCACCTGTGGCGTCCGCGTGACCTACGTCCCGCGCGTGAACGCCGTGACCATCGGCCGCGCGATGCGTGAAGATAAGATCACCTGCCTGGCCATCGTGCCGGAGCTGCTGCGCCTGATGCTGGCCGGCATGGAGCGCCGTGCGCGGGAGCAGGGGAAGGCGCGCCAGTGGGAGCTGGCGCACCGGCTCGCCCCGCGCCTGCCGGTCCGGCTGCGCCGCCTGCTCTTCCGGCCGGTGCACCGGCAGCTTGGGGGCCACCTCCAGTTCTTCGGCGTCGGCGGCGCCCCGCTGCACGTGCCGGTGGCCGAGGCCTGGGAGCGCATGGGCATCGCCGTGTTCGAAGGCTATGGCCTGACCGAGACCAGCGCCGCCGCCGCCATCAATAACTGGGAGGTGAAGCGCCTCGGCAGTGTGGGCAAGCCGGTGCCGGGGGTGGAGATCAAGATCGGTGACGAGAACGAGATCCTGATCCGCGGCGCGACGGTGACGCCCGGCTACTACAACAACCCCGACCTGACGGCGCAGTCGTTCACGGACGGCTGGTTCCGTACCGGCGACATCGGCTACTTCGACGCCGACGGCTTCCTGCACATCTCGGGCCGGGCGGTGTACAAGATCGTCCTGCCCGACGGGCGCAACGTCTATCCGGAGGACGTGGAGCGAGCGCTGAACCAGCATCCCTTGGTGCGCGATAGCTGTGTGGTCGGGGTGGAGCGCCCCGGAGGCGAGGCGGTGCACGCCGTCTTGCTCACCGCCGAGCCGGCGCGGGCGGCGGAGATCGTCCGCGAGGTCAACCGGCAGCTTGAGGCCCACCAGCAGATCGCCAGCCACAGCGTCTGGCCGGACGAGGACTTCCCGCGTACGCCCACGCTCAAGGTCGACCGTAAGGCGGTGCGGGCGTGGGTAGAGCGCCAGCGCCGCCCCGAGGCGGAACGCGCGGCGGAGCCGGCGCCCGTGGCCCAGGCGCCCGTTGCTGACCCGCTGACCGGCATCATCGCCCGCGCCGCCCAGCGCTCGCCCGGCGAGGTGCGTGACGATCAGGAGCTGGAGGCCGATCTCGGCCTGGACTCGCTGGGCCGCGTCGAGCTGCTCTCCATGATCGAGGAGGAGATGGGGCGCGCGATCGACGAAGCAAAGGTGGGGCCGCAGACCACCGTCGGCGAGCTGCGGCGCCTGGCCGGGGAGGCCACCACCACGGCCGCCGCGCCGGCTGCCCCTGCCCGCTGGCCCCGCGCCGCCCCCATCCGCGCCCTCCGGCGCCTGCTGCAGCAGGTCCTGTTCCGCCTGCAGGACCGCTGGATGGACCTGGAGGTGGTGCATCCGGAGCGCGCCGCGAAGATCCCCCTGCCCTCCATCCTCATCTTCAACTACCAGGGCCCGTACGCCGCGCTGGCCGTGCTGCGCGCGCTCCCGCCCCAGCTCCGCTCGCGGGTGGCCATCGCGGCCGACGCGCGCCTGTGGGAAGGGCGCGACCGCTGGCAGGGGCTGCTGGGGGAGCTGGTCGTGCAGGCGTTCCCCTTCGTCAAGAGCGGGGGCGCCGTTCGGCCCAGCCTGGAGCTGCTGGGGCGCTACCTGGACGCCGGCTACGCCGTGATCATGAGCCCCGAAGGGGAGCCCGAGGTGGACGGGCAGCTACTGCCCTTCCTCGGGGGCACGGGGCTGATGGCGGTGGAGATGCGCGTGCCAGTGGTGCCGTTCAGGCTGGAAGGCTATGACCGGCTCTTCCCGCGCAACCCGCCGTTCCCCTATCTCCCGATCAGGCGCGGACGGGTGCGGCTCATCGTCGGCGAACCGGTCACCTTCCCCAAGGACATGCCCTACCAGGAGGCGACGGAGCGCGCGCGCCAGTCGCTGCTTGAGACACGCTAATGCCCGCTCGGCGGCCGTGAAGCTGGAGCCCTCACCCTAGCCCTCTCCCAGAGGGAGAGGGGACTAAAGGAGCCATCCCCCTCTCACTGTGGGAGAGGGAACTCTCCGCTGGCCGTGAGGGATCGGGGCTAGCGCGCGGCGGTGGCCGTGGGAGCTGGCCGTGTGGGCGTGGGCGGCAGGATGACGGCCGGCGCCCCGAGGTTACAGGCCGGCGAGGAGCCGGTGATGAGCAGGTCGGTGACGCCGCACACGCGCGTGCGGCTGAGGCCGGGCGGCACCGCGAAGCGCTCGTTGGGCCGGCCCTTCAGCGCCTGGTCCATGAACTCGGTCCAGATGGCGCCCGCTCCGAGCGCCCCCGCCACACGGAGCATGGGCGAGTTGTCCGTATTGCCCACCCAGGTCCCCACCACCAGGCTGGGCGTGTACCCGATGGTCCACGAATCGCGGAAGTCGTTGGTCGTGCCGGTCTTCACCGCGGCCGTCCGCCCGCCGGCCAGATCAAGCTCGTCGCCAAACATCGGGCGGCGCGCCACCTGGTCGGCCAGCACGTCCGTGACCATGTAGGCCACCTCCGTGCTCAGTACCTGCTCGCCCTTCGGCTGCGTCAGCTCGTAGACCACCTGGCCGCGACTGTCCGTGATCTTGATGAACGGCGTCGGCGCCACCCGTACGCCGCCGTTGGCGAAGACCCCGTAGGCGGCGGTCATGTCCAGCAGGCGCACGACGCCAGCGCCGAGGGTGAGGCTGAGCACTTCCGGCAGTTCGGTGGTGATCCCCAGCGCGCGGGCGGTCTTGATCACCTCCTTCGTCCCCACTGCCTCCTGAAGCAGCACGGCCGGAATGTTGTAGGAGTTGGCCAGGGCGCTGCGCAGGGTCACTGCCCCGTGCCAGCGTTCGTCGAAGTTCACCGGCCGGTAGAGGCCGTTCCTTGCTGTCGGGTCGGGGCGCGTAATCGGCTGATCGACCACCACCGTCGCGGGGGACCATCTCTTGGTGGCGAAGGCGGTGGCGTAGGTGATGGGCTTGAAGACCGATCCCGGCTGGCGCAGGGCGGTGGCCACATTCACCTGGCCGTCGATGGCCTGGTTGTAGTAGTCGTAGCTGCCCACCATGGCCAGGATCTCACCCGTCCTGGGGTTGAGCGCCACCAGCGCCCCATTGTTGACCGATTGGAACCGGAGCTGGCGCACGCGGCGCTGCACCGCCTGCTGGGCAAGCTCTTGCATGCCCAGATCAAGGCTGGTAATGACCTTGAGCCCGCCACGGAGCACCTCCGGATTGACCCGCTGCTGGAGCTGCTCCTTGACGTAGAAGGCGAAGTGGGGGGCCTTGATGTCCGTTTGGCGCTGCCGGTAGGTGAAGCCGGCGGCCTGGCGCCTGGCCTCCTCCGCCTCCTCCGGCGTGGCCAGGCCGTAGCGCACCATGACGTCCAGCACGGCCGCCTGCCGGCGCAAGGCGCCGCGGGGGTTGTCGACCGGGTTGTACTGGCTGGGAAGCTGCACCAGGCCGGCCAGCAGGGAGGCCTCAGCCAGGGTCAGGTCGCGGGCATGCTTGCCAAAGTAGGCCAGGGCCGCCGCCTCCACCCCGTAGGCCTGATTCCCGTAGTACACCTGGTTCAGATACATCTCCAGGATCTGGTCCTTGCTGTAGCGCGTCTCCACCTGCACCGCCAGGATCAGCTCC
>DAOTTI010000032.1:0-29455 GCA_034437795.1 Chloroflexota bacterium | reverse complement strand
TGAGGGGGCCAGGGGGTGAGGTCCGCTCCCTCCGGCCCGCGTCCCCCTCCTCGCGCTGGAGCGGGGCCAGGGGGGCGTGCGAGCGCGCCAGTTTTGTGTTATACGTCTTCGCTACTCGGGCGGCGTCCCGAGTCCCCGGGTGGATAGGAGGTCGTGCCGTGAACCGATCCCTCAACGTGCGGCGGTCGGCTGCGCTGCTCGTTGCCCTGCTCCTCGCCCTCTCGCCCTTGGTCCCTGCCACCCCTGGCGCGGCGCAGGCCGCGCCGGGCGGCGCCTTGGGTAAGCATGACCGGCACCTGCTCGCCAGCGCCATCGCCCGCGGCGATACCACGGTGACGCTGCTCATCGCCGCCCGCCCCGGGGCCAACCGGACGGTCGCCGCCGGCCTGGCCGGCCTCGGCGCCACAGTCCGCTACCGCGATGACGACCTCGACTACATCCGCGCCATCGTCCCAGTGGATCGGGCCCTGCGCGCGGCGCAGCTCCCGGGAGTGCAGGCGGCGAGCCTCGACGAGCTCATCCCCCGCGAGGACCCGCGGCCGGACGCGACCGATGAGCCGGCGGTGGTGCCCCCGCCGGGGGCAGACACGCCGCCCCAGAACCCCTACCTGCCCACCCGCGACATCGGCGCCCCCCAGTTCGTGGCCGCCAACCCCACCTTCGACGGGCGGGGCGTCAAAATCGGCATCCTGGATACCGGTATCGACCTGCTCGCGCCCGAGCTGCAGAACGCCAAGACGCTCGACGGGCGCCCAGCGCGCAAGATCGTCGACTGGGTCAACGCCAATGATCCGCTGAGCGGCCTGGACCCATCGTGGGTCAGCATGGAGATGCAGGTCACCGTCACCGGCGGCCAGTTCACCGCGGGCGGCGTCGCCTACTCCGGCGTGCCGGCGGATGGTGTCTATCGCTTCGGCCTCTTCCGCGAGGCCAGTATCGGCACGGCCAGCGAGTACAGCCTGGGCACCCCCTGCGGCGGCAACCGCCCCGACGTCAATCGCAACGGCATCTGCGATGAGGTCTTCGCCGTCCTGTGGCGCACCTCCGACAATACGGTGTGGGTCGATACCAACGCGGACCGGAGCTTCGCCGGCGAGCTGGCCATGACCGACTACCGTGTCAAGTATGACGTCGGCCTCTTCGGCACGGACAATCCGGCCACCGCCGTGCGTGAGACGGTCCCGTTCGTCGTGCAGACCGACGGCAAGAACAAGTTCGTCAACATCGGCATCGTCGATAGCGCCCACGGCACGCACGTGGCCGGCATCGCCGCCGGCAACGGCTTCTTCGGCGGCGCCTTCCATGGCGCGGCGCCGGAAGCCCAGATCGTCTCAGTGCGGGTCTGCCTATTCACCGGCTTCTGCTCTGCCGCCGGCCTGATCGAAGGCATGATCTACGCCGCCAAGCAGGCCAACGTCGACGTGATCAGTATGAGCATCGGGGGCTTGCCCGCCCTGAACGACGGGAACAACGCCCGTGCCTTGCTCTATAACCGCCTGAGTGACCTCTCCAAGGTCCAGATGTTCTTCTCCGCCGGCAATAACGGCCCCGGCCTGAATACGGTCGGCGATCCGTCCGTGGCCACGCGGGTGCTGAGCGTCGGCGCCTACGTCCATAAGGACACGTGGCTCCACGACTACGGCGCAGTCGCGGCCAAGGACGACGGCCTGTTCCCCTTCTCTTCGCGCGGCCCGCGCGAAGACGGTGGGCTCAAGCCCAACATCGTGGCCCCCGGCGCCGCCATCTCCACCATCCCCGCCTGGCAGCCGCCCTGCACCTTCCTGCCCCACGCCCCGGCCACGCTGCCCCCCGGCTATTGCCTCTTTCAAGGGACGTCGATGGCCGCCCCGCAGGCGGCGGGCGGCGCAGCCCTGCTCATCAGCGCCGCCAAGCAGCGCGAGGTGCAGTGGAAGCCCGACCAGCTGCGCCAGGCCATCACCTCCAGCGCCCGCTACCTGCCCGCCTACGGCGCCCACGAGCAGGGCAGCGGCCTCGTCCAGGTCGGCGCGGCTTGGGACCTGCTCAAGACTAACCTCAAGCCGGTGGAGATCACCAGCAGCGCGCCGGTCAACACCGTGCTGAGCGGCCTCCTCCAGCCACCCAACGTCGGGCCGGGGATCTACGAACGGGAAGGATGGACCGCCGGCCGCAGCGAGACGCGCACTATCACCTTCACACGCACCTCCGGCGGCGGCCGGCCCATCGCCTATAGCGTGCAGTGGGTCGGCAACGACGGCACTTTCAGCAGTGCCGGCTCCATCAGCCTGCCCCTGAATACCGCCGTGCCCCTCGCGGTGACGGTTCGCCCTCTCACGCCCGGCGTGCACAGTGCCCGCCTGGTCCTCGATGATCCGGCCACGCCCGGTATTGACTATCAGGTGCTGAATACGGTGGTGGCGGCCGAGCCCCTCAATGCCGGCAACGGCTTTAGCGTCACCGCCGCCGGCCAGGCCGATCGGCCGGACCGCGCCACCTTCTTCTTCGTCGTGCCGGCGGGGATGGCCGCCCTCAAGCTCGATCTGACGGTCCAGAGCGGGCGCGTCCGCCTTCTGCCCTATGACCCGCAGGGGCTGCCGCGCACCGCGACCGGCTTTTGCACCGCCCCGTGCACCCTCTCCCAGACGCTCTCACAGCCCATGGCCGGCGTCTGGGAGGCGGCGGTCGAGGTCTCCCGCGCCTCGCCGGCGACGCCAGCCACCTTCGGCCTCCAGGCGGTGGTGCTGGGCGTAGACGTGGTCCCCCCGTCGTGGACGGTCGATCCCACCACGATCGGCACGGCCTACACCCAGAGCTTCACCTTCACCAACCGCGCGGCCACCTTCACCGGCAACGCAGTGGGGACGGCGCTGGGTAGTGCCTTCAAGGCCCGCCCGACTATCGCCGCCACCGGCCCGGAGCACGTCTTCTCGATCAACGTGCCGGCCGGCTCCACCGCCATCTCGGCCCGCATCGGCAAGCCCTCGGATCCCGGCGCCGACCTCGACCTCTACCTCTACGATTGCACCGATGCCGCCAGGGGCTGCGTGCTCAAGTCGGCAAGCGAGAGCCCCATCTCGGAGGAGTTCGTCTCCGCCACTAACCCGGCTGCGGGCCTGTGGAAGGTGATCGTCGTGCCATTCGCCGTTCCCGCCGGCAGCACCGCCTACGACTACCTCGACAGCTTTGCCAACCCCATGTTCGGCGCGGTGGCGGTGTCCGATCCGCCCGCGCTGCGCCCGACGGGAAGCACCTGGATGGCCACGGCCGTGGCTATGGCCAATGCCGCGCCCGCCGCCGGCCGGTTCCTCCAGGGCTTCGTCCAGGCCAAGAGCGGCGCCACCGTCCTCGGTACAGCCGAGGTCAATCTCCTGAACGTCGGGCCGTAATCTCCATCGGGATGGCCCTGCCCTTCGTTGCCCGCTCAGCAACTCGATACCCCCTCCTGAACCTGGCCCTCTCCCTCTGGATAAGGGCCAGGGCGAGCGCTCCGTCTACAGCCCCCTCCCCCTGTGGGAGCGGGCCAGGGAGTCTCGCGACCGCAGGGGTACGACCGGAACGCCCCCTCTCCCTGTGGGAGCGGGCAGGGAGCGCAATGCCCTCTTGCGCGAGCTGCGGGAGCCCCCCTCTCCCTGTGGGAGCGGGCCAGGGTGAGGGCTCCGCTCATGAATAGCTCAGCCTAGAGCGAGGCGCAATACGCCCGCCAGCGGGCAAGGCCAGTCTCCGGCGGCTCGAGGTCGCCAATCTCATACTCGAGGGCGATGTCGCCCCCGTAGCCGGCGCGGTCCAGCTCGCGCAAGAGCCAGGGGATGTCGATCTCCCCCTCGCCCAGGTGGACGCGTTGCCATCTCCCGTCGGGGGCGCGGCGCCCGTCCTTCAGGTGGACGTGGACGACGTGCTCGTGAAACACGTCCCACGCCTGCTTGTAGTCCACCCCGGCGCCAGCGCAGTTACAGGGGTCGAACAGCACGCCGAAGTGGCGCGAGCCGACCTCCCGGCACAGCTCGACCATGGCGGGGGCATCTGACGAGAGTCCGCCGTGAGTCTCGATACCCAGATACAGCCCGCGCCGCTCCGCCTCCTGAGCCACCTGCCGGAAGAACGGCACGAGGGCAAAGCCGGTCTCGTGGCTACGGTCCTTGCCCGGATGGATGCGCAGCGAGCGGGCGCCCAGGCGCACGGCCGCGTCCATCCCCCGCCGTGCGGCGGCCAGTTCCGCCTCCGTCTCTTCCGCCGTGCCCGGCAGGGGCCGGCCGTAATAGGTCCCCAGGTTCGCGACCTGTACGCCCACCTGCCTGGCCGCTTCCGCGATCTCTCGCACGACCCCCTCGTCCGGATCGGGCGGGAAGTGGGGCTCGGCGCCAAGCAGGTCCACCTTCCGGAAGCCGGCGCTGGCAATGACGCGCAAGGCCTCAGCCAGAGGACGCTTGCGCAAGGGGATGGAACACGCAGACAGGCGGGAGAGGTCCATACTCAGTTCTCAATCTCAGTGCTTGATGCTCAGTGCTCGGCCCGCAATAGCGCAGTTCTCGGCTCTCAGGTCTCAGCGCTCAATGCTCGACACTCGGTTCGTGCTCAGCGCTCGGTCCGCAGTGCTCGATTGCTACACGGTACGCCCTGCACGAGCGATGCCCTATGGTACCTGCCGCAACGCGACAACGAACACAGGGCAACACAGGACGAACGACGAACCGGCACGGTCGTGCTCCCCTCGTTGGTCTTTCGTCCATGCGGATGGCGTACACTACGGGCGCCGGCGACGCTCGCACGACGCGCCCCCCAGGCGCCGGCAGGAACAGAGCAGCTGAGGAGGAGAGCACGTGACCAGCAGCACGCCCATACCCCCGCCGAACCGGCCATCGGTCAGCCTGTCCACCATCTGCGACGCCCACGGCTCGGGGCCATGGGTGCATCGCCTGATCGAGAATGCCCAGGACATCGCCGACGTGATCTGCGAGCCCCCGGGCACGGTGGCCCCGCCCATGTGGCGCCCCAACGGCGACGAGTTCGTCGCCATCCTTGACGGCCGCTACGTCGTGGAGATCGAAGAGCTCGGCGAGTTCGAGGCCGAAGCCGATGCCTACCTCTGCATCCCCAAGGGGCACGCGGCCCGCTTTGCCGTACGGGGCAGCGAGCCAGGGATCCGCGTCAGCGTGCGCCAGCCGGCCGCGCAGGCCCTGCCCGCCGACCGGCGGACCCCCGCCGAGCGACGCAGCGCCCATAGCGTCCTGCCCACGGCGGTGGCCAGGCGAGAAGGGGCCAAGGGCCCGCCGCCCAATCAGCCCTGCCTCACCATGCCCCAGCTCAAGGAAATCTACGGCCCCGCGCCGTGGTCGCACCAGGTGATCGCCAACCCGTCGTTCATGACCAACTTCATCTATGCCAGGCCACACGAGCTGCCGGCCGGGCACTGGCATTCGGACTGCGACGAATGGTGGATGATCCGTGAAGGGGAGCTGGAGTGGGTCTTCGACGGACTGGGCAGCCATAAGGTGAAGCGGGGCGACTTCGTCTGCGCGCCCCAGGGCTACCTGCACCGCATCCACGTCATCGGAGACGTCCCAGGTATCCGCATGCCCACTGTCATGTTCGGCCACCCATCGGTGCCCCACCTGCCGCCGGACGTGTACGGCTACGTCCGGCGGGGCCTGCCTGGATACCCATAACGACCCTTGTGCCCAGGAAGCACAATCAACGTGTTACTGCTCCGCTTCCCAAGGCGCAGTGATCAGCCAGCACTTCCGGATCAGCCCCGCCCTGTACCAGGATGCCTTGCGCCAGGCGGGCGAGCGCTGATGGCGCTCACGGCGCTGGTGGCGCGCCACCCTGGGTCGGCGCCTCCGGCTTGCAACGTGCGCCCCCATCGCCCAAACTGAACGCATGCCCATCATCGATGCACACTGCCATGCCTGGCGCCGGTGGCCCTACCAGCCGCCGGTGCCCGACCCCGAAAGCCGCGGCGTCGTGGAGCAACTGCTGTTCGAGATGGACGCCGCCGGCGTAGATCAGGCAGCCATCGTCTGCGCGCGGATCGCCCACAACCCCGACAATAACGACTACGTCGCCGAGTGCGTCCGCCGTTACGCGGGGCGCCTGCGCCAGCTGGCCGATGTCGATTGCTCGTGGACGGAGACCTACCACACGCCGGGCGCCGCCAGCCGGCTGGCGCAGGCGGCCGACCAGTACCCCCTGGTCGGGTTCACCCACTACGTGAAGGCGGACGACGATGGCTCGTGGTTCCTCTCCGACGAGGGGCTGGCCTTTTTCCGCGTGGCCGAGCAGCGCCGGCTCATCGCCAGCCTGGCCCTGCCGCCCCGCCTGCAGCCGGTCCTGCGCCAGGTCGCCGCGCGGTTCCCATCGGTGCCGTTCCTGGTGCACCACATGGGCCAGCCGAAGGCGGTGGAGCCGCCGCCCCATCCGCTCTTCAAGGAGATCCTCGCCTCCGCGGCCGTCCCGAACCTCTATGTCAAGCTCTCGGGCTTCCATTACGCCGCGCCCGTGGCGTGGGAGTACCCGTACTCAGATTGCGCCTGGCTGGTGCGCGGGCTGTATGAGCACTTCGGGCCGGACCGGCTCTGCTGGGGCTCCGATTATCCAGTGGTGCGACGCGCCATGACCTACCGGCAATCGCTGGAGGCGGTGCGCACCCACTGCTCGTTCATTCCCGCGGAGCACAAGGAGCGTATCCTGGGCGGCAACCTGCAGCGCCTGCTGGCCGGCGCCGCGACGTAGCCACAGCTACACCCTATTCCGGCATGGCGACCATCCGCGCCTCCCGGCGTCAGGCCCTCGGACCTCCACAGTTACGACCATGCTGGGCCTCCCCGCCTCAGGCCCTTGGATCCTCCAACGTTGCGAGCATCCGCGCCCCCCGGCCTCGAACCCGCAGACCCGAAAGGGGGCCCCGAAAGCGAACCCTACAATAGGGAGCCACAGCCATGCGCATTACGGATGTTGAGATCATCCCCATCTACCCGCGACTGGTGGCCCGCGCCGCCGCCTACAACGCCCACTTCCCTAACTGGAACGTGCGCACCGTGTTCAAGGTGAAGACCGATCACGGGCTGGTGGGCTACGGGGATTACCGCTGCCCGCCCCCGGACCCCTCCATCGCCAGGCCCCTGATCGGCCGGAGCCCCTTCGACTTCCTCGGCAACAACCTCAACCCCGGGCTGGGCGCGGCGCTCTATGACGTGATGGGCAAGCACCTGGACGTGCCCGCCTACAAGCTGCTCGGGCAAAAGGTGCGCGACTGGGTCTCGGTCGCCGCCTGGACCAAGCCGGTCCCCCCGGAGACGCTGCGCCAGGAGGTCCGCCGCGCCGTCGCCGACGGCTACACCATCATGAAGATGCACTCCTGCGAGTACTACGACATCTTCGAGCAGAACCAGGCGGTGGAAGCGGTGGCGCCGGATGGCTTCCTGATGCACTACGACTTCAACCACAACCGCAGCCTGGCCACGGTCCTGCCCATCCTGAAGGTCCTGGAACGCTCTCGCGTCGTGGGGTGGATCGAGGACCCGCTGCGCGCCAACGACGTGGACGGCTGGCGGGCGCTCCGCCGGCAGGTGCGCATCCCGCTGATCATGCATCCCATGCCCCTGGGAGGCCTCCAGGAGATCCATCTGGGCCTGGCAGACGCCTACATCAGCAATGGCCTCATCGGCCACACCCTCCAGCGGGCCGGCGCCTGGGCCGCGGCCAATGCCGCCGGCGTGCTGCAGATCACCGGCGGGACGCTGACCAAGGCCCTGGCCATGCATCTGGCCGCCGTCATCCCCGCCTGCACCATGCACACCATCAACCTGGACGACCAGTACGAGGACGACATCACCACCGAGCGCATCCCCGTGGTGGCCGGCAGCTCGCCGGTGCCGGAACGGCCGGGGCTCGGTATGGAGGTGGATGAGGACGCCCTGGCGCGCCTGGCCGCCCGCGAGCCGACGCCGGTGCCAAAGCACGTGGCCGTGCTCCACCTGCGCGACGGGCACAAGATCTACTATCCCTCCCTCACCCGCGTGGACGTGCACCGCATGACCGGCAAGGAGGAGGGCACGATCCGTGGGCTGCGCCTGGAGCTGTGGGACGACGACGGCTCCCCCGAGTTCGAGCGGATCTACCAGCGGGTGCAGAGCAGCGGTCCCTTCGTCGAATAGCCTGAATTATCCCTGGCCGGTGGGGACTTGCCTCTCCCATGGGAGAGGATTAGGGTGAGAGCGCCGCTTGTGAATACTCCAGGATAGGCCGCCCGTCAGCCCGGGGCTACCAGTTCACGCACTGTTAGCCCGTCCGGCGCTACGGGCCCCAGGGGCCGGATCCCCAGCGGCCGGGCCACCTGCCTCGTCAGCAGGCTGAAGTTCGAACGGCCGTCCAGGCAGACCGCCCCGCGGCTGGAGCAGGCGCGCCAGGGCCACGGCCGAGTAGGCGGGCGGCGGCTGGCCGTCCAGGAGCATCTCCCCAATGGTCGGCGCGAGATCGCCGGCCAGCAAGCGCAGCAGGGTCGACTTGCCCGGGCCGTGGGCGCCTACCAGAACGGTGGTCCGGCCGGACGGAATGATCCGGTCCAAGCTGGCATGCTACCGGCCGGCAGTGGCGACCCGGCCCGTCCGATCGGTGGGTCCGGGACATCCCGGGGGGGATCGGCCCCTCCGCGCCGCGCTGCCGCAGTTGGGGTACGCGCCGGACCTCCCCCATTACCGGCGCTCCTGGGCCAGGTGGCCCATGCCGCCGGCTCGGGTGCCGCGGCGGACGATGCCCTCTCCCGCTCCCGCGCCCTCTGCGGGTGCGGGAGCGCCGCCCTCGGTGCCGCGTCCAGCCGGCGGGAGCAGCGCGTGGCCGCTGAGGCGCACCTCGTGCACGGCTAGCCCGCGATCATCCGCGGTGATGACCCGCCGACACTCGGGCAGGTAGAGGCCCGCCACGCACACGTAGTGGTCGCTGTACGTGTCCGCGCGCGTCAAGCGCCACGGCTCGCCGGCTCCCGAGGCGCCGGCCGCCCCCGCAGCGGTCCCGCCATCCTGCCGCCCTGCCGGCGCCCCCTGGGGATCATCGGCGCCACCGGCATCGCGCGCCTCCCAATAGGCGACGGTGAACTGCGTCGGGAGCGTACGGCCGTCGCTGGTGGCGACGCGCTCCTGGATGTGGATGGCAAAGCGCATGTTCCCAAACCGGCGGATGATCTGCGCGATCTGCCCGTCGCGTACGCGGTAGGACGAGCCGAAGCGGTCGCCGTGCACCTGCAGCAGGCGCCCCAGCGGGTGCCCGTCGTCCGGCCCCAGGGTCAGCCCGTGCCGCCCATCGGCTTCCTCGTAGGGCGTGGGCCAGCGATGGCCGATGATGGACGCAAGCTCCTGCCAGAGCCAGTTCCGGCCGGCGGCGTCCGTCTCCACCTCCACGCTCACGGCTTGGGGTGAGCGCGCCTGCACCTGCCCGCGCGCCACGTGCGCCGCGCCCGGCGCGGCTGGGTCGCTCCTCGTGAACTCCAGCGCCGCCCGAAAGCCGGCGAACCCCGGCGGGTAGCGGTAGGTGGCTTCATACGCGCGGCGCAGCATGGCGTGCGCCGCAGGGTCGTTGGCCGGAGCCGTCTGGTCCGGCCTCGGGATGGGCCCATCCACGGTGGTCATGGTTCGTCCTCTGTTCATCGTGTTCCTCGCGGCGCCTGCTTGGAGTGTTCGTTTCTTCGCGAGATGTGTGGGTCAACTGAGCCAGGGCGCGAAGGTGTCCGCAGGCTGGCCCCATCGGCTGGTCCATCAGGTTCGCGTCGTGCCAGTGTAGTTGGCCTCCCGCGCGATCTGCTCCAGCTCGCGGGCCAGCGTGGCCACGCCATCCTTGACGGAGATCTTCTGGTCGGCGACTACGTCCTTGACCACGGCGTTGGTCGCGCGCGTCACCGCATCAAAGTTGGGCGGATTGAACCGCGCCCGGCCGTACCGCTCGTAGAGCGCCACGATCTCCTGGATCTTGGCCTCCAGCATGTAGCCCTGCTTGAAGAGCGACTTGCGAGGCACCAGCCGGCCCCGTAGACGGTTGAATTCCAGCAGCGTCTCGCCCTCCAGGAGCAGCTTCGTCAGCTCCCAGGCGTGGTCCGCGTACCTGGATTGGGGACTCAGGAAGAGCAGCGCGTTATCCACGAAGGTCAGCGGCGCAGCCTTCCGCCCGCCGGGGACGCGGTACCGCTCGTTGCCCGGCACCGGCGGCGTGGCGATCACCATCTCATGGTAGTCCTTCGGGTTCTGCTGCTCAATCACCTGGTACGGCGCCAGGTGCAGCCAGCCGTGCGCCACGGTCCCCGCGGTGAAGTTGGCGGCGTCGTTGCCGGCCAGCGGCTCCACGCCCCGCGGCCGGATCGCCTGCTGCAGGTCCGTCATGAAGGCAAGGGTGGCCTCGCCGTCGCCTCCGGTGAAGGCAGGCTTGCCATCCTTGAACAGAGTGGCGCCGGTCGTCTGCAGCAGCCAGAAGAAGTACCACCAGCCGTCGCCGGCGGGGCTGGTAAAGCCCTGGCGCAGGAGCCGCTCGCCTTCGACCTTCGTGGATCGCTTGGCCGTGTCGACCAGGGCCTCCCAGGTCAGTGGCGGCCTGCTCACGCCCACCTCCTCCAGCACTCCCCGGCGCAGATACACCATGCGAGCGGTCACGAAGAGCGGCAGGCCCCACTGCTTCCCGCTGTACTGGCCGGCGTCCCAGGCCGAGCTGACGAAGTCTGTGCGCGCGTCCCAGCGCCGGATGCGGTCGTCGAGCGCCAGGCCCAGCCCCTTGGTGGCCACGTCGATTACCCACGTGTCGGCGCCCTGAATGATGTCGGGGGCGTTGCCCGCGGCGTGGAGCGTTAGCACCTTCGACAGCGGGTTCCCCGACGAGTCCAGGTGAATCGTGCTGCCGGGGAAGCGCTCCCTGAACCGCTTGAACGCGGTGCGGTCGTAGAGGTCCAGTACCGGCTGTCCTCCGCCGCCGTACAGGATGCTGATGGTGGCGGCGCCGTGCGGCCCCTTCGGGCCGGCGCCCCCGCCCTGCCGGTCCTGGCCGAGCCCGCAGCGCGCCAGCGCCAGGGCCCCCGCGGCTGCGGCGGTCCGTCCCAATCCGCGTCGTGTGCGTGTCATCGGTTGCTCGTGCTCCCTTCTCCGTTCCTGGTTTCCTTGGGTACTTAGCAAGCTGGCTATGACCTGCCAGCGTCCCACCGTGTTGGTGGGCCCGCCCTGCCTTCGTCATCCCGCCCGCAGCGCCTGCTCCAGCTCAAGCTGTTGGCGCCGCGCCAGCTCCTTCATCGCGGCCTCGGCCGTGACCTTCTCTTGAAGGACCTCGTGCCACGCGGCCGTGAAGGCGGCAAGATACTCGTTGGTCGTAGGAATGGTCGGCCAGTGGGCGGTGCCACGGCGCGACATCTCCTTGTACACGCCAAGGTAGGGCACCAGGCGCCGGTCGCCGCCGAACGACTGCGCCACTTGCTCGTAGAAGGCGTCGAGCGCGCCGAGCAAGCAGGGCGTATTCAGCGTGCGCGACGCCCATTCGGCCGCGCGCTCGACGTACAGCCACTTGAGGAGCGTCCACGTCTCGTCGGGGTGCTTGCTCTCGCGCGTGATGGGCAGCATCTCGGCCTGGATCGACGTGTGGGCCACCTCCTGTAGGCTGCCGCGCTTGCTCGGATAGAGCGACACGCCGAGGTCCAGGGACGGCGCCTGGGCGGCCAGGCTGGGGAAGCTGCGCGGCTGGTTGACCGTCACAGCGAGCCGGCCGGTGTAGAAGGGATTCACCCCGCCCGCCGCGAAGACCTGCTCGACGCGCTGGTAGCCGCCCTGGCGCTTGTCGAGCTCAATGAGCCACTGCAGAGCCTCGATTACGCCCGGGTGGTCCGGCGTGACCCGCTGGCGTGCCGCGTCATACACCTGCGCCCCGAAGAGGAAGACGAAGTGGCCGGGCGTGCTCGTGCGGTGGGACCACCCGAGAGTCGTGCTCCCCGGCCCCTGGCCGCCGTCGGTGGCCGCACCCGGCCGGTCGGCGGCGCCGCCCTGCCCGGCCTGGCCATTCCGCCACAGGCGCACTGAAGCGTCCATCACCTGATCGAAGGTGGCCGGCAGCCGCTCCACGTCTAGGCCGCTGCGCCGCAGGAGATCCTTGTTCCACCAGGGGGCCAGCGTGTAGGCGTAGCTGGGCATCGCGTAGATCTGGCCGCGGTATGAGCTGAGCTCCCAGGTGGACGGCGTGAAGTCCCTGCGCGTCAGGCGCGCCTGCCGCATCTGGGCGTCCAGCGGCCGTACCCACCCCTGGTGGATAATGTTCCCGAAATTGGACCAGTGGCCGCGGAAGCTGTCTGGCAGGTCGCCCGAGGCGGCCGCCACCGGCAGCCGCGACAGCATCTGTCCGGCGCCGGCCCACTCCACCACCTGCCAATCCACCGTGATCTGCGGGTGCGCCGCCTCGAATGCTCGCAGCAGTTCCCTGCCCTGGTCGGTGATCGCGTTGGCGGCGTGCCAGACCGTGACCGTAACTGGCGCCTTGCTCGGCGCGCCGCGCGCCTGATCGGAGACCCCGCCCGCCGGTGAGGCGGTGCGCCCACAGGCGGCGCCCAGCACCGCGGCCACGCCGGCCGCGCCGGCGACGCGGCGGCGCGTGACGCGCCGCGGCCCAGACGTGCGCGACGTCATGGCCTCGGCTCCTTCCAAAGACGGGTGACGGCGTAGGTGTTCCGCTTCCACGGGGCCGCGCCGCATTCGCCTTGCCCGACCACACGGCCTTGATGCTCGATGACCGCGGTGTAGGCCCCCGCAGCGGTCCTGTCTGGCGCGGCGTACTCGAGACGCATGACCGCCCGCTGCGGCGCCTGTTCAGCGAACATCGGCGCCGGCTCGGGCCTGCCGCGCGGCCATGGGGTCTCATCCACGGTGAGCAACGTGCCCTGCTTGAGGTAGTCGATCCAGGGCCAGCCCTCGCGCACGAGCGCCTCACGCTCCACCATCTGTCCGAAGAAGCCGACGCCGCTCCAGCCCCGGTAGTGGCCCCGCAGGGCAGCGGGCGTCCCGCGGCGCCACACGAGGCAGTCCAGCAGCTCCGGCCCGACGTGGGCCCAAGAGCGGCCCTCGGGCAGATCCAGGATGGTGGGCGCGAAGCGGTGGCCGCCGAAATGGCTCACCCGCCAGACCCGTAGCCGGCCGCCGGAGGCGGCGGCGTAGTCACGCCGCAGGGTCTGGTACAGCGGAACGCCGAACCTGGCGCAGCAGGGGTCCACGCTGCCATGAGTGCACACGAGCAGGTCCCGCACATGGCCGGCGTCCTGCCGGTAGCGCTCGAATGAGGCCAGGTCACCCCGCGCCAGCGAGGGCAGATCGTTGCTCCCGCCGCTGGCGCCACCTGGCGCAGGATGGACGAACAGCGCGCCGATCAGCTCGTCCACACGCGCCACGGGCACGACGAACTCGCGCCTCTCGAAGACGGCGAACGGTCCGGCAGGCCGGCGCAGGTCGATCACGCGGGCCCGGTCCGGCCGCGAGTACTCGGCATCCGGTGCGATGGCCAGGACGCGGACCTTCAGGCCGCACTCCTGGGCGATGCGGACCACCTCGCGCACGGACGCCGGCGCTCGCCCCGACTGCCACAGGTCGTAGGGCCAGGGCGGCGGCACCTCGATCAGTAGCCAGCGGTCGTACGGGGTCGCCATGCCGATCGGGTCCTCGCCGCAGGCCCGAGTGAAGAGGGCGCAAGATTGTCGGCGCTGCCCGCTGGCCAGCTCGACCAGCCGCGCGCGGGCGCCCACCTGCTCCTCGAAAGCGGCCTTGCAGCCGGGGGCGACCGGAAGGTGGTTCATCGCTACATACACAAGGGTGCGCTCCTTCCTATGACGAGTTCGTGGGTCTGGTGCCGTCCACGGTCCTGATCGTCTCGGCCGTGCCCGCCGATTGAGCCCGCAGCGCCCGCGCCGGCGGGCAGCGGCACGACCAGGGGCCGGTCCAGCAGGGGGTGGCGGGTGACGGCAAAGGGCAGGCCAAACACCGCCGCCAGGCGCTGCGGCGCCAGCACCGCCCACGGGTCGCCGCTGGCCACCAGGCGCCCGCCGTCCAGCAGGGCGACGCGGTCGGCATAGACCGCCGCCAGGTTGAGGTCGTGGACCACGACGAGAACGCCTGCCCCTTGGCGGGCGAGCGCACGCGCCAGATCAAGCGCGGTCACCTGATGGCGCGGGTCCAGGTGGGCCGTCGGCTCGTCGAGCAGCAGCAGCGGCGCCTCCTGCGCGAGCACCCGCGCCAGGGTCACCCGCGTCTGCTCGCCGCCGGAGAGCGTAGGGTAGCGGCGCTCGATCAGGTGCGACGTGTCCGTGCGGGCCATCGCTGTCAGCGCCGCCGCCAGATCCTCCGGGCCCTCGGTCCCACCGGCGCCGAGCGCCGTCTGGAGCCACGATGCGGCCATTGCGGCCCACCGGCGCCCCGCTGCCGAGCGCCGGCCTGATCCCTCCTCTTCGTCCGTGCTCGTTCGGTCTCCACGGCGCAGGTGGGGATAGCGCCCCATCAGCACCACCTGCAGGGCGGTGAAGGCGAAAGTAAGGATGGTGCTCTGCGGCATCACCGCGCGCCGGCGCGCCAGGGCCGCCGCCGAGTAGCTGGCCAATGGCCGGCCATCCAGGAGAACCTCCCCGCTGATCGGGGCGAGATCGCCGGCCAGCAAGCGCAGCAGGGTCGACTTGCCGGCTCCGTTCGGCCCGGCCACTGCCAACAACTCGCCAGCGCGCAGCGCCAGGGAGACGTCCTCCACCAGCGCCCGCCCGCCGACGCGGTACGTCACGCCACGCGCTTCCAGTCCCTTCGCCGCTGCCAGCTCAGGCGTCACTGCTCGCCTCCTCTATCCCCAGCCCCCGTGCTGCTCGCGCGTGCGGTGAATGAGGTACAGGAAGAAGGGCGCGCCAGCGGTCGCGGTGACGACGCCCAGCGGCAGCTCGGCCGGGCGCACCGCCATCCGCGCCGCCAGGTCCGCCAGCACCAGCAGCGTCGCGCCCCCCAGCGCGCTGGCCGGCAGCAGCATGCGGTGGTCTGGGCCAATGGCCAGGCGCAGCAGATGCGGCGTCACCAGCCCGACGAACCCAATCATGCCCGCCACCGCCACCCCGGCCCCCGTGGCCAGCGCGGCCAGGGCAATGGCGGCCAGCCGCAGCCGCTCCGTGTCCAGCCCCAGGTGGCCGGCCTCGCCCTCGCCCAGCGCCAGCAGGTTGAGCGGCCGGCCCAGGCGGGGCAGGAGCAGCAGCGCCACCGCCAGGAACGGCACCGCCATGCCCAGGGTGGGCCACGTGCCCGCGCCCATCCCGCCCATCAGCCAGAAGACGATGGAGCGAAGCTGTGGGTCGGTGGCCCGAAAGGTGAGAAAGCTGGTCAGCGCGCCCAGCAGCGCGTTCACCGCTAGGCCAACGAGCAGGAGCGTCGTCACCTCGGTGCGGCCCCCGCGTCGCGCCAGCCGGTAGACGAGCAGCGTCGCCAGCAGCCCGCCGGCGAAGGCCGCGGCCGGCAGGGTGTAGAGGCCGAGCGGACGCAGGCCGAGCACGATCACCGCGACGGCGCCGGTCGCCGCCCCGCTGGACACGCCGATCAGGCCGGGATCGGCGAGCGGGTTGCGGAAGATGCCCTGCAGCGTGGCGCCGGCCGCGGCGAGCCCGGCCCCGACGAATGCCGCCAGTAGGACGCGCGGCAGCCGGATGGCGAGCAGCACCGCCTCCTGCTGCGCCGTGTACTCTACCGGCAGCGCCATCCCCGCGCGGCTGAGCAGGATGGCCGCGGCCTGCCCTGGGGCGATGGACACGGCGCCCGTGCCGGCAGCCAGTAGCATGGCGCCGGCCAGGGTCATGGCCAGCAGGGGCAGCGCCGCCCACGGCAGGGCCGGCAGACGCAGGCCTGTCGGGGAAACGGGGGCCGTGGCGCTTCGCGCTGCGCCGATGTCGATCGTGCTCATCGATGATCCTGTACTCGGGTGGTCCCGTACTCGCCCCTTCTCGCCCGTACGCGTCCGTGCCCGCCGGCCCCCAGCCGTCGTCAGCCGTGCAGCGCCCGGGCTAGGTCCAGCAGCGCCTTGCCGGTGCGCGGGCCCATGCCGCCGAGGTAGAGGTCGTCCAGGTGCACCACCCGCCGCGCCTGCCCGGCAGGGGTCTGGGCGATGCCCGGGAGCGCCATCAGCGCATCGACGCCACCGATGGCCTCCAGCCCGCGGGTGAACGCCAGCAGCACGTCCGGCCGGGCGACGACGACGGCCTCAGCCGTGATCGGCTGGAAACCGGTGATCCCCGCCTCGGCCCCGGCGTTGATCCCGCCGGCCCCCTCGATCATCGCGCCGGGCTGCGTCTCCCGCCCCGCGGCCGACTGCGTGCCGCCGGCGCGGACGTAGAGGAAGAGCACCCGCGGCTTCGTCCGCGCCGCGGCCACCACCTGGCGCGCCCGTGCCAGGTCCGCCTCCAGCTCGGCCAGCAGGGCGCGCGCGCGGCCCGGCACGCCCAGCGCCTGGGCTAGCAGCGAGATCTTCTTCGCCGGCGCCTCCAGCGTCGGCGGGTCAGGCGCTAGCACCACCGGCACACTCGCTCCGCGGAGCTGCTCGATGGCCGCCGGCGGCCCGGCTTCCTCCGTGCCGGCGATCGCCGTCGGGCTGAGCGAGAGCACCCCTTCGGCGGCCAGCGTGCGCACGTATCCCACCTTGGGCAGGCGCGCCACCTCCGGCGGGTAGTACGAGCTGGTGTCCGCGGCGACGAGGTGCCGCCCGAGGCCCAGCGCATACAGGGTTTCCGTGACGCTGCCACCCAGGCCGACGAGCCGCTCAATCGACGTGACAGTGACTGTCTGGCCGGTGGCGTCGACGACCGTGGCCGGCAGCTGCGGGGCCGCCCTCCCCTCCGCCGGGGCGGGCGTGCCGGCGCCCTCCGCCGATGGGCTCGTCGCGGGCGAGGCGGTCGCGCCCCCGCACGCCGCCAGCACGGGCAGCGTGGACAGGAATGCGGCCCCTGCGGCTAGCACCTCCCGACGTACCGTCTGCCTGCGGATCGGTCTGGACACTCGTCTTCCCCCTCGGATCTCTTCTGGCCCTTCACTCGTCTGGCCCCCTCACTGCTCGCGCGCTGCGCCTGATGCGCCCGTGCCCCCGCCCCGCGTCGCGCCAGGCGTCACGTAGCGCCGCGCACCAGGCGCACAGGATCTCGAAGCCCAGCAGTACCCGCGGCTGCGGGCGCGGCCAGGCGAACCGCCAGGACCATTCGCCGACCGGGCTGCCATCGCGCTGCCAGGCCGCGCTTGGCTTCCCGACCTCGGCGCTATGTAGTTGTGCACGCGCCACGACCTTGCTCCCGTCCCAAGGGGCCTAAGGTTAGCTCATCCTCACGCATAACATGAGGCTTACCTAACCCAGGATCATATCGAGGCACATGGGCGTGCGACACCCTCCGATCGGACGGTTTTTGGGGCGAAGTGCGCCAGCGGAGCAGCTACGGCCGGACAGTGCCGTCCGCGCGCCCACCTTCCCGCGGCAGTCAGGGACCGACTGCAGGGCGCTCCATGAGCGCAGCATTACCACGGGGCGCGATATTTAACGACATGGACAGCGGTGACTACGTTCTCGGAGCCAGGGACCAGGAGCCGTCGGGACGGCGACGCAGCGTCAACCGGGAGGCAGCTTTTATCTCACCCGCGTCGGGCATCCGGCGTCCATTCGCCTGCGCCGTACCTGCTGATGCCGCTGGTCCGCAACGTGGTCCAACGCCACGCGGCGGCGCGCATCGGGCCGGGGCGCTTCAAGATTGCCTCCACCCTCACGATCCATCCTCCAGTAGGTTCTGCGCTCACAAGGAGTTCCGCAGCGCCCGCACCGTGTGCTCTGGCCACTCGCCATTGACCTGCTCGGTGAGAGCATCTTGGCGGAGCGGGGGCCCGCATAGCGGGCGGCGGTGAGGGTGCGGCTCGTGAATAGCCCAGGCTAGCGCCCCGCGCCCGGAACCAGGCCATGCTCGCGCGCGTAGACCGCCAGCAGCACGCGGCGGCGCAGGCCTAGCTTGCGCAGGATCTGGCTGACATGCCACTTGATTGTGGTCGGGCTCAGGTGCAAGCAGCGGCCGATCTCGTCGTTGGTCAGACCCTTCGCCACGAGACCGGCGATCTCGCGCTCGCGGGCAGTGAGTGCAGATGCAGTCGTTCCCATGCGCTCCGCCGGGGGATCGTTGCTTCCACGAAGCTTATCGATTAATTGCACCTAATGATATGGGTTAGCTGGCCCTAATCCAAGCCCCGCCGCAGTTCGGCCGGCACAGCCCATCTCCCCAGCCGCACGCCGCTCTGGCTCAGGCCACCGCCCTCCATTGAGCAAGGGCACGGTACCGCCACGCTTCCCCTCATCCGCACTCAGCTCCGCGAAACGCAAGGGGGCGCGAACGATCCAAAGCGATCCACCTCTGACGCGCTCGGCCGCACGGCTGGCACACAGGTTGCCGACGTGGCCGCGCGCGGCGCGGCGTGGTAACACCGTAAAGGGAACGCCGCGTGCCTGCCGGGCTGGCCCCGCCCCATTGCGCCGGCCCGGCAGCTCCGACCGCCGGTGCATGGAGTGGACAGAGCTGTCTCACGAGGAGGTGATGACGCGATGGCCAGGGAGACGACTGTAACCAGGGCGGCCCCCGAGCGACCGGTCCGGATCACCATCGGGCATGTGACCATCGACGGCGATCTGACCGTTCCGCCCGGCGCCCGCGGGATCGTCATCTTTGCCCATGGCACGGGCAGCGGGCGCCACAGCCCGCGCAACCGGTTCGTCGCCGGGGTGCTCAATCAGGCGGGCCTCGCCACGCTGCTCATTGACCTGCTTACGCCCGAGGAAGAGCAGATTGACCTGCGCACGGCCCACCTGCGCTTCGACATCGGCCTGCTGGCGGCGCGCCTGCTCGGCGCCACAGACTGGGTGTTGAGTAGCGACGATGCCGCCGACCTCCACCGGATGCGCATCGGCTACTTCGGCGCCAGCACCGGGGCCGGAGCGGCCCTGCTGGCCGCCGCGCAGCGCCCGGACGTGGTCGATGCCATCGTGTCGCGAGGCGGGCGGCCCGACCTCGCCGGCGATGAGCTGCTACGCGTGCGCGCTCCAACCCTGCTTATCGTCGGAGGGAACGACCTGCCGGTGCTCGCCCTCAACCAGGAGGCGTTGCAGCGCCTGCCTGCCGAGAAGAAGCTGGTCGTCATCCCCGGCGCTACCCACCTGTTCGAGGAGCCGGGCGCCCTGGAGGAGGTGGCCCGCCTGGCGGCCGAGTGGTTCCAGCAGTACCTGGCGCCGCCGGCATAGTCTAGCGACGGACAGCGCGCCTGTCGGTCTGCACGCGCCTGTCGGGGTTGCGCGCGCCGGTCGGCGTCACAGCAGGTTGCAGGGGCACGCGGCGACAGCGGTGCCGGCGCGCCGGACCGCCGCTCTCCTTTGTGCGCCCGTAGGGCGGCGTCGACCCGTCCTTCTCCGAGAAGGGGCAGGCGTGCCGGACCGCCGCTCTCCCTCGTGTGCTTCGTGCGCCGTTGGGCGGGGGCTGGCGCCGATGGCGCTGGGCGTTGGTCTGCCGGACCTGCCGGCACGCTTCGCGGCCGGCGATCCATTCCCTCGTCCAGTGGTCGTCCGGCCCTCTGCCGGCACGCAATCTGCACCGATGCCCGGCAGACCCGATGAGTGTTCTGTCACGGTCACGGTGCCGCCGGGTCCCGTACGCTGGCTCCGGCGCTCCAGAACCGGCGTGACAGACCGCTCGCGCACCTGTGCGAAGGAGGTATTCGCGATGGCAACGATGGATACGGCCAACACCGCCGGCGCCCGCCAGGCCGCAGGTGGCACCGTGCAGCGGACGGAAGGGGAGGGGGCAGCGCCCACCCATACCCATCCGGCCGTCACGCACACCCATGACCACTATCACATCTCGCACCACCACCGCGACGGCGGGATGTTTGGCGAGTGGGAGCACCGCACCTACTGGCACACCCATGAGCACAACCACGCGGAGCTGACCCACAGCCACGACTACAGCATCCAGGATGAGGAGGCGAATCACGCCAAGGAAGCCCACATCCACGACCACACTGCCCCCGCTCATTCCCACGCCTAGCGCGGAATAATCGCGGCCGGCGATCGGTTCCCGCTCTCTGTGGGAGAGGGCCGCGGTGGGCTCGCAGTGGTAACGGGGCAGCCATGAAAACGGTAGCCGGTCTCTTCCAGAGCCAGGAACGCGCCCAAGCCGCGCTGGACGCCCTGCTCCGCGCCGGCTTTCGCGCCGACGACGTGGCGCTGGTAGCTAGCCCTACCAGCGCCCGCGCGTTTTCGCGGCGCTATGAGCTGCGGGTGGCCCAGGGCTGCGTCCTGGTGACCATCAAGGCGGGCACGGACTCGCTCGCGTCCGCAGCGCAGCAAATCCTGCGCCGGCTGGGCGCGGAGCACGTCACCAGTATGGCGCGCGCCTTGAGCGCGTCCGGCGCCGGCTGAGCCTGAGCCGGGAGCCGTAGAGGGCGCACGTGCCGGCCCTGGATCCGCCGAGAGGTTGTCGTGCCCTGCCGGTCTGTGGCCGCAGGATACTTGCCAAGTGACGCGATTCGGAGTAGAGGAATGAGGATGGAGGTGCGAACGATGAAGCTAAACGGTGGTCTGCTTTCGCTGAGTTCGTTTGCCCTTGGCGCCGGGCTGATGTACCTCTTCGACCCCGAGCGCGGCCGGCGGCGCCGCGCCATGGTGCGGGACAAGCTGATCTGGGCGACGCACAAGCTCAACGATGCGGTCGACGCGACGAGCGAGGATCTGGAACACCGCGCCCAGGGAACGGCGGCCGAGGCGGTTGGGTGGGTGCGGGAAGTCGTGCTGCGCCGCCCGGTGGACGATGACGTGCTGGTCGAGCGGGTACGCGCCAGGCTGGGACGCGTCGCCTGGCACCCCGGCGCCATCGAGGTCATGGCCCACAACGGGCGTGTGACCCTGCGCGGGCAGGTGCTGGCGCGGGAGGTGGATGCCATCCTCGCCGCCGCCCGCTCCGTCCGCGGGGTGCGGGCGGTGATCAATGAGCTGGAGGTCCACGAGCGCCCCGGCGACATTCCGTCCCTCCAGGGTGGCCGGCCCAGACCAGAACCGCGGCCCGACTTCTTGCAGACCAACTGGGCCCCCGCCACGCGGGTGCTGGCCACGCTCGGCGGCAGCCTGCTCGGGATCAGTGGCCTCCGCCAGGGTGGCCTCGCCGGTGCGGTGATGTTCTTTACCGGCGCCGCCCTCGCCGCCCGAGGCGCGACCAATATGGAGCTCAAGCGCCTGCTGGGCCTCGGCGCGGGGCGGCGCGCAGTGGACTTCCACAAGGAGATTACGGTCAGGGCGCCGGTGGAGCGCGTCTTCGAGTTCTGGCGCCACTTCGAGAACTTCCCGCGCTTCATGGCCCACGTCAAGGAGGTCCGCGACCTGGGCAACGGGCGCTCGCACTGGACGGTGGTCGGCCCGGCCGGCACCTCCGTGCAGTGGGACGCCGAGATCACGAAGCTGGAGCCGAACCGAGTGCTGGCCTGGAAGACCGTGCCGGGGGCAGTGGTGCAGCACGCCGGCATCATCCGCTTCGAGCCCAATCCCGACGGGAGCACCCGCCTGAACATCCGGCTCTCTTACAATCCCCCTGCCGGTGCCATCGGCCACCTCATTGCCGCCCTCCTGGGTAGCGATCCTAAGCACGCCATGGATGAAGATCTCGTCCGCTTCAAGTCGCTGATCGAGGAGGGCAAGGCCAGCGCGCCAGGCAAGCGAGCCACCCGCGAGGACGTGGCCGGTGCCCCAGAGACGCCAGCCCCGACCGAGCGCCGCGTGGCGTGAGCCGGCTGCGGCTGGATCCCGACGGAGACGTGGAGCGGCGGCCTCAGGACCTTCCGCCGTCTTCGCGTCTCCGCCACTCCGTGTCCCTCGCGTCCTTGCGTCTCCGCGTGTGATCAGCCATCAGCGGTAGTGTTGAAGAGCACGTCGCCTCGCCAGCGCATCGGCTCGCCGGCCGAGAGCGGCCGGATGCGCCGTTCCATCACGTCGGATAGCTTCGCCAGAGCCGCCTCAAGCTGCGGCTCCGAGTCGAAGATCGTTACCGCCACCACCTCGCTCTCGCCTGTCCGGATCAGCAGATAGCTTTGGAAGCCGGGCTGAGCGCTCAGGCGCTCCGCCACCTGGCGGGCCGTGGCGTTGGCCGGCGAGTCGCCGGCTTCATTGAGCGGCCACACACTGACCTGCGCGTACATCGCAACGCTCCTCTTCGTCCTGCCCAATGCTCGTCCCGCCCTGTGCGCCTGCAGGGAAGTCCTTCGTCGATCCTCCACCCTTCTCCAATCTGGCCCAATCTGGACTATCCACGAAGGACTGTGGCTAGAGAGCTTGGGCGCTGTCCAGCAGCGGGACTGCTACGCGGGAATGCGTCCGGCAATCCCTGTGCCATGCCCTCGGCGGTGGTCGGCCGCCGTCGTCCGCCGCCACCGTGGCCCGCCGTGACCGTGGTCCGCCCTCGCCACTCGCTACTCGCTATTCTTTCCTCGTCCCGTTGAGTAGCTACCCGATTGATCCAGTAGTGCCAGTTCCAGATGAGCAGTGGCGCCGCGCAGACACGGGCGACGGCCCGATCGGGCCGGTCTCGACGTGCCTGTGGCGCACGTGTCCACAGCGCTCTGGTCAGTGACCGATGGTTAGCCTGGCGATAACGGGCGACGTGATGCTTGGCCGCCTGGTCGACCGCTTCATCTGGGCCGACCCGTCGATCCAGCCGGCCTACGTCTGGGGGGACACGCCCCAGCTGTTCGCCCAGCATGACCTGCGCCTGATCAACCTGGAATGCGTGATCTCGAGCCTGTGTGACGAGACGCGCCGCGTCCCCAAGACGTTCACCTTTTGCGCCCGACCGCGGGCGCTGGAAGCGCTCAAGGCCATCAACGTCGACTTCGTCGCCCTGGCCAACAATCACGTGCTGGACTACGGGCCGGACGCGTTGCTGGAGATGCTTGACCTCCTCTCTCAGCAAGGCATCGCCTGGGCCGGCGCCGGGCGTACCCTGGACGAGGCGCTCCGGCCGGCAGTGCTGGAGGCCGGCGGCGTGCGGGTCGGCATTCTGAGCATGACCGATAACGAGCCTGGCTGGGAGGCGGGGCCGGATCGCCCCGGCGTCAACTTCGTCGATTATGACCTGGGCGGGCTGAAGGAGCCGTATCTCGGGCGCATCTCCCAGGCGCTGGCGGCGGTGCGGCCGCAGGTCGACCTGCTTATCATCTCGGCGCACGTCGGCCCGAACTGGGGCGAGCCGTCCGCTGACATGCAGGCCCTGGCGCGCCAGCTTATCGATCTCGGGGCCGACCTCTACTGGGGCCACTCCAACCACTGCACGCGGGGCATTGAGGTCTACCGCGGCCGGCCAATTCTGTACTCCACCGGCGACTTCATCGACGATTACGCTGTCGATCCGGTGGAGCGGAACGACGTTTCCTTTCTCTTCCGCGTGGACGTGGAAGCCGGGCGGATCCGGCGCGTGGTGCTCTACCCCGTGCAGATCGACCACTTTCAGGTGAACCGCGCGGCCGACCGTGAGGCAGCCTGGCTGCGCGCCTGGATGCGCGACCGCTGCGCCCGCTTCGGCACGCGGCTGGCCGAACGCGATGGCCTGCTCTCCCTCGACCTGTAGGCTCGGACCGGCCGGCTCGGTGGCGCGCGCTCAGCGACGCTGGCGGCGTGGCCGCGCCAGCGTGATCGGCCGACCGACGACCTGGATGGAGTACTCCGGCAGGCCCCCAAGCGCACGGCCCCGACCACAGGTGGCGGTGCTGCTGTGGGGAGCGCGCCCGCCTGGGGGCGCGCATCGGCCGTAAGAGGGCGCAGCCCAGGATGCACGGCACTCCCGTGGCCACCAGAGCGGCGACCGACGCATTGCTGGTGAAACCGCCGTCGGCGACCGCTGCGCGTACGCCAGCAACCGCGGCAGCGGCGCCAGGTGCCTTGGCAGCACCGGGCCCGTCTGGAACGGGGGCAGCGCGCCCGCCACCGGCGTCCGGAATGGCGGTACACTCACCGCGCGGGTCGGGCCGCCTGTGGCTTGGTCTGAGCAACCTCCAGGGTGGCCCCACCCGTCTTATCCTTTCAACCGAACTGCTGTTTCTCCGGTAGTTCGTCGTCAGCTCGACGCCCCGTCCGGCGCTGGCGCTGGGGAAGGCGATCGCCGCCGGGGTGCGTGCTGTGCCGCAGGCGCTGATCATCTACCTCCTGGCGCTGCTGCTCGACGTGCGTGTCGCCTGGAGCCCGTGGTCGATGGGCACCGTGGCGCTGGAGGTGCCCCTGGGCGCGGCGCTGTTCGCCACCGTCTCGCTCGTGATCGCCTGCCTGGTCAAAAACGCGCGAGCGGTTCATGGGCATTGGCCGGGTGCTGACGATGCCCCTGATCGTCGCCCGCAACGCCATCTACCCCGTCCCACAGATGCCACGCTGGTTGCAGGCGGTCTCCCACGCCAACCCGCTGACCCACGAGGAGGACGCCGTGCGGGCCGCCATACTGGCGCAGGGCGCGAGCGCCTGCGGCCTGAGCGTCGACCTCGGCGTGCTCCTGGCGGTCACGGGCCCGCTAATGGCGCTCGCCGGGCGGCTCTATCCTCTGCTGGGAGACTGAGCGCCGCGGCCACCGGCTGCGAGGAGGACTGAGATGGACGCGCTTTCTGCGGCGTGGCAGGCCATCTGGCCGGGGGTCGTGCCATTAGCGCAAGAACTGGGCATCCCCGGCGAATCGTGGGCCGCCAAGCTGATGCGGCCGGTCGTGGTGTACGCCTTCCTGCTCATTGGCCTGCGGCTGGCGGGGCGGCGCGAGCTGGCCCAGCTCAACGTCTTCGACCTCGTTGTCCTCCTCACGCTGTCCAACACCGTCCAGAACGCCATCATCGGCAACGACAATTCCCTCTTGGGCGGCCTGGCGGGTGCGACCGTGCTCCTGGCGACCAACTACGCCGTCGTGCGCTTCCTCTACCGCCACCCGCGCATCGACGCCGCGCTTGAGGGCCAGCCGGTGGTGCTGGTCCAGGACGGGCGGGTCCTGGAAGAGGCCCTGCGGCGCGAGCTGATCACACCGCAGGAGCTGCTCGCCGCCGTCCACCGGCAGGGTCTCAACTCCATCGACCAGGTAGCTACCGCCGTCCTGGAGACCAGCGGCACGATCACCGTTGTCCCGCGCGAGCCGAGCCCCCAGGCCGTGCGGGAGGCGGCGATGATGGCGCGCCTGGACGAGCTGGCCGCCGAGATGCGCGCCCTGCGCCTGGCCCTGGCGCCAGCCCCAGGGCGCGCACCGGCCACTGGGGCAACAGGGGCCGCGGCAGCGCCGGCTGAGGGAGCCGGCGGCCCTGCGCCCCAGGATGGGCAGCGCCCCGCGTCGGTGCCACCGAACGGGTGAGGCGCCGCCGTGGCCCGAAGCGTGACCACCTGCCTCTCCCTCGGCGCCGCGGTACGCCCTGCCGGTGGCGCTCACTACCGGCGTCCTCGACGTCGTCGAGGTGCTTCCCCTTTGCCGGCCCCGTCGCAGCGGCGGTCATCGCCTGCGCCACGGGCGTGACCCAGGCTTGGCTGTAGACAGGGAGCGGTAATGACGACCAGCGACCTACCAGTCGATGGCGGCCCCGTCCTCCGACCACGCCTTCGGGTTCCGCCAGTCATGGCCAATTTTGTCGGCCAGGGCCTCTTCATCCAGCTCGATCCCCAGGCCGGGGCCGGTCGGAAGGGGCACGTAGCCGTTCTCGTGGCGGAAGGGGACCTTGAGATAGCCGTCCATTGCAGGCGTGCAGTGGCGGCCGCCTTCCTGGCAAAGGAAGTTGGGGATGGCGGCATCGAGCTGGAGGCAGGCGGCGAAGGCGATGGGCCCCAGCGGGCAATGCGGCGCGATGCCGGCGTAGTAGGCCTCAGCCATGCCGGCGATCAGGCGGCACTCCATGATCCCACCGGCGTGTGAGAGGTCCGGCTGGAGGATGGATGCGGCCCGCTTCTCCAGAACCTCGCGAAAGCCCCACTTGGTGAACAGGCGCTCGCCGGTGGCGATCGGCACGGACGTGGAGTGCGTGATGTCGGCCAGCACGTCCACGTTCTGGCACTGCACCGGCTCTTCGATAAAGAAGGGGTGATACGGCTCCAGCGCCTTTACTAGACGCTTGGCCGTCTGGGGCGCGACGGCGCCATGGAAGTCGATCGCCAGGTCCACCTCCGGTCCCGCGGCCTGGCGCATGGCGGCAAAGATCTCGACCGCCCGCTCCGTCCAGCCGGGCGTCTCGATCAGCCGGCCACGGCGCTCGGCCCCCACGCCCGTCTTGATGGCATTGAAGCCGAGCGCCACCGCCTCGCGGACGCTCCTGGCCGCGCTCTCAGGGTCACGCCCGCCGGCCGTGCCGTAGACACGGATCCTGTCGCGCGTCGGCCCCCCGAGCAGCTTATACACTGGCAGACCCACCAGCTTGCCGTAGCAGTCCCACAGGGCCTGCTCCACTCCCGACAGCGCGCTGGTGAGGATCTCGCCCCCGCGGTAGAAGGCGTGCCTGTACATCGCCTGCCAGAGGTGCGCCACGCGCGTAGGGTCCTCGCCAATGAGCCACGGCTCCAGCTCCTGGACCGCCGTCTGGCAGGTCAGCGCGCGCCCTTCCAGGATCGGCTCGCCCAGGCCAACAATGCCCTCTTCGGTGTACAGCTTGAGGAACAGCCAGCGGGGCTTCACCAGAAAGGTCTCGATCTTCTTGATCCGGTCCTGCCGGCGCGTGAACCGCCCGTCGATCTCCGACGGCGTGACCAGTGGTTTGGTGAGGGGGTCTTGCATAGCGCCAGACTATACGCGTTCAGCGCCCCCGCTGCACGCTCCGTGCGCGTGGCGTACCATGAACGCGCGGCTCCCGCTTGGTTGGTGGCGCCGCAGACGGGAGAAGAGGCGTGGACACGACGGATCTATCGACAAGCAAAGCCAGCGCAGCCCTGCCGGCGAGTGGGGACGGCAAGACAGGCACGGGGCCGAAGGCAGCCGGCCAAACCGGCTCTCCGGCCCCGAGGGATGCCCCCATCATCCGGCGGCTGGCAGATACGCCGCCGGTGCCCTGTCCCTGCGGCACGGCCTACCGCGTGGTGAGCGGCGCGGACGGCGCGCCGGCCAGCATGCACTTCGTCGACATTCGCGCCGATTCCCACCGGCACTACCACCGCACCTTTACCGAGATCTACGTATGCCTGGAAGGAAGTGGGTTTCTGGAGATTGACGGGCGCGTGGTCGCGCTGGAACCTGGTACGGTGGCCGTGATCGAGCCGGGGCAGCGCCATCGGGCTTTCCCGGCCGCGCCCGACCGGCTGCTGCGCATCCTGAACGTGGCCGTACCGCCCTTTACGGCCGGGGACGAGTGGCTGGACTGACGCCGGCAACGGCGTGAGGGAGGTTCGGAGATGGAACGACGGTGCTCACGGCGAAAGGTTCTGGCAGATGGCGCCGGCGTCGCTGGCCTGGCTGCGGTGACGACGCCCCTGCTCGCGGCATGCCGGCTCGGCCCGGTGGGCGCCCCAGCGCAGGCCGCCCCCGTCAAGCTGGTCTTCGGGCGGCGCTCCAGCGCGGCGGAACTGTCCGTGCTGGAAAAGTACATGGCCGCGTACCGCCAGGTAGCGCCCCACGTGACCATAGAGTTGGTTGCGTTCCCCGCCGGCCTGCAGGAGATGCGCCAGGGACTGATCGCCGCCTTCGCCGGTGGCACCGGCCCTGACCTGTTCATCAGCGATGGCCCATGGCTGCCGGAGTTCGCCAACAAAGGACTGTTGGACCCGATGCCGGACCGGATCAGTCGGGACCTGAAAGCGAACTTTACCGACGGCGGCCAGCGCTATGGGACGTACAAGGGCGTCTCGTACGTCTATCCGTATGAGACGGTGGTCCATGGGCTATACTACAACCGCACCCTGTTTGCCCAGGCAGGGCTGGACCCGAGTAAGCCGCCCAGGAACTTCGCTGAGTTCCGTGACTACGCCCGCCGGACGGCCAAGAGCGATAGCGCGGGTAATCTGGCGGTAGCCGGCTTCATTGGGAATAACCGCCTGCTCTACGTAGAGAACTTCGTCTACAACAACGGCGGCCGGGTCATCAACGAGGACGAATACGGCAATCTGCGCAGACCGTACAGGCTCACACTGGGCGAGCCGCCTGCCTTGGCAGCCCTCCAGCTCCATTATGACCTGTACAACACCGACCGTTCGGCGACCACCAGGCCCGGACCCGATTTCCAGCAGGGCACCGTGGCGATGCAGGTGCTCACTAACGGAAACGTCGGCACGATCAAGCAGCGCGCACCGACGCTCGACTACGGCGTGGCCCCCCTCCCAACGCAGCTCAGCTTCCCCGCGCACCAGCTCGGCGGCTGGTCCTGGGGTGTGGCGAAGCCCGGCACACGTAAGGACCCCGCCTGGACGCTCCTCCAGTGGCTCAATTCCAAGGAGAACATCCTGCAGTACGTGGAGGCGCTGGCGGCCGTGTCGACCCACAAGGGCGTGATTGCCGATCCGCGGGCAGTCGCCGCCGATCCTGAGCGGATGAAGGTCTTTTATCAGGTGCTGCCCAGGATCACACACGTGCGACCGAAGGCCGTGGTCTGGAGCGAGATCGAAGCCCTGGTCGAGCCAGAAGTGACGCGCATGTTCAACGGCGAGATGACCCCGCGCCAGCTTCTGGACAAGGTCGAAGGGCCGGTCAATGCGCTGCTGGCCAAAGAGCCGTAAAGAGATCCACGCGACGCACCGCCCCCGTGTCCCTGCGTGTCCGCTAACCTGGCTTATTCACGAGCGGTGCCCTCACCCTGGCCCGCGCTTTCCGCTGAAGGCGGGAGTAGCGAGTAGCGAGTTGCTCCCCTCGCCAAGGGTTTCCGCTGGAGGTGGGACGACGACAGGGAGCCCGCTGGAGGTGGGACGACCACAAGGAGAGCGAACGGTCCGAAAGGAGCCCTCAGCCTCGCGCAGGATTCCGGCCGGAGGCGGGACGACCAAGGGAGAGGGAAACTCGTCGCTGGCCGCGAATATTCCAGGCTAGCGGACGTAGGCCGCGGCCACGCCGCCGTCCACCGTCAACACCCCGCCTGTGGTCTTGGCCGCGCGGTCGGAGGCGAAGAAGAAGACGGCCTCGGCCACGTCCTGCGGGAAGACGTTGACCTTGAGCGTCGTGCGCCGGCGATAGAACTCCTCCAGCTCCTCCGGCCGGATGCCATAGGTGCGCGCCCGCTCCTCCCGCCACCCCGCCGTCCAGATCCCCGAGCCCTGCAGCACGGCGTCGGGGCAGACGGTATTCACCCGCACGCCATGCGGGCCGCCCTACTCCGCCAGGCAGCGGGCCAGGTGTAGCTCCGCCGCCTTGGCGGCGCTGTAGGCGGTATTGTCCTTGCCCGCCACCAGGGCGTTCTTGGACGCGACAAAGACGACGCTGCCGCCTGTTCCCTGCCGCTTGAAGATCCGGAAGGCCTCCCGCGAGACCAGGAAGTAGCCGGTAGCC
>DAOTTI010000031.1:0-14728 GCA_034437795.1 Chloroflexota bacterium | reverse complement strand
GCCTGGCGATGGGTGACGCGCGGATCCAGCCGTCGGCCGGGGCGGGGTGGGGTGGGGACACACCGGCGCCTTCTGCCCGCGCCTCCGCCGGTGCTGGCGCGGGAGGGGCCACTGCTGCGGCGGCCGCCGCGGCGCGCACGTCGGCCTCCACGATGCGCCCGCCGGGGCCGGTGCCCGCGACGCGCGCCAGATCGACGCCAAGCTCCTGGGCCAGGCGCCTGGCGATGGGTGAGGCCTTGACGGTGGCCTCCACCGCCGCGGCCGGAGCGGCGCCGCTCGGCGGGGCCTGGACGGGGGCCGGCGCCGCCGCTGTCGCGGGCGCCTGGGAGGGCGGGGCAGCTGCGGGTGTGACGGGAGCTGCAGCCGGCCGCGGTCCCGCGCCCAGGAGCACGGCCTCGATGGCGCTCTCCGGCTCATCCGCGGCGCCGACGACCCCCATCAGGCCCACCACGGGCACGACGCTGCCTTCAAGGGCGACGATGCGGCGAAGTACGCCGTCGGTCGGGGCTTCTACCTCGGCGTTGAGCTTGTCGGTCTCGATGCTGGCGACCGGCTCGCCCTTGCGCACCAGCTCGCCCTCGCGCTTGAGCCACTGGACGACTTTCGCCTCGGTCATGGTCATGCCCAACTGGGGCATCTTGATGGGTGTCGCCATAGTCGGTAGCCGGTGGGAAGCGATCAAGCGGAAGGAGACAGTCAACGGGACGTGGCTGGAGCCCAGCGGGCACTGCTGGCTAGGCCAGTATCTGGCGCACGGCCTGCACCACCTGGGCGGCCGATGGAATGGAGAGGTCCTCCAGCGGGCGGCTGAACGGGGTGGGGACGTTGGGATTGGCCACCCGCGCCGGCGGGGCGTCCAGGTAGTCGAAGGCGTGGGTGACGACCTTGGCCACGATCTCGGCGCCGAAGCCGGCCCGCTCGTGCGCCTCATGGACGACCACCACGCGATGGGTCTTCTTCACCGAGCCAACGATGGTCTCAAGGTCGAGCGGCACCAGCGTGCGCGGGTCGATCACCTCCGCCTCCACTCCTTCGGCGGCGAGCTGGTCGGCCGCTTCGAGGGCGACCTCCACCATCCGCTGCAGGCCAATGATGGTAACGTCCTTGCCCTGGCGCCGGACGGCCGCCTGGCCGAAGGGGATGGTGTAGTCGGTGTCGGGCACGTCCTCTTTGGCCGTGGCGTAGAGCACCTTGTTCTCGATGAACACCACGGGGTTGTCATCGCGGATGGCGGTCTTCAGCAGCCCCTTGGCGTCGTACGGCGTCGCCGGCATGACCACCTTCATCCCCGGCGCGTGGGCGAACCACGACTCCAGCGACTGGGTGTGCTGCGCGGCGTTGCCGCGGCCGGCGCCGGTCATGGTGCGAAAGACGATGGGCAGCACCGCCTTGCCGCCGAACATGTACTTCATCTTGGCGGCCTGGTTGACCAACTGGTCCATGGCGCACATCATAAAGGTCATGTACATGAACTCGGCCACGGGGCGCATGCCGACGGCGGCGGCCCCGAGGGCGGCTCCGGCGATGGCCGTCTCCGAGATCGGCGTGCCGATGACCCGCTTGGGACCGAACTCGTCGTACAGCCCCCGCGTGACGCCGTAGGTAGAGTCCTTGATGTCCTCCCCGATGCAGAAGACACGCTCGTCGCGCCGCATCTCTTCGCGCAGCGCCATGTTCAAGGCCTGGGAGTAGGTGACGACCGGCATAGCTTGCTCCACTCCTCCCTCTTCACTGCTCATGCATTGCTCAGTACCCGCCTGGGAGATCTCTTCCTTCCACGTCGGCGCGCGTGAAGACGTCCGCTAGCAGGAGCTCCGGGCCCGGCTCGGGGCTGGCCTCGCCAAAGGCGACCGCCTGCTCCACCTCCCCTTTGACCTCGTCGTCGATGCGCCGCAGGTCGTCCGCCGTTGCAATCCCCAGCTGCTGCAGGACGGCAGCAAAGCGTGGCAAGGGGTCCTTGGACGCGCGGGCCTGGGCCACTTCGTCTCTGGTACGGTACGGCTCGGGATCGCCCAGGAAGTGGCCTTCGAAGCGGTAGGTCTTGGCTTCAATCAGGGTCGGCCCCAGCCCGTTCCGCGCGCGGTCCACCGCCTCCTTCACGGCGGCGTAGACGGCCAGCACGTCGGAGCCGTCGACGATCACGCCCGGGATGCCGTAGGCGGCGGCGCGGTCGGCGACGTTCTCGATGGGAAGGTCCTGCTTGACGGACTGGTACTGGGCGTACTGGTTGTTCTCGCAGACGAAGACGACGGGGAGCTTGAGCACCGCAGCCAGGTTGATGCCCTCGTGGAAGGCGCCGTGGTTGGCGCCGCCATCGCCGAAAAAGCAGAGGGCCACCTGCTTGGAGCCGCGGATCCAGAAGCCGAGCGCGGCGCCGGTGGAGATGGGAATGCCAGCGGCGACGATGCCATTGGCGCCCAGCATGCCGTGGTCGAGCGAGGCGATGTGCATGCTGCCGCCTTTCCCCTTGCAATAGCCGGTGGCCTTACCCATGAGCTCGGCCATCATCGGCCCCAGCTCCAGCCCCTTGGCGATGCAATGGCCATGGCCGCGGTGGGTGCTGGAGATGACGTCGCCCTCCTCCAGGGCGGCGCAGGCGCCGGTCGCGACCGCTTCCTCGCCGATATAGAGGTGCACGCTGCCGTAGAGGCGGGCCTCCAGGAAGAGCTCCTTGACCCGCTCCTCGAAGCGCCGGATACGGAGCATGGTCCGGAACAGCGCGAGGAGCTGCGCGTCCGTGAGCCCATGGCGGTCCACCGTCGGGGCCGGCTGCACGACCTGGGTCGTCTGCTGCGTCATCGCTGCCATAAGGCCAACTATAGCCAACCGAAGGCGCTACCATCATCCGCGATGGACTACGACGTTGCGATTGTCGGTGCCGGCGCGATTGGCTGCGCCCTAGCTCGGGAGCTAGCCAGGCAGCTCCCATCACTACGGGTGGCGGTGCTGGAGGCGGAGGCAGGCCCGGGCATGCACCAGTCCAGCCGGAACAGCGGGGTCTGCCACGCGGGCTTTAATCCGGCGCCCGGCACGCTCAAGGCGCGCCTGTGTGTGGAGGGCAACCGCCTGCTGCGAGAGTTCTGCCGCGAGCGAAACGTCGCCTTTAAGGACGTGGGCACGGTGGTCTGCGCGCTCAGCGCGGCTGAGGCGGACCGGCTGCGCCTGCTGCTCGAGCAGGGGCAGCAGAATGGCGTGCCCGGCATCCGGCTCCTCTCGCTGGACGAGGCGCGGCGGCTGGAGCCGAACCTGGCCGATGGGGTGCGGCTGGTGCTGCACGCCCCAACCGGCGCTATCTTCGACTCCTACGCCTATGTCCGCGCCCTGTGGCGTGAGGCGGAGTCGGCGGGGGTCGTCTTCCGGTTCAAGGCGCGTCTCGAAGGGGCGGAGCCGATCACGGGCGGGTACCGCCTGCGGCTGGCGGATGGCACGCTACTCGACGCCGCGCGTGTGATCAACGCAGCCGGCGTGCACGTGGACCATGTGGCGCGCCTGTTCGGCTGGGACGGTCCGTACCGGATCGTGCCCTTCCGCGGGCGGTACTGGAGCGTACGGGGCAAGGACGACCTGATCAACTCGATGGTGTACCCCACGCCCGACCCGCACTTTCCCTTCCTGGGAGTACACGTCACGCGGCGCGTGCACGGAGGGGTGATGCTGGGACCGAACGCGATGCTGGCGCTGGGGCGGGAGGCTTACTCCTTCTGGAAGGTGCAGTGGAAGGACGTGGCGGAGATGGTGCGCCTGCGCCACTTCTGGCGCCTGATGCGCCGGCCGGAGGTGCTCCGGCTGGCGGCGGTCGAGATCGAGCGGAGCCTGTCCGCCAAGCGCTTCGCCGCTGAGGCGGCGCGCCTGGTGAAGGGGATCGAGCCGGAGGACCTGGCGCCCGGGCCACCGGCGGGGATCCGCGCCCAGCTAGTGGATGAGAACGGCGAGCTGGTGGAGGACTTCCTGCTGGAGGTGCAAGGGGGAGCGGCGCACATCTTGAACGCCGTCTCGCCCGGCCTGACGTCATCGCTGGCCTTTGCCCGCTACCTGACCGATGACCTCAAGCAGCGCGGGTTCCTCTCGGTATAGGGCGACGCTACCGATACGTGACCTGGAGCCCTCGCCCCCTCCCACAGGGAGCGGGAACTCTTCGCTGGCCGTGAAGGAGCTGGGCCCGCCAGCGCAAGACGCGCGGACGCAACGACACGAAACGACCGGCGCAGACGGGTAAAGGATCTCTGCCCTGAAGGACCGTGAAGGACACTGGAGATGTGGCCGCTGCGGATTGCGCTGTACGTGCAGGTGCTGCTGGGGATCCTGCTGTTTCTCGGCGCGGGGCCCCGCGCCGCCCTGGGCGATACGCATCTGGGCCTCGGCGCCGTGATTGTGGTCCTGGCCGCCGCGCTCCTGCGGCCGGCGCCGGGCGCGCCGCCCAGCCGGATGCGCGCTCTCGCGCGGTGGTTCCCCCTGGCGCCGCTCGCCGTCGGCCTCGGCCTCCGCCTGGGCGCCTGGGGCGGGCTGCCGGTGGTGATCCTTCACATGCTGCTGGGTATCACCGCCGTGGCGCTGGTGGAGGTCGTGGCGGCGCGGGAGCGCCGCCTACGGCGAGCCTCCTGACGCTTGGTCTGGATTGTTCGCGCCCCGCGAGGAGTTCCGTCTCCCAAAGGGAGAGGGGTAGGGTGAGGGCTCCGCTCGTGAATAGTGCAGGTTAGCGACGCGGTTCCGAGCAGGGACAGCGCGCCTGGCGCTACCGGCGGGCGGCGAGCGCGTTACGGATCTTCTCCAGCAGGATGGAGATCTCGAACGGCTTGTAGAGGTAGTCCACGATGCGCAGGGCCCGCAGGTCCTGGATGCCGTCCAGGGCGTGAGCCTTGGCGGTGATGACGATGATCGGCACGTCCTTGAGATCGTCGTCAAGGGAGAAGAGCTTGATCTGATCCAGCCCGTCGAGGTAGGGCATCATGATGTCCATCAGGATCAGATCGGGCTGCGCTTCCTTGGCCCGATCGAAGGCGCGCAGGCTCTGGGTCGCCGTGGCGACCTCATAGCCCTCGTCGTGGAGCACGTCCGAGAGCATCTGCACAATCGTGGGGTCGTCGTCAACGATCAGGATGCGGCTCACTCGCTGCTTCTCCCTTGTCCTCGGCTGGACCAGTCGTTCTCCCTGCGCGCCCATTGCTGCCACTCGTCCTAATCAAGCGGGCTCTCTGAGAGATGCCGGCCGGCGCCAGCGCGGGTGCTGCCAACTGTGGTCCCCCGGACGCCGGCGCCCCCTCCGGCTAGGACACCGCGATCAACAATCGCCCGCGGCCTTGTGCACATCATGTGCCGCAGCTCGCCTTCGCTCCGTAACCGGCACTCGTAGCTGGTAACGATTCGGTAGCAAGAGTCTACTCTGACGGGGGGCTGAATGGAAAGTCTAATGGACCAAATGCCTACCTGGTACCGCCCCCAGGCGCGCGGCGCCTGCACATCTTCGACAGGCCTCCGGCAGAGGGACGCGCGGGGCTGCCGGACGGGCCACTCGCACGGGGTCTACGCCGGCGGCTGGGACCGCAGCGCGCCGAAGGCGGCCAGGCAGCCGGCCACCACGATGACGGCCAGCCCCGCGGCATACGCCAGCAGGAGGCGAAAGGCTCCAGCCGACTGTCCGGGGAGCCAGCCCACCAGGGGCTCGGGCACGACGCCGAACGGATCGGCCTCGCGGTCGGCGTAGATGACCTCGGGGCGGACGGGGCGGGTCTCCAAGAGCGGTCGATCCAAAAGGACGGCGACGCGCACCGGACGGGGCGTGCCGGTGCGGAGCGTCAGGTGCACGCGATACCAGGTCAGGGTCTGCGCCAGAGGCGCGGGGAAGAGCAGGGCGTACCGCCCGTCGGCCCGCCGGCGGGGCGCGCCGAGTAGGGGTGGCTCGGTCGAGCGGATGGCGAAGTCCTCAAGCACCGTGGCGGGCACGAGCAGAACGGTCGTGGCCGGCCCGAGCGGCCCCGCCGGCAAGGGATTATCCAGGATGACCTTCAGCTCGGCCCAGACGCCCGGTGCGGGGCTGGTGGCCAGGCGCAGCTCAGCGCCCTGGATCCGCGGCCGGTCCACAGGCGGGGCCGGCCGGCCGGCGGCAGCCCCTCGCTCCGCCGGCAGCATGCCGGGGCGCAGCCAGAGCCCAAGCGCCAGGAGCGCGAGCGCCGCTACCATCCAGAGCCCCCCCGCTTTGCGTGCCATAGCTCTCATGGTGTGTCTTGATGGCGCATCCGCCACGTGCCCGCCCTTCTCATCCAACCCGTCCGACGGACGGCAGCGCGAAGAAGCCGGCTACGCCCGCCGTTCTGGATGATGGCTCACCAGTGGAGCCCTCACCGTAACCCTCTCGCTGTGGGAGAGGGGGTTCCTGCGGGCTTAGCGTGAGAGCATGGGCGCCTCGTCTTCGACAAGGTCGCGGCGCAGGCCCAGCTCCTGCGAGCGGAACTGCATGGAGTAGAGATTGTAGTAGTAGCCGCGGCGCTTGAGCAGCTCTTCGTGCGTGCCTCGCTCGATGATCTCGCCATGGCTGAGGACGAGGATCTGCGTGGCGGCCTTGATCGTGGACAGGCGGTGGGCAATGACGAAGCTGGTCCGGCCCCGCATCAGCACCTGCAGCGCCTGCTGGATGAGCTTCTCCGTGGTCGTGTCCACGGACGACGTGGCCTCGTCCAGGATAAGGATGCGGGGGTCCGCGATCAGCGCCCGCGCAAAAGAGAGCAGCTGGCGCTGCCCCTGGGAAAGGGTCGAGCCGCGCTCGTGCACCTCGGTGTCGTAGCCGAAGGGGAGCGACTCCACGAACTCGTGCAGGTTCACCGCCTTGGCCGCGGCCACGATCTCCGGTTCGGTGGCGTCGAGCTTGCCATAGCGGATGTTCTCGCGGATCGTGCCGGAGAAGAGGAACGGCTCTTGCAGCACGAGGCCCACCTGGCGGCGCAGGCTGTGGGCGGTCACGTCGCGGATGTCGTAGCCATCGATGGTGATCGAGCCGCTCTTGATGTCATAGAAGCGCAGCAGGATGTTGATGATGGAGCTCTTGCCGGCGCCGGTGTGGCCGACCAGGGCCACGATGTCGCCCGGCGCCGCCTGGAAGGAGACGCCCTTCAGCACGGGGATGCCGGGGACGTACTCGAAGACCACCTGATCGAAGACGACGTGCCCGGTGATCGGGGGCAGATCGCGGGCCCCCGGCTTGTCCTGCACGGCAGGGGGCGTGTCCAGCAGCTCATAGACGCGCTCGCCGCCGGCCATGGCGGCCTGCATCGAGTTGTACTTGGACGAGAGATCGTTGATGGGCTCGAAGAAGCGCCCGGTGTAGGCCAGGAAGGCGTAGAGGCCCCCGATGGTGAGGGCGCCCTCCAGGACGCGCTGCCCGCCAAAGGCGATGATGATCACGGTGGCCAGCGTGCTGATGAGCGTGATCACGGGATTGAAGCCGGCGGAGAACGCGGCGGCGCGGAGCAGGCGCCGCAGGTTCTCGCGGTTGACCCGCTCGAACTGGCGCAGGTTCACGTCTTCGCGGGCGAAGGCCTGCACCACGCGCACGCTGGAGATGTTCTCGGCCAGATGGCCGGTGACGATGGCGTTCTGCTGGCGGACCTCGCGGTAGAGCTGCCGCGACCGCGAGCGATAGACGTGCGTGGCGATGGCAATGACCGGCACGACGCCCATGGTCAGCAGGGCCAGCTGCCAGTTGAGCGTGAACATGATCACGACGATGCCGATCAGCACGAAGAAGTCGCTGGCGATGGCGACGATACCGCTGGTCAGAAAGTCGTTGAGGGCGCTCACGTCGCCGGTCATGCGGGACATGATCCGCCCTGCCTCCATGCGGTCGTAGAAGCTGAAGGACAGGCGCTGGAGATGGACAAACAGCTCGCGGCGCATGGCGAACAGGACGCTCTGTCCGACCCAGCTCATGAGGTAGCTCTGGCCATAGGTGGCGAGCCAGATGACCAGGGCCGTACCGACGTAGGCCAGCGCCGCCAGGGTGAGCAGGCCGAGATCGGCGTTCTGGATGGCCACGTCGATGGCCAGCTTGACCAGATAGGGCTGGAGCAGGTTGGCGGTGGCGATGCACAGCATCAAGCCCAGGGCGGCCAGCATCTTGGCCTGATGAGGGCGGACGTAGCTCCAGGTGCGCCGGACGATGCGCGGATCGTAGGCCTTGCCCAGGACCTCGTCCTCGTCATCAGCGGCGTCCCGCGGGCGAGCCGGGGCCGGCCCGCTCTGCCCCGGCGTGGCCACGGCCGCGCCGGTGGCCCGCACAAACCATCGCCGGCCGGCAGGCGCCGGCCCGCCCTGGCCACTCTGGATCATACGGCCTGCATCTCCTTCAGGACCTCTTCCTGGTCCCGTAGCTGCAGGTCATAGATCTGCCGGTACGGGCCAGGCTGGGCCACTAGCTGCTCGTGGGTGCCCCGCTGCACGATCCGCCCGTGGTCGAGGACCAGGATCTGATCCGCATTCATGATGGTGGTCAGGCGCTGGGCGATCACGAAGGTGGTGCGCCCCTTCATCACCTGCTGCAGGGCCTGCTGGATGAGGAACTCGGTGCGCATGTCCACGCTGGCCGTAGCGTCGTCCAGGATCAGGATGCGCGGATCGATGAGCAGGGCGCGGGCGATGGCCAGGCGCTGGCGCTGCCCGCCGGAGAGAGTGACCCCCCGCTCGCCGATCTTGGTGTCGAACTTCTCCGGTAGCTCCTGGATGAACTCCCAGGCCTGGGCGGCCCTGGCGGCGCGTTCGATCTCCGCCATGCTGGCGTCGGGGCGGCCATAGGCGATGTTCTCCGCGACCGTGGCCGAGAACAAGAGCGATTCCTGCATCACGATACCGATCTGCCGGCGGAGCGACTTGAGCTGCACCGTTCGCACGTCATGGCCGTCGATGAGCACCGCGCCCGCGGTGACGTCATAGAAGCGGGGGATCAGGGAGACGAGCGTGCTCTTCCCCGCGCCGGTATGCCCGATGAGGCCGACGACCTGGTCCGGCTCGACTTCCAGACAGATGTCTTCCAGCGCCAGGGTGCGCTCCACGTCGACGCCGCGCTGGGCGCCAGGCGTTCCTGCCTCTGCCGGCAGGAGGCGCGCGCCGGCGCTCCCGCTCGGCGCGCGCGGCGTGGCAAACCCGGCGTCGGTCACCCGCTCGGCCGGTGGCTGCCGGACCTGGCGCACCCCCTGCGGCAGCGGGGCGGTGGCCTGGCTGTAGGAAAAGGAGACGTGGTCGAAGACGACGCGTCCCTGGATGGGCGGCATCGGAATGGCGTGGGGGCGTTCCGTCACGGGCGATGGGGCGTCCAGGATCTCGAACAGGCGCTCGCCGGAGGCTGTAGCGCGCGAGACCCAGCCGATGATGAAACCCAGCATGCGCGTGGGCTGGGCCAGCCGCGCCAGATAGCTGTTGAAAGCCAGCAGGGTGCCGATGGTCAGGTGGCCGCGGATGGTCTCCTGCCCGCCGTACCACAGAATGGAGATAGTGCCGACGCTGGTGATGAGCACCATCAGCGGGTAGACCAGGGCTTGGAGGCGGGTGGCCGCCACGTTCCGCTCCATGTAGGCCTGGTTTTCGCGCTCGAACTTCTCCACCTCGAAGCGCTCGCGGGCGAAGGCCTTGACGACGCGGACCCCGGTGACGTTCTCCTGGAGCACCGCCGTGAGCTGGGCCCACTGGCGCTGTATCCTGCTGTAGAGGGGCCGCACCTTGGTGCCGTACTGGATGGCGGTGTAGGCCAGGAAGGGCATTGTCACCAGGGACAGCAGGGCCAGGCGCCAGTGCAGGGAGAACATCAGCGCCAGCACGGTGACGTAGACGACGACGGTATTAACGGTCTGCAGGATGCCCTGGCCGGTGAAGATACGGGCGCTGTCCACGTCCGACGTGACGCGGCTCATCAGCTCGCCCGTCTTGGCGCGATCGTGGTAGGCGAAGGAGAGGCGCTGGAGGTGATCGTAGAGGGCATTGCGCAGGTCGTAGGCCACGCGCTGGGAGACGAACTCGTTCAGGTACGACGTAGCGAAGTTGAACAGGCTGCTGGTGACGTTGACGACCACCAGCAGGCCGGCGGCCAGGAGCAGGAAGGGGGCGTCGCGCTGGCCGATCCCGCGGTCGATGACCTGGGCGATGATGATCGGCTGCGTCAGGTTGAGGCCGGTGGTGGCTAGCAGGCACAGGTAGGCCAGGACGGTGAAGAAGCGGTAGCGGTAGGCGTAGCGCAGGAGGCGCAGCAGCACGTTCATAGCGTTTCGGTCACCGGCGGTTCATCCCCGCGGCTCATGCACCGCATGGCGGGGTGGTAGCGGGCACGCAGCACGATCATACGCGGTCGGTCACCAGTGGCTCATCGGCGCTGGCCGACGCCGGCTGGCCCGTCGCGTGGCGAGGCCGGTCATCGGTCGGCACTCCTCTTGGGCCGGCTGGCGTACCCGGCGCGGCGGCCGGCGGGCCTTCACGGGGCTGGCTATCGGGCCATGGGCCGGGTGGGGGGGCCGCAGCGGGTGGGGGTGCCGGGGAGGGAACGAAGGCTTCCGGTGAGAGGGGCGCGCCGCGGCGGTAGAGCGGCATGCGCAGCACCACCCGCTGATAGAAAACGCGCGCCAGCAGCGAGAGCATCGCGGCCACGGGAACGCCGAAGATGGCGCCCCAGACGCCGGCGAGCTTGGCGCCAATGAACAGGGCGGCGAACACCAGGAGGGGATGAATGCCCACGCTCTGGCTCATGATCTTCGGCGCCAGCACGTTCACCACCACGAACTGGAGCACCAGCAGCAGGAGGATGACCCACCACAGGGTGCCGGGGGCCAGGATGATAGCCAGAATTACCGGCGGCGTCATCGCCAGGTAGGGCCCCACGATGGGGATGAGCATGGCGATGCCGGCGAAGGCGCTGAGGATCAGGGCGTAGGGGAGCTGCGCCAGCTCCATCACGATGGCGGTGCCCAGGGTGTAGACGGCCGCCTGGATCAGCTGCCCGCGCACGAAGCCACCGAAGGTGCGGTCGATGTGGTCGAGGGCGGCGGCGGCGTCCTCGCGGTAGCGTTTCGGCAGCAGGTCCAGGAAGACGGCCGCGATCTTGTCTCCATCCAGCATGATGTAGAAGGACAGGACCAGGATGATCATGCCGTTGAGCAGGCTGCTCAGGATGGTGGTGGCGATCGCCAGGCTGTTGGCCAGCAGCGCTGTCCCCAGGGCCTCCGCCCGCGCGATGACGTTCCGGTAGAAGTCGCTGAGCTGGGCCTCGGGCAGGCCTCGCTCGATCAGGGTGAGGTGGAGCTGGTCGGCGCGCGCCTGCAGATCGGCGGCCAGGGCCGGCAGGCTGCCGGCCAGCTGGATGAGCTGGGCGACGGCGGCGGGAATGACCAGCAGGCCGGTCAGGGTCAGCAGGATGAAGAGGCCGGCGTACACGGCGCCGACGGCCAGGAGGCGCGGGAGGCCGAGGCGCTGGAGCCCGCGAGCGACGGGGCTGAGGGTGAACGCCAGCAGCCAGGCGAGAAAGAACAGCAGGATCACGTCTGAGAACCGGCTCGCCAGCTGCCAGACCCATCCGGCCAGCCACACCGTGCCGATCGCCGCCAGCATCAGCAGCAGCCAGCGAACGAGGGGGTCGCGTTCCAAGGCCTGCCCTTCCTTCATCCCCAATTGTAGGCGTGGCTCGGGCCGCCGGGCTACGAGCGGGGCAGGTCGTGCGACGGGAGGCAAGTCGGGGCGCCGCGCGGGCGGGAGTTAGCCGGCCAGAGGCGCCACGGCCGGCCCGTGCGTTGATCAACGTGACCACCGTGAGCCGCGCACGACCGGTCATACCAGGAGCCTCCGATGAACGCAGCCACGCTTGGGCCGGCGCCGGTCACTCGCACCAGCGCTGCCCCGTTAGAGGCAGTTGACGTGCTATCCTGCCTTTCGCTCGGACTTATGGACCCCGCTGCCGGCCCCACCGACGGCACGGCGACGGCGGACGCCGCGGGGACTGACGTGCCGGAACCGGCCGGCGCCTCGGGCGCAAAGCCGCTGATCGCCGCCGACGTGGGCCAGGTCTTCACGCGAGTCTTTCTCTTCGAAGACGTCGAGGGGGAACGGCGCCTGGTGGCGGCCGGACAGGCGCCGACGCTGGGCGACGATGGCCTGCCGGCTCCCCGCGCGGCCCTGGCCCAGGCCCTGGCCCAGGCCCTGGCCTATGCCGGGCGCTCGGGCGCACCGGCTGATGGCGAGCGCCTGCTCGTCTCCAGTGCGGGGACCCCGCCGCGGCTGCTGATCGTGGCCAGGGGGCCGGATGACGCCAGGGCGGTGGCCGGCGCGTTGGCGCACCTGCCGCTCCACCTGCTGGAGCCGTTCTACATCACTGGTAGCGCGAGCGATCCCGAGCGCCTGCTGGCCGAAATCGACGAGTTCGCCCCCGACATCGTCGTTCTGGCCGGCCCCGCCCGTGGCGCCCCCGGTGGAGACGACGGTGGGCGCACGCCGTCCCGCATCGCCTTAGAGGCCGTGGCCTACGGGTACAGTGGCCACCGGCCACAGATCGTCCTGGCGGGGGGACAGGCCGCCGGCGGTGACCTGGCCGCGCTGCTCGCGACCGCGCCTCAGGCTACCGTAGCGGAAGGCATCCAGCAGCTCGGCCGTGTGGTGCCGGATATCCTGGGCCGCGTATCGGCCGGGCATCCGCAGTGGGACCTGCTCGAGCCGGGGGCGCTGGCGGACTGGCAGGGGGACGGCGCCCCTGCATCGTCGCTGCAGGGCATCTGTACCGCGACCGAGGTGATCGCCGATCGGTACGACATCGACGTGCTGACGCTGGACCTCGGCGCGGGGCATGCCATGGCCGTCGCCGTAACCGGCACGGCCGGCCAGCGCCGCGCGGTGGCGGCCGTCCGCGATGACCTCGGCGCGCGCCTCGGGCGCTGGCACATCCTGCGTACCGCTGGCGCGGCGGCGGTCAACCGGTGGCTCCCGAACGATCTAGATGAGCCGACGCTACAGGCGGCCTGCCGCCGTGCGGCGGCCCTGCCGGCCGGAGTGCCTGAGACGGTGGAGGAGCTCCTGCTGGAGCACGCCTTCGCTCGGGAGAGCCTGGGGCTGGTGCTGCACGACCTGGCCCGCGCCTTCGAGCGCGGCGGGGTGTCGGGTGGGGGCTGGCCGCAGGTCGATCTCGTCATCGGCAGCGGCGGGGTGCTGGCGGGAGCCCCGCGCCTGATGCAGGCGGTGCTGATCCTCCTGGACGCGGTCCAGCCGCGCTTCCTGACCCAGCTGGCCCTGGACCGAACCGCCGCCCTGGCGGTGCTCGGCGAGGTGGTCCGGCGGTCGGGGCCAGGCGCCCTGGGCAGCGCGCTGGAGCGGGACGGGCTCCTCAACCTGGGGCTGTGCATCGCGCCGGTGGGATCAGGGCGCGAGGGAGAGACGGCGGTGAAGGTGGAGGTCGTCACTGGCGACCGCTCCCCGATGACGGTGGAGGTGGCCTTCGGGGCCATCGAGGTGATCCCGCTGACCAGCGGTGAGCGGGCGGCCCTGAAGCTCTGGCCCGGCCCCGACTTTGATGTGGGACTGGGCAAGGGGAACGCCGCCACGCCGCGGGCCGACGTGGAGGGCGGTGCCGTCGGGATTATCGTGGATGCGCGCGGCCGGCCCCTTCCCCTGCCGGACGGGCCGCACGGGGCCAGCAAGCGGCAGGCCAAGCTCTTGCAATGGCTGCAGGCCACGCGCGCCTATCCCCAGCTCTCATTCGTCCAGCCCACGGCGCTGGAGGAGGGAGGGACGCCGTAGCGATGTCGCTGGCGTTGCAGCTAGAACGGGCCACGGCCGGACCGCGCACGCTGCCCCCCGTGGCCGACTACGCCCGCCGGCAGCCGCTCCTGAGCCACGGGCTCCTGCAGCGGGTGCGGCGCTGGCCCGCCTCCTGCCGCGACGGGCGTGGCGTGCCCAATGGACCGGCGGCCCCTGAGGCAGAGGTGCTGGTGCAGGTGGGCGACCACGTGCAGCCGGGCGATGCCGTGGCGCGCTATCACGCCCGCGGGCGGGCCACGGCCGTGGACGTGGCTGGGGAGCTAGGCCTGCCGCCCGATCGTGCGGCCGCGGCCACGGTGCGAACCGCCGGCGAGATGCTGGCCGAGGGGGAGGTGCTGGCGTCCCGCAGCCGGCTGGGCGGCCTGCAGCGCAGTCACGTGCGCGCCCCGTTTGCGGCCAGGATCCGCTACGTCTCGCCGGAGACGGGGATCGTCTATCTGGAGGCGATTACCGTCGAGTCTTCCGTGCCGGCCCACTTGGCAGGCACCGTGGTAGAGGTCCGGCCCGATGGGGTGGTGATCGCCGGCCATGGCCTGGCAGTGGCGGGGATAGCCGGCGCCGGACGGGCCGCCGCCGGCATCCTGATCGTGGCGGAGACCCCCGAGATGGTGCCACCCGAAACCTCGGGGGCAATTGTGGCCTGTGGCTTCGCCATCGATGAGGCGGTGGTTAGCCGCCTCATCGCATCGGGGGCGGCGGCGCTCGTCGCGGCGGGGGTGCAGGACGATGCCCTGGCGCGTCTTGGGTGGGACGACCTGCTGTGGCCCCGCGGCCAGGGCGGGCCGGCGCGGCCGGCGCCGCCGCTGACGCTGGTCCTGCTCTCCATGGGCGAAGGCGCCGCGCCTCGTGACGTCTGGGACGCTCTGCGCCCGCTGGCGGGCCGTGCCGCCTCCGCGCGTGGCGCCGAGCCCGGGGCGGCCCCCGAGGTGGTGGTCTCGAAGGACGTCCCGCCGGAGCC
>DAOTTI010000030.1:0-15151 GCA_034437795.1 Chloroflexota bacterium | reverse complement strand
CCACCACGGCCACAGCCACGCGCACGACTGGCACGACCTGATGGCGCACGCGCACGCCAGCGATGGCCACGATCACGACCATCAGCGCGACCATGGCCATGATGGTGATCCGGTGACGGCTCGGCCGCGGGGACTGCTCAACGGCCACGACGCCCATCAGGTGGTGCCAGGTGATGATGGCGATCCGGCCCGCCCCGGCAGCACGCGCTCCACCGTCGCCGGCGCGCCCGGCCTGGCTCCCTGCTGGGCCGGACGAGACGCTTAGCCGCAAAAGAGACACGCGAGGAGACACCGATGGAACCAAACCAGTTGATCCAGCTCACGCCGGCTGTGGCCCAAGGGGGCGGGATGGCCCTGCTCGGCACCGCCCTGACGCTCGGGCTGCGCCACGGCATCGATTGGGATCACATCGCGGCCATTACGGATATCACCAGCGCCGCGTCCGTGGAACGGGTCCGGCGCATCCACCAGCGGGCCGTGGGTCTGGCGTCGCTGTACGCCGCCGGCCACGGGCTGGTGGTAGTGCTGCTCGGGCTGGCAGCGCTCTCCTTCCAGGCCATCCTGCCGGAGTGGGTGGACCCCATCATGGAGCGGCTCGTCGGCGTCACCCTGCTGGCGCTCGGCGCCTGGGTGGTCTACTCGCTGGTGGGGTACTCGCGTGGCGGCGCGTTCCGGCTGCAAAGCCGGTGGATGCTGCTGTTCGCCGGCATGCGGCAGGCCTGGCTGGCCCTGCAGCGCCGGCTGCACGGCCACAGCCACGACGGCACGTTCCACGTGCACCGTGTCGACCAGTACGGCGCCACCGCCGCCTTCGGCGTCGGCGTGATCCACGGGATCGGTGCGGAGACGGGCACGCAGGTGCTGATCATCGCCGCCGTGGGAGGCGCCGCCAGCCAGGGGCTCGGTCTCTGGATGCTGGGCGCGTTCGTCGCCGGTCTGCTGCTGTCCAACACCATCGTGGCGCTGCTCACATCTACCGGCTTTGTCGGCGCCGGCCACGCGCGGGCGCTGCACCTCCTGGCCGGCGGGGCCGCCGCCGTGTTCAGCCTGGTGGTCGGCAGCTACGCCGCCCTGGGCCAGTCCGACGCCCTGCCAGAGCTGGCCGCGCTCCTGCTGCGTGAGCCGCCCGTCGCGCCGTGAGCCCCGCGCCGCCCCCCCTCGGACACGGAGACGCAGGGAAAGGGCAGGCGGGCCATGGCCTGGCGCGAGCCGGATCTTGTGCGCAGGCCGGAGTAGAGGGGCCGGCGGCCGGTTCCGCCCCCGGTGTGGTACCACCCTCCAGCATGAAGGACGAAGGGCGGAACCCGAGCTCCGACGTCCTGATCCGGCCGTACCGGCCGGCGGATGCGGCGCGGGTGAAGGCGATCACGGTACAGGGCTTCGAGGCGGTCAGCGTCGAGGCGGCGATCGACCGCAGGTGGCCAGGGCTGCTGCCGGTGCCCTGGGGTGAACGCAAGTGGCGGGCGATGCAGCCGGAGGTGGCCGGCAATCCAGAAGGCTGCTTCGTGGCGGAGCTGGATGGGGAGGTGGTGGGCTACGTCACCACCAGCGTGATCCGGCAGCATCTGGTGGGGCGCATCCCCGACCTGGCGGTGGACGCGCGCGTGCGCGGGCGCGGGATCGGCCGGAAGCTGCTGGAGCACGCGCTGGCCTACTTTCGGGCGCAGGGGCTGCGCCTGGCGCGCATCGAGACCCTGGCCCACAATGAGGTGGGCCGACACCTCTACCCCAGCGTCGGCTTTCAGGAGGTGGTCCGGCAGGTGCACTACGCCATGCCGCTGGACCCGGGGCCGGCAGCCGGCACCGAACCCGCGGCTGGCACTGAACTCGCAGAGGGATGCAGCTAGGTGGCAATGAACGTAGGGAACGCTCACGATCAATACGTGCTCCAGCTGGCGCAGGAGCTGGTGCGAGCCAATACCGTCAACCGGCATAGCGGGGACGCCCGCCCTGGGAACGAGGGGAACGGGCAGCGCATTCTGGCGCCCCTGCTCAGAGAGCTGGGCGCCCGGGTGGAACTCTTCGACTGCCCGCCGGACATCTATCAGCGGATGGGGGTGCTGGGGCCACGAGACCGCGACTTCAGCGACCGGCCCAACCTGCTGGCGCTGCTGGAGTTCGGCGCCGGCGGGCCAACCATCGTGCTGCAGGGGCACATGGACACGGTGGGCGTGGAGGGCATGACGCTGGCCGATCCCTTCTCCGGCGAGATCCGCGATGGGAAGCTGTGGGGGCGGGGCAGCAGCGACATGAAGGGCGGGTTGGCGGCCGCGGTGGCGGCCTTACGCCTGCTTTATGACGCACGCCACGAACTGCGCGGGCGCGTCATCTTCGCCAGCGTGGTGGAGGAGGAGAGCAACGGCAGCGGGGCTGGCGCGCTGGCCTGGATCGATCGCGCGCGCCGGGGCGAGCTCTTCGGGGGAGCGGTCAGGCCGTCTCCTCGCCGGACCCCAGGCCAAGCGCCGGACGACGGACGAGCGATGCACGGCGAAAGGAACGCGTCCGACCGTTCGCCCTCCATCCATCGTCCTTCGTCTTCTTCCGGCGAGGCACTGGCCGATCTCGCCATCTGCACCGATGGTTCGGGGCCGCAGATCTGGCGCGGGTATGGGGGCGTGCTGACGGTAGACGTGCACGTGGCGGGCAGGAGCGGGCATCCGGCCCACCCTGGCAGCGTGAGCGCCATCGAAAAGGCGCTGGTGGTCAAGGAGGCGATCGATCGCTTCCGCGCTGAGCAGGAAGGGCGGGGCGGCGGGCGGAACGTCAACCTGGGCGTGTTCCGCGGCGGGACCCATCCCGCCGTCGTCGCGGGGTCGGCGATGCTCAGCCTGAACATGAGCTACACGGCCGAGGACGCCGTCGCTGCGGAAGCGGCCGGCCAGGGCTACGGCAACGCCCGCGGGCGCGCGCGCTTCGAGGCGCTGATCCGCGAGCGCTGCCGCGAGGACGACTGGCTCCGCGAGCACCAGCCGCGCATCGAGTGGATCAAGGACCTGATCCCGTTCGAGCTGCCCGAGGGGCACCCGCTGGTGCAGGCGCTGGCGGCAGTGCACCGCGAGGCGCTGGGTGAGCCGGCGCAGATCGGGGTCAATCCCGCCTGGAGCGACGCGTGCTACCTGCCGCGCTTCGCTGGCGTGCCGGCCGTGGTCTATGGCGCCGGCACGCCGGGGCAGGCGCACAGCGCGGGAGAGTACGCCGAGATCGAGCGGATCGTCCGCTGCATGCGGGTGCTGACGGCGTTCCTGTACCGGCAGCTACACGCCTGAGGGCAGGCTCAGCGGCCGTAGTGCCAGCCGAGCTCTTCCAGCGTCAGGGGCTTGCCGTCGCCGTGTACCCCCGCAGCCACGACCTCGCCGATGTAGAGGACGTGGTCGCCGGCCGGTAGCTGGCTGACCACGCGGCAGTCAAGCCAGGAAAGGGCGCGCGCCAGGATGGGTGCCCCCGTCTCCGCGGTCGTAAACTCCTCATCCTCCAGCTTGTTGCCGGCCCGCTTGGCGGGCTTGACGAACTTGCTGACGAACGCTTCGGCGTCCGGCCCCGACCTGACCACATTGACGGAGAAGACCTGTCCCTCGTCAATCAGCTTGCGGGTGTAGGCGTCCTGCTCGATGGCGACGGCCACCAGCGGCGGATGGAAGGAGCACTGGATCACCCAGTTGGCGGTCATGCCGTTCATGGCATCGCCGTGGCCCCTGGACCCGATGATGACCAGGCCAGTGGTGAAGTGGCGGAGCGCGGTTTGCTTGGCTTTGGGATCGAGCGGCACAACGTCCCTCCTGTTGCTGAGGTGTCATTGCCATAGTACCGGGGCTGGATAGGTCCACGGCGAGCGCTCTACATTGATGGTCCCCCCTCCCTATGGGAGAGGGCTAGGGTGCACATTGATGGTCCCCTCTCCCTGGGAGACGGAGAGGGTGAGGGCACGGCTCATGAATAATCGGCCATGGACACGGTAATCCGGGCTAGAATCCCTACAGTGGCTACTGAGACGGTCCCGCTGGAGCGAGCGCAATGGCAGCGGCGGGCAGGGCGTAGCGCCTCCTTGATCCTGCTTCTGACCTTGGGCGTCAGCCTGCTCGTCCTGGCGCCGCTCAGCGTCCTGCGCCTGCGCCAGGAGGCGGCGGCGAGACGCGCCGCGCCGGCAGTGGCGGTCGAGCTGGTTGCCGATGGGATGCGGTTCGTGCCGTCCGAAATCCATGTGCCCCGCGGCGCGCAGGTGCAGGTGAGCCTGGTCAACCGCGACCCATCCGGCACGCCGCACGACTTCCAGACCTTTGGGCAGCGCGTGGACGGGCGGGTGGTGGCCTGGCCGGGCGAGCAGCGGACGGTCTACTTCTGGGCGGCAGAACGGCCGGGCCGGTACGCCTTCATCTGCACCCTGAGAGGCCACAGCGAAGCCGGCATGGCCGGCGTCATCATCGTCGAGTAAGACAGCTCGAACCCAGCGCTCTGAACCTTGAACTTTGAACCTTGAACCTTGAACTCGGTTTATGCCGCGTGGGCCTCGGGCTGGGCGCGGGTGCCATCGGGGACCTCCGGCAGCTCACGCTCCTCCCGCCCGACGGCCGGGGGCACTGGCCGGCGGGCGATGGCCAGGTCACGCTCTAGCTCGGCGACGCGCTGCTGCAGCTGGCCGATAGTTCGCTCACGATCCTGAAGCTGGTTCATCAGGCGCCGGTTGGCCAGGGCCGTGCGCAGGCGCGCAGGCAAGCCGAGCAGCAACCCGAGGATGAGGCCCGCCACCAACGGAGCCGCGGCGACGAGCCACAGCGGGACCGCCGGCAGCGTGTAGCCCCACAGGTAAAGGTCCACCGACTGGGGGTTCTGGGCATAGAAGACCGAGCCCACCACCACCAGCGCCGCTCCAAGCAGAAGCCAGATGATGGCCATAGCAACCTCCTTACGCGCCGCCGCACGCGCCCTTTCCGTCTGGCACCCACACGCCGGCCGGCGCGACCACCAGAACATCTTCATGCACATTGCGTGCCTGGCGAGCCGTGGGGCGGCGGCTCAACGACACGGCGGTACCGACACCGGTGCGCGGGCCGGCCCCGCCGGGCCGGGTACACTTATGCACAACATCAGTGTAGACTGCGCTCCCTGCCCTTGCGCCAGCGGCGGCGCCCGGGCCCCCTGATCGCTCTCCGCAGTCGGCGCGTGCCGGCAGACTGTGCTTTGCGTTCCCGCTGACAGAGGCGACGCGGGGGACTGCCGTGCGGGCTGCCGTCTCCGGAACGACGGTACGCCCCCGCAGCGCCGCCGCTTGGCCGGCGGCCGGCGCCGGGCCGGGGGCCAGCTCAGAGCGGAGCATGAGCGTGAGTAGCGGGTATCGCATCGGGGTCGTTGGCGCGACCGGCCAGGTTGGGAGGGAGTTCCTGCGCATTCTGGACGAGCGGGAGCGGCCGGACCTGCCGGTGACGGCCCTGCGCCTGTTTGCCACGGAGCGCAGCGCCGGCACGCGCGTAACCGTCCGAGGAACGGAGTACACCGTCGAGGCTGGGCGCCCCGACCGGCGCCTGTTCGAGGGGCTGGACTTCGTGCTCACAGCGGTGGGCGACCAGGCCGCCCGAGAGTACGGGCCGGCGATTGCGGCGGCCGGCGCACTCAACGTGGACAAATCGAACGCGTGGCGCATGGACCCGAACGTGCCGCTGGTCGTCCCGGAGGTGAACCCTGAGGATGCGCGGGAGCACCGCGGCATCATCGCGGGGCCGAACTGCTCCACGACCCAGATGGTGGTGGCCCTGTGGCCGATCCACCGTGTGAACCCCATCCGCCGGATCATCGTCGATACCTACCAGTCCGTCTCAGGGTCCGGCTGGCGGGCGATGGAGGAGCTGCGCCGGCAGACGGCGGACCTGGCGGCCGGCCGCCGGCCGACGTGGGAGCAGTACCCGTACCAGATCGCGCAGAACCTGATCCCTGAGATCGGTAGCTACAAGGGCGGCGGGCTCTACAGCGAAGAGCTGAAGATGATCCAGGAGACGCGCAAGATCTTCCACGCGCCGGACCTGGCCATCAGCGCCACCTGCGTGCGGGTGCCGGTGCTGATCGGGCATTCGGAAGCGATCCACGTCGAGCTGACCGACCCCATGTCTGCGGAGGAGGCGCGGGACATCCTCCGAGCGGCGCCCGGGGTGGTCGTGGTGGACGATCCCGAGCACTCGGGCTACCCGATGCCGCTGGACGCCGCCGGGCGCGACGAGGTCTTCGTCGGACGCATCCGGCGCGATCCCTCACACCCCCGCGGCCTGGCCCTGTGGGTGGTGAGCGATAACCTGCGCAAAGGCGCGGCCCTGAATGCGGTGCAGGTGTTCGAGCTCGTGGCGCGCCACGGCTGGCACGCGGGCGCCCGCCGCGTCGCCGCGGTACGGTGAAAGGAGCCTGACATGACCACTGAGGCGCCGGGCGTATTTGGCGATGAGATGCCGGACCAGGCGGCGGCTGCCCTACCGGACCGGGCTTTCGGCAAGACGGGGCTGCGCGTGACGCCCCTGTGCGTCGGCTGCGCGCCCCTGGGCAACATGCCGGAGACGTTCGCCTACGAGGTCCCTGAGGAGCAGGCCCTGGCCACGATCCGTACGGCCTTCCGCAGCCCGATCCGGTTCATGGATACGGCCGCGTCCTACGGCGACGGGGAGAGCGAGCGCCGCATCGGGCTCGTCATCCGCGAGCTGGGGGGCCTGCCCGCCGGCTACGTGCTGGCCACCAAGGCCGACCGCAACCTGCAGACGGGCGACTTCAGCGGCGAGCAGATCAAGCGCTCGGTGGAGCGGAGCCTGCGCCTGCTGGGGCTGGACCGGCTGCAGCTCGTCTATCTCCACGATCCGGAGCACACCACCTTTGAGCAGGTGATGGGGCCCGGCGGCCCGCTGGAGGTGCTGCTGCGGTTCAAGGAGCAAGGGGTGATCGAACACGTCGGCGTCGCCGGCGGGCCGATCGACATGGAAATCCGGTACGTGGAGACGGGGGCCTTCGAGGCCGTGATCACGCACAACCGCTACACGCTGCTCAATCGTACGGCGGAGCCGCTGCTGGACGTGGCCGCCAGGCGTGGGCTGGCCGTCGTCAACGCCGCGCCGTACGGAAGCGGCATCCTGGCCAAGGGCCCCGACCAGTACGCCCGCTACGCCTACCAGGATGCGCCGGCGCTGGTGGTGGAGCGGGCACACCGGATGCAGGAGATCTGCCAGCGCTACGGGGTGCCCCTGGCGGCGGCCGCCCTGCAGTTCTCCCTGCGTGACCCGCGGATCACTTCGACCATCGTGGGGATGAGCAAGCCGGAACGGATCTGGCAGACGCTGGAGCTGGCACGCCACCCCATTCCGGAAGCGCTCTGGGCGGAGCTGGACGCCGTCGGCTACGAGCGCCACGAGGACCCCGAACGCCTCCGCTGGCGGACCGCCTAACCCGGATCACTCACGGGCGGAGCCCTCACCGCCGCCCGCTCCGCGCGCCCCTGCTCTGCCACAGGGAGAGGGAACTCGTCGCTAGCGGTGACCCATCCGGGCTACGATGACTGCCCTCTCCCAAAGGGACAAGGGCTGAGTGAGAGCCCCTGCCTCGCTCCTCCCTCCGGCGCGAACCCCGGACGGGGGTGGGGGGGCCTCGCCACTCACCACTCGCCACTCACCACTCGCCACTCGCCACTCGCTACTCGCCACTCGCTACTCGCCACTCGCCACTCGTCACTCGCTACTCTGGCCAGGGCGAACGCTCCGCTGGTGGAGGGTGCCGGTTAGCTAGCGGCCCTGTGGCTGCGGGCATACTTACCGGCGATGGCAGCACCGGCAAGGGACGCGCCGCCCGTCTTGCTGCTGGGCATCGGGGACACGCATGGCGATCTGGCGCCGCTCTTCGAGGCGGTCCGGCGGGACGCTCAGGCGCGGGCGCTCCTGCAGGTCGGCGACCTCACCGCCGGCAAGCCGGGGCGGGAGCAGGGCCCCGACGACGACCCGGCTGTGCTGGCCAGCCTGCCGGTGCCCCTGGTCTGGATCCACGGCAACCATGAGCACTGGGAGCTGCTGGGGTACGACGTCGAGGCCAGTATCTCAAGCGTCTCGGGGCGCCCTTCGCACGCCGCACGAGCCGGCTCGCCTGCCGCGGATGGGTCGCCGGAGCCGGCCGGTCGCCCGCCACCGGCGGCAGCGCAGCGGTTCCAGACCGGCACCGCGGAGCGCCGGCAGTCAGGCGCCGACGGCCAGCCGCCAGGCCGTGATGGCTCGGCGGCCGTTGGCCACCCGCCGCGCGGTGCGGTGAAAGTGCCCGGCATCCACCTCTGGCCTGGTGATGAGTACATCGTGCCGGGCACGGCCATCCGCATCGTGGGACTGCCCGGGAACTATGCGCCCACGTGGTTTGACAAGGAGAAACCCTTTCCCGGTGATCGCGTGCGCCACTTCAACGCGGCCGACGTGGCAGCCCTGGAGCGCTTCGCCCAGCCTGGCCGACGGCCGTCGGTGCTCTTGATGCACGAGGCCTTTCGCGGGCAGGTCCGCGGCAAGATCGGGGCCATGGGCATTCCCGTGCTGGCGAGGCTGGTGCAGCGCCTGCGCCCGGACGTGGTCCTGACTGGGCACCACCACGTCTTTGCTGTGGCGGAGCACGGGCCGACGCTGGCCCTGGCGCTACCGCGGGCGCAGGACGGCTATGTCCGGCTGTGGTTTTCTCCGTACGGCGAGCGCCGCGCCTGGGACTTCGTGCCTTTCACTGCGCCTGGCTAGCCTGGCCTGTTCACGGCCCCTGGCCTGTTCACGGCCCCTGGCCTGTTCACGGCCGGCGAAGAGTTCCCTCTCCGTCTGGGAGAGGGCTAGGGTGAGGGCTCCGCCCATGAATACTCTGGGCGAGCGGGCCTGTAACGAACGCCCCTGAGGCGTCAGGCTGCGCCGTGCCGGCGAGCGTAGCGCGCGACGTGCGCCAGCAGCTCGTCCACGTCGAACGGCTTGGTCAGCACCGCCTGGGCCTGGATCCGCGCCGCCTGGTTGCCAGCGTCGAACACGGCAGAGAACACGATGATCGGCGCGTGCCGTCCGGGGAGCCGCCGGTAGGCCCTGGCGAAAGTCCAGCCGTCCATCACCGGCATGTGCAGGTCGAGCAGGATCAGGTCCGGTTCCACCGACTGAGGGGACGCGACCAGCTTGAGCGCGGCCAGGCCATCCGACGCAACCGCCACCGCATAGCCGGCCTGGGTCAGCGTCGCTCGTACCAGCTCCTGGATAGTCGCATCGTCGTCAACCAGCAGGATCGTCGCCTTTCCCCCCTGCCCGCGGCCGCCATCCACGCCTCCTGCGGGCCGGTAGCCGGCGGGCCTGGTGCGTAACGACGTCTGGCTGCCGGAACTGGCGGCTTCGTCGGCTCCATCGGCGTCTGTGGCGCCATCGGCTGCGGGGGCTGACATGAGCAGTGCAGCTCCTTTCCCTGCGCGGCTGAGCGATGCGATCATCCCGCCCTACTGGCTGGACGCCACGCTCTCTTCTAACGCCTGCACGCCATGGGCCAGGTCACGCAGGATGGCCTGGACGCTGTCGGTGGCGGGGCCGGGGCGCAGCCGGTAATACATGAACGTGCCCCGGCGCTGCGCTTCGACCAGTCCCAGATCGCGCAGCACGCGTAGATGCTGCGAGATCACAGTGGGGGAGCGCTCAACGACCCGCGCCAGATCGTCCACACTGAGGGGGCCGGCGGATAGCGCCTGGAGGATGCGCAGCCGGGCCGGTTCGCACACGGCCTTCTGCATCTGCTCAAGGGCTGGTTCCTGATGCCATGGCGTGATCCGCTGGCGCGCCCGCATCGCCTGCTCCGGGTCGCGGGCCCCTTCCAGCGCGGCCACACAGCTACGGCCAGGAAAGGTAAGCAATTGCATCATCTTGTTACCTGCACGACGATGCAGATGGCAAGAACTATGCCAGACGTGGCCTTCCTGGCCTTTGCCGGCCACGGCCGGTACACTTGTCCCGCCAGGGGGCTCACGGGAGGCCCGCATGATCCCGCGGGTGCGCCTCAAGTACGTTCAGGGTCTCGCTGCGGTGCACGAGGACCTGCGCCAGCCGCGCGAGGTCGACCTCACCACCAATGGTGAGCTGTTGATCGTCTCTAGCGCTGCGTCGGGCCGGCCCCTGGCCAAGCTGCCCCTGGCGGCGATTGACCGCCTGGAGGTCAAGCCCGTGAGCGGCCTGATCACGGCCACCAATCAGATGCTGTCTGGCCTGACCGGCACGGAGCAGGTGCTCGTGCTCCAGGCCCGGGCGGCCCCCGGGGTCCCGGCCACGGTGGCGGAGCAGCCGATCATCTTTGCCGACCCGCACGACGAGGACGTCTCCACCAGGCTGCCCGCCGTCAGGACTGTGCTCCAGCCGCGCACCCCGGACGAGATGGCGCGCCTGGAGCGGGGCGAGCGCCGCGTGATGCGCTACTACGCCATCGGCTTCATCGCCCTGGTGACGCTGGTGCTGCTGGTTCTGATCCCGCTCCTGCTGCTCGTCCTGGCGCCGAGGCCCAGGCAGGCGTCGGGCCAGGCGCCGATGGCCGCGGCCGGCTACGCGCTGCCGGCCATGGCAGCCCTATCGGTTGGCGCGCGGCCTGCAGCCGCACTGCGATCAATTGGTCACCCCGCCGGCCGCAGGGATGCGTAACCCTCCGTCCCTACTCCCAGTCCAAGGCGTAACGTGCAACGTGCAGAGCAGGTGAGCCGGCGGGTTGCTCACGATGTCGCCGGTAGAGGTCGGTAGAGGTCGGTAGAGAAAGGTCAGCCATTGATGAATGAGCTTGTGGCGCGCGCGCTCGATCTGGCCACGGTGCAGGGAGCGGCCTATGCCGATGTCCGCATCGTGCGCCACCAGAGCCAGTTCGTGCTGGTCAAGAACGGCACCGTCGAGCAGGTACACCTGGGCGAGGAGGAAGGGATCGGCGTGCGGGCCCTGGTAGACGGCGCCTGGGGGTTCGCCTCGTCCTGCCGGCTGACGGCGCCGGAGGTGGACGAGATCACAACCGAGGCCGTACGCATCGCGCGGGCCAGCGCGCGGGTGCACCAGCGGCCGGTCCAGCTTGGGGAGGCGGTGCGCAGCCGCGGCACCTACCGTACGCCGGTGGAGATCGATCCGTTCAGCGTGCCGCTGGATGAGAAGATCGCGCTGCTGCTCCAGGCGGACGAGGCGATGCGGCGCGTGCCCCAGGTCACCGTCGCCACCGGCACCATCGTCTGCGTGCGCGACGTCAAGACCTTTGGCAACACCGAGGGCGCCGATACCGAGCAGGAGATCATCCAGACCGGCGGGGGGATCGCGGCCACGGCCACCGGCCACGGCGAGGTGCAGCGCCGGTCCTATCCCAGCGGAGGCGGGCGAAACCAGGTGTGCGCGGGCTTCGAGGCGCTGCAGCGCCAGGACCTGCCGGGGAACGCGCAGCGGATCGCCGAGGAGGCGGCCGCCCTGCTCACGGCCAGGCAGTGCCCACCGATGGTCACCACGGTGATCCTGGAGGGGAGCCAGGTCGCCCTCCAGGTGCATGAAAGCTGCGGGCATCCCATCGAGCTGGACCGCGTCTTCGGGACGGAGGCGGCGTTCGCCGGCACGTCGTTCCTGACCCCCGAGAAGCTGGGCACATTCCGCTACGGGTCGGCGCTCGTGAACATCACGATGGACGCGACGACGCCCGGCGGCCTGGGCACCTTCGGCTGGGACGATGAGGGGGTGCCGGCGCAGCGGGCCTATGCCGTCAAGGATGGTCTCTTCGTCGGCTACCTCACCGACCGCGAGAGCGCCGCCAGGCTGGGGCTCCCCCACAGCACAGGCGCGGCGCGGGCCAGCGGCTGGAACCGCATCCCGCTGGTGCGGATGACCAACGTCTCGCTCGAGCCCGGGGAGTCGTCGTTGGAAGAGATGATCGCCACGACGGACGAGGGGATCTACATGGCCACCAACCGGTCGTGGAGCATCGACGACCGGCGCCTCAACTTCCAGTTCGGGACGGAGATCGCCTGGGAGATCAGGAACGGGAAGCTCGGCGCCCTGCTGAAGAACGCCACCTATACCGGCATTACGCCTGAGTTCTGGCGCTCGTGCGACGCCATCGGCAATCGCGCCGAGTGGGTCGTCTGGGGTACGCCGAACTGCGGCAAGGGCCAGCCGTCGCAGACGATGCACACGGGGCACGGCGCGGCGCCGGCCAGGTTCCGGAACGTGCGGGTGGGAGTAGCCCGATGACCCCCGAGACCGCGGCCGTGGCGGCCCCACGGGGCCGCGCTCCGGAGCGTGCCGGTGGGGATGGCCCAATGACCTCCCAGCGTTGGGGGCAGGGCAACGACAAGAGCCCAGGGGGCGACCAGTGATCGGTGAGCAAGCCTTACGAGACGCGGCGCAGCGGGCACTGCAGCTTGCGGAGGGCGATGGGCGGGCGGCGGAGGTGCTGCTGCTGGCGGAGGAGAGCGCTCTCACGCGCTTCGCCAATAACGAGATCCACCAGCACGTGGCCGAGCGCGACGTGCTGGTGCACGTGCGCATCGCCATCGGGCGCCGGCTGGGTACGGCCACGGCGAACGGGCTGGAGGAAGCCACGCTGCGGCGCGCAGTCGAGCAGGCCACGACGGTGGCGCGCCTCTCGCGCGAGAACCCGGACTTCCCCGGCTTTCCCGGGCCGTACCGGACGGGCCCCGTGGCCGCGGCGTGGGCGGAGAGCACGGCGCGGGCCACGCCGGAGTCGCGCGCCGACCGCGCCGGGGTGATCTGTCGTCGCGCAGCGGCGGCGGGGCTCACGGCGGCCGGGCATTGCAGCACCGCCCTGACCGAGACGCTGCTGGCCAATTCGGTGGGGACGTACGGCTACCACGCCGGCACGCACGCGCGCCTGCAGGCGGTCCTGATGACCGAGAGCAGCTCCGGCTATAGCCTGCGCCAGGGGTCAGACTTCGAGGCGCTGGACGTGGAGGCGGTGGCCGCCGAGGCCGCGCAGAAGGCCGAGCGGGGGCGCAACCCACACGATCTCGAGCCCGGTGAATATGACGTGGTCCTGGAGCCGTACGCCGCCGAGGACGTGCTCCGGTTCGTCGCCTCGCTCGGCCTCAATGGACGGGCCCTGCTGGAAAAGACGAGCTTTGCCACCGGCAAGCTGGGTGAGCGGCTGCTCAGCGAGCAGGTGACGCTCCGCGACGACCCGCTCGACCCGGCCGGCGCGGTGCGTCCCTTCGATGCGGAAGGGGTGCCCAAGCGCCCGCTGACGCTAATCGATCGCGGCGTGGTGGCCGCCGTCACCTATGACAGCATCACGGCCCGCAAGGCGGGCACTCAGACCACCGGCCACGCCCTGATCGGCGGCGCGGGGATGGGGCCGGTGGCGACCAACCTCAAGCTGGAGCCGGGCACCCTCAGCCGCGAGCAGCTAATCGGGAAGATCGAGCGCGGGCTGCTGGTGACGCGCTTCTGGTACACGCGCACGGTGCACCCGCTGACGGTGACCGTCACTGGCATGACGCGGGATTCCACCTTCTTGATTGAGCGGGGCGAGCTCACGCGCCCGGTCAAGAACCTGCGCTTCACCCAGGGCTACGTGCAGGCGCTGCAGCAGGTGATCGGGATCGGCTCGGAGACGCTGCTCGTTGGGGAGAGCGCCGGCTCGCCGATCCAGACCCCTGCGATCGCCATCCACGGCTTTCGCTTCACTGGCAAGAGCGAGTACTGACGCTCTCCCAATGCCCTGCCGCACGTTACGCCACCTGCTAGCGCAGATGAAATATCCCCCGCGGCCTGTTCCTCTCCCTGCACGGGAGGGCGAGGGGCTCAAGTTGCGCGGCCTGCGGCCTGGTGGGCCGCGTCTGATGGGCCATGAGGACCACCGGTGCGCCACGGCGGGCGGGACGGCCGCGAGGGGACGCCGAGGCGGCCGAAGCGGTACCCTTAGCCCCAACTACGCGCTCGCCGGATCGGCGCCGAGCGACAAGTCAGGACCAAGCGCCGAGACCAGCACCAAGCATCGAACCAAGATCGAGATCAGGACTGAGATCAGAGCTACCTATGGCACCGCAGGCTGAGACCGTCCCTCTTCCGCGCCCGGAGCACCCGCGGCCAGACTTTCAGCGCGCACCGTGGATCAACTTGAACGGCCGGTGGCGGTTCACCTTTGACCCGGACAACGTCGGAGAGCAGATGAAGTGGCATCGGGTGCCGCACCCGGCGGTCTCGCGGGTCAGCGCTGAGATCGAGGACCCCTATGGCGACGAGATCCTGGTCCCCTTCCCCTGGGAGAGCCGCCTCTCCACCGTGCAGAACCCGGAGTACAAGGGAGCCGCCTGGTACCAGCGCGTGATCGAGGTGCCGGCGGACTGGGCGGAGCAGAATGGGGACAGCGGCCCGCGGGACGCGACGGGCCTGCCGTCCGTGGAGGACACAGCCGCGTCGGTGAGCGCCGTAGGAGCGGCGGTGCGCTGGCGCCGGCACCCCTTCCTCTGCTTTGGCGCGGTCGACTGGCACGCCAGGGTCTGGGTGGACGGGCGGTTCGTCGGCGAGCACGCGGGAGGCTATGCGCCCTTCGCCTTCGATCTCTCCAACTATGTCCGTCCCGGCCGGCCGGCGACGCTGACGGTGCGCGCGTGGGATGTCTGTGACGCGGACACGCCCATCGGCAAGCAGACGGCGCGCTGGTACACGCACTCCGGCGGCATCTGGCAGACGGTCTGGCTGGAGGGGCGGCCGGCGGCCTATCTCTCCCGCATCCACATCACGCCCCATCTGGAGCAGGGCAACGCGACCTTCGACGTCACGATCCAGGCCCGCCAGGATGGGGCCGGGGAGTACCGGCTGGCGGTGACCTCGACCGATGGCCAGTTCCCGCCCGTGGCGCGGACGCTTGCTATCACGGCCGGCGAGACGGAGGCCAGAATTGAAGTGCGCGTGCCCCAGCCACGAGCCTGGTCACCCGAAGACCCCCACCTCTACCATTGCAGGGTCACGCTCACCCCCGTCCCTGCCCTGGATGACGGACAGGGTCGACCGCCGCCCTTCGTCGCGGGGCAAGAGGATGCGGTGGACACGTACTTCGGGCTCCGGTCCATCGCCCGTGGGCGCTGGGACGGCAAGCCGTACGAGTACGTGTTCTTGAATGGGGAGCCGGTTTACCTACGGGGGGCGCTGGACCAGGCCTTCCATCCGGACGGGCTCCACAC
>DAOTTI010000029.1:0-20095 GCA_034437795.1 Chloroflexota bacterium | reverse complement strand
TTCCGGACAGTGGAGGTGCCGGTGCACCATTATCATCGGGCCTATGGGGTCTCCCAGTTCTTCCGGCCACGGCGCCTGCTGCGGGTGCTGGTGAGCCTGGCCAAGCTGTGGTGGTGGCTGCGGGTGCAGGGCGCCCCCGGCAGTCCCGATCCCTTGCCGGCGCCCCTACCCGCGGGCGCACCGCGGCCGGCCGCGCCGGTGGCTGACTGATGGTGGTAGTCAATCACTTTGCCGGCAAGCGCTGCCTGATCACCGGTGGCCTGGGCTTTATCGGCAGCAACCTGGCCCACCGGCTGGTGGAGCTGGGAGCGCGGGTGCTATTGGTCGACTCCCTGATCCCGGCCTACGGCGGCAACTTCTTCAACATCGCCGACATCCGCGACAAGGTGCACGTCAATGTGGCCGACGTGCGGGACCCCCACGCCATGGCCTACCTGGTGCGGGGCCAGGACTACATCTTCAACCTGGCCGGCCAGATCGGCCACCTGGACAGCATGGAGGACCCGCACACCGACCTGCGGATCAACACCGAGGCCCCGCTGACGGTCCTGGAGGCCTGCCGGCGCCACAACCGAGAGGCGAAGGTGGTCTACGCCAGCACCAGGCAGGTCTACGGGCGCCCGCAGTACCTGCCGGTGGATGAATCGCATCCACTTCAGCCAGACGACTGCAACGCCGTCTCCAACATCGCCGCCGAGCACTACCATCGCGTCTACTTCCGCGCGCACGGCATCCGCACCGTGTGTCTGCGCCTGACCAACACGTACGGCCCGCGTCAGATGATGAAGGACACGCAGGGGCGTTACGCCTTCATCTACTACTGGATCCGGCGCATCATCGACGGCGAGCCCCTGCAGATCATGGGCGGGCACCAGGTGCGTGACTACACCTACGTCGACGACTGCGTGGAGGCCTTGCTGCTGGCCGCGGGCGAGCCCCAGGCAGACGGCGAGATCTACAACCTGGGTGGCGAGGCGATCAGCCACCCCACGCTGGCCCACCTCCTGATCGACCTGGCCGGCGGGGGCAGCACGGAGTTCGTCGAGATGCCCCGCGAGCGCCGCGCCATCGACCCCGGCAAGGTCTACCTGAGCTACGAGAAGATCCGGCGCGAGCTGGGCTGGGAGCCGCGGGTCAGCCTGCGTGAGGGGCTGGCACGCACCATTGCCTACTATCGCCGGCACCGTGACCGCTACTGGAACGCCGAGGACGTGGCCCACCAGCAGGTGGGAGCCCTTCAGGTCTTGCAGGAATCCACGGCCGAGGCACGAGCCTTCGGCTGAAGCTCGCCGCGCCGCGGCTTCGAGGGGGCGCGCGCCAACAGGCCATCGCCAGGGGTGTTCACGTGCAGAACACCCCGAGCGAGGCGCGCGTCTTGCCGGCCTGTGGCCGGCGAGCGCAAAGACTGGATCGTCAAGGGAGGCGGGTGTGACTCTCCAAGCCAGGAGCGGGGCCTGCTCCGCCACACGGGCGCATAGCCTGGAACGTCAAGGGAGGTAGGTGTGACGAGCGCAGCGGCTACCAGCGCCACCTCAGGCCCGGCACGGGCGGTCCCCGTCTTCTCCAGCAAGCCACAGTACGAGCGCTACCAGGCCGAGATCGACGGGGCGATCCGCGAGGTCCTGGCGGAGAACATCTTCGTCCTGTGGAAGCAGGTGGCCGCCTTCGAGCGGGAATTCGCCGGCTACCTCCGCGCCGGCCATGTGGTGGGCGTTGGCTCCGGCACCGAGGCCATTCACCTGGCCCTGCGGGCCCTGGGGGTCGGCCCCGGCGACGAGGTGATCACCGTGGCCCACACGGCGGTGGCCACGGTCGTGGCCATCTCGGCCACCGGCGCCACGCCCGTCTTTGTAGACATTGATCCGGAGACCTTCACCCTGGACCCACGCCAGCTGGAGCGGGCGCGGACCGCCCGCACCAAGGCCATTGTGCCGGTGCACCTCTACGGCCATCCAGCAGAGATGGCCCCTCTTCTTGAGTTTGCGCGCCGCTATGGCCTGCTGGTGGTGGAGGATGCGGCGCAGGCGCACGGGGCCACCTATGGCGGAGCTCTGTGCGGCACGCTCGGCCACGCCGGCGCGTTCAGCTTCTACCCGACGAAGAACCTGGGAGCCTACGGCGACGGCGGGGCCATCGCCACCAACGATGGGGCCCTGGCCGAACGGCTGGTGATGCTGCGGAACTATGGCTGGGATCCGGACCCGGCGCGGCGCTACTACAGCCTGATCAAAGGGGTCAACTCGCGGTTGGACGAGATCCAGGCCGCCATCCTGCGGGTCAAGCTGCGCCACCTGGACGAGGGCAACGACGAGCGCCGCCGGCTGGCGGCGGCCTACGGCGAACTGCTCAGCGGCGTGGGGGCGGTCGTCCTCCCCGTGGAGCGGCCCTGGGCCCGCCACGTCTACCACCTGTACGTGATCCGCGCCCAGGGGCGCGACGCGCTCCAGGCCCACCTGCGCGCGCGAGGGATCGGCAGCCAGGTGCACTACCCCGAGCCGGTGCACCTCCAGGCGGCCTATGCGGACCTGGGCTACGCCCGCGGGACCCTCCCTCACACGGAGCGGGCCTGCGCGGAGGTGCTCTCCTTACCGATGTACCCCGAGCTATCACTGGAGGACGTCCGGCGGGTCGCCACGGCCATCCGCGAGTTTTACGGGGCATGACCGTCGGCAGCAAGGGCCGCGGCCGGAAATGCAGGGCGAGCGATGAACGTCTCTGAGTATGAGGCGATGTTCCGCCTCGAGGACAGCCTGTGGTGGTACGCCGGCATGCGCCATATCGCCGAGCGCATCGTGGACGGGCGCCTGCCCCCAGGCGGGCGCATCCTGGACGCCGGCTGCGGCACGGGGGGGAACCTCTGCTGGCTGGCGCGCTTCGGGCAGCCGTTCGGCGCCGACGTCTCGCCCCACGCCGTATCCTTCTGCGCCCAGCGCGGGCTGACGACGGTCGCCCAGGCGTCAGTGCTGGCTCTCCCCTTCCCGGACCGCACCTTTGACCTGGTGACCAGCTTCGACGTCGTCTACCACCTGGGGGTCCAGGACGACGTCCAGGCCCTGCGGGAGATGCGCCGCGTGCTCAAGCCGGGAGGCTGGGCGGTAGTGCGGGTGCCGGCGCTGGAGCAGCTACGCAGTGTGCACGATGAGGCGGTCCACACCCGCCAGCGCTACAGCCTGGCCGAGCTCCGCGACAAGCTGCGGCGGGCCGGCTTTCAGGTGGTGCGCGCGACATACGCCAACTTCCTGCTCTTCCTGCCGGCGGCGCTGGTGCGCCTGGTCCAGCGGGCACGGCGGCACGGGGCGCCGGCCGGCGCCGCCGGCGCTGAGGCGCGGTCGGACGTGCGTCCGGCGCCCCGTTTAGTGAACGAGGCGCTCCGGCGCGTCTTGGCGCTCGAAGCCGCTGCACTGGCGCGCTTCGACCTGCCGGTCGGGCTATCGGCGCTGGCCCTCGCGCAGCGGCCGGCGGTGGAGGCGGGGGCGTGACCGCTTCCTCGATGGAGCCGGCCGCCGCGCCGGCGAGTGGCCCGCCGGCCGCTACCGCCGCGGGGGTGGCGCCGGACCGGGGGCGCGCCCCCCACGGCCTGCCGCTTGAGCTTCCGAAGTCCCTCGATCTCCGCGACGCGGGGCAGCGTCTGGCCGACCGGCTCGGCGCGCCGGCCCGCGCGGTCCCCCGCCTGCTGGCTGGCGAGCTGGCGCGCGACCTGGGGGCGGCTGGCATCCTGGCCGGCGCCACACTGGCGATGTTCTGGCCGGCCATCGCCCATGGCCTGGTGGCCTACGAGAACGACACGCGCATCTTCTACTACCCCCTCGTCACGCGTCTGGGCGAGGCCGTCAAGCAGGGGCTGCTGCCGCTGTGGTCGCCGCAGATCTTTGGCGGCTATCCCATCTTCGCCGACGGCGAGGCGGGCACGCTCTACCCCGTGCACCTGCTGGCCTTGCTCCTGCTGCCGGCGGAGACCGCCTTCCTGTGGAGCCGCCCGATCCGCTTCTTCCAGGGCGCCATCTTCACCTACCTCTTCTGCCGCACCATTGGCCTGGGCCGGTTCGGCGCCGTAATCGGCGCCCTGGGCTTCGCCTTTGGCGGGTTCGCCATCGCCCAGCTGCACCACACCAACATCAGTACCTCCGCGGTCTGGCTCCCGTTGGAGCTGGCCTTTGCCGAGCTGGCCATACGCAGCGCGGGGCGCCGGCGCTACGCCTTCGCCATCCTGGCCGGCGTGGCGTTCGGCCTGCAGGGCCTGATCATCCACGTGCAGGTGGTGCTGATGTCGGCCCTGGCCTTCGCCGCCTACTGCGCCTACCGCTGCGCGCTGGGTCCCGTGGCTCCCGCATCCCAGGGGCCCTACCAGCTCGCGCGGCGCTGGGTGGCGCGCTGGCGCGGCGCGGGGTTCAGCCGGCCGGTGGGGGCATCCCCGTGGCCGGGCAGCGCCGGACATGAGCACGGGCCCCGCCGGCTGCGTCTGGCGTCCGGCCTGGTCGGCCGGCTGGGCCTGGCCGCCGCCCTGGTGGCGATCGCCGGCGTGACCGGCGCCGGGCTCTCCGCCGTCCAGTTGCTGCCCCTCTACGAGCTGAGCACCTTCTCCGCGCGTGGCGGCGGTGTGGATTACGCCTTCGCCACCCAGTACTCCCTCCCTCCGGTGCAGCTCATCTCGCTGCTGCTGCCCAACTTCTTCGTCACCAACGGGCAGTACTGGGGGCTCTGGTCGCGCTGGGAGGTCTTCGTCTATACGGGGATCACCCCGCTGCTGCTGGCGGTCGTGGCGGTGGCCATCGCCAGGCACCGGCTGATCCCGTTGTTCCTGGCTATGGCCGCTATCTCCATCGCCCTGGCCCTCGGCGAGTCGTCCCCCTTTGGGCTGCATCACACCCTGGCCGAGCTGCCGGGCTTCTCGGTCCTACGCGCCCCGGGGCGGTTCACGTTCCTGTTCACCTTCAGCGTGGCGCTGCTGGCCGCCATTGGCGCCGACGCCCTGCGCCGCGAGTTCGGGCCTGCGGCGGAGCACGGCCTGGGCGCGAGGGCGCCGGTGCGGCGCGTGGCGCGCCAGGCCGTGCTCAGCGCGACGCTCCTGGCGCTGCAGCTGGCGGTCATGGCCGTGCCGCTCCTGGTCAGCCTGGCCAGCAGCTTCGTCGAGGCGCACAAGGACATCGCTGTGACCTGGCTGCAGGGGACGCTGATGCGGCAGCGCGGTTTCGACACCCGCCTGACCGCCGAGCAGCTCTACCAGTACCTGGTCGCGTCGCTCGATCCGGTCAGTCCCGCCGTGCTCCGGCAGGTGGGGCTGCTGCTGGTCACGGTCGCCACGCTGGTGATGTGGGACCGCGTGCGCCCACTGAGCCGCGTCTGGCAAGGGGTCCTGGCCGGCCTGGTGGCCGTGGACCTGATCGGGCTCGGGCAGCAGTTCCACCCCAAGCTGCCCCTGGCGGCCCTGGCCGAGCCAGGCGGCGTCGCTGGCTTCCTGGCCCAGAACCCGGGCCTGTACCGCGTCTTCAGCCAGAAGGGCACCCGCGACGAGCCGAACCGGCTGCTCAGCTCTCCCGTGATGGAGGCGAACGGCTACAGCTCGCTCGAGCCGGTCCGCCACCAGCAGTACGCCGCCGTCGCCGAGTATGCCCCGAACCGGCTGCTCGATCTAATGAATGTGCGCTACTACGCGGTGAAGAACGTCTACACCGGCGCCCCGTCGTACAACCTGACTTCCTTCAATCCCCGCAAGCCCCTGCTCAGCAGCACGGGGCGCAATCCCGCCGGCAGCCAGAGCTTCAATCTGGCCGGGGCGCCGGCGGACCGGCTGCGCGTGGTCTCCGCCCTGCGGTGGGCAGTCGGCGTGGCGCAGGGGGCCGAGGTGGCGCGGATCACCGCCTGGGACACCGAGGGCAGGAGCTACGCCTTCCGCCTGCTGGCCGGCCAGCACACGGCGGAATGGGCCTGGGAGCGGCCGGACCTGCGCGGGAAGGTGCAGCACCAGTTGCCGCCCGTGGCCTGGACCTGGCAGCAGCAGGATGGGCGCGCGCCCCCATTCCCCGCCCACCTCTACTATGCGGAGTTTCCGCTGGGACGGTCGGTCCGGCTGCGGCGGGTCGACGTCCAGTTCACCCATCCGACGGCGCAGGTGGACCTCTACGGCCTGGCCGCGTTCGACGACACCAGCAAGGACCTGGAGCAGCTCGACCAGTCGATGCTGGCCAAGTTCCGCCGCGTCTACGCGGATGCGGACGTGGTCCTGTATGAGAACCAGGACTACCTGCCGCGCGCCTTCCTCGTGGGCTCGGCCATCGTGGAACGGCCCGGCGACGACATCCTGGCCCGCATGGCGCACGGCGACTTTAGCCCCGAGCGGTTCGTGATCCTGGAGGAGCAGTTCGATACCACGCGCCTAGCCCCGCCCCCGCCGGCCGGCCAGCCCGTGCCGCCCATCCGCTTCAACCGGCCCCAGGGGACGGAGAGCACGTCCGGCGCGGGGAGCGTTCAGCTGCTGCGCTTCGACGCCGATTATCTGCGCCTGGAGGCGCGCGCATCCCAGAACGCCCTGCTCTTCCTGGCCGACCTGATCTATCCCGGCTGGATCGCCTACGTCGATGGGAAGGAGACGCCCATCTACCGCGCCAACTACCTGTTCCGCGCCGTCTACGTGCCGGCCGGTCAGCACACGGTGGAGTTCGTCTACCGGCCGCGGTCCTTCCGGCTGGGGGTGCTGATCACCTTGCTGGCCAGCCTGGCCACGGTCGGCACGCTGGCCTGGCTCTGCCTTTGGCCCCGACGCCCCATCGGTGCTACCATAACGTTTCCTGGCACATCGCTGCGGGGTCCGGCGGTCCCAGGCCAGGCCGGCCATCGATCCCAGCAGCGCAGCCAGCCAGCGCAGCCACTGAAGAAAGGATCGAACGGCGATGGGCGACAAGAGTCCGAAGAATACGGCGAAGAAGGCGGCTCAGAAGAAGGCGGGAGCCGGTAAGAAGAAGTAAGGCCGCCTCTCTCACCAGCGCTACGGCGGCGTCGCGCCCACACGCGTGGCGCCGCCACGGCGCCGGACCCCGCGCCGGCCAGAAGGCAGGCCCGGCATCAACAGCACACACGTCATGGCGCCGGCTCGCGCGTCGGCCGGCAGCACTCGTCGTCAGGAACAGCCATCGGTCCGCTCGACCCGCTCAATCTGCTGGTTCGTCTCGCTGGCTTCGTCGTGGCCATCTCGGTGCACGAGTTCAGCCACGCCCTGGCGGCGTGGAGCCTCGGTGATCCGACGGCGCAGCGCGCCGGCCGGCTGACGCTGAACCCGCTGCGCCATCTGGACCCCTTTGGGTCCATTCTGCTGCTGCTGGCCGGGTTCGGCTGGGGCAAGCCGGTGCCAGTCGATCCGCGCGCCTTGCGCCTGGGGCGGCTGGGGATGGCCATCGTGTCGGCGGCCGGGCCGCTCTCCAACCTGGTCGTGGCCCTGCTGACCGCCCTCAGCATCCGCACCCTCCTGGAGCTGGAGGTGGGGGTCTCGCGCCTGGTGATCCAGTTTCTCTTCCTGCTGATCGCGCTGAACGTGGGGCTGTGCGTCTTCAACCTCCTGCCCATCGCCCCGCTCGACGGCTTCGGCGTGGCCGTGGGCATGCTGCCGTGGTCGATCGCCGGCCCGCTGGCGCGCCTGGCGCAGTACGGCCCCGGCATCCTGCTGCTCCTGGTCTTTTCCCAGACCCTGATCCGGATCGACCTGCTGGGCCTGATCCTGGGACCGTTTAACCGCGCCCTGCTGCGGCCACTCCTGGCCATCGCCGGCATCATCTGACCATGCGCGGGGGCAGAACGGCGCACGCGCCGCTGCCGGCGGCGCCGATCACGATTCGGGGCTTCAGCGGCCCGCTGGAGCTGCTGCTCTACCTGCTGGACCAGGGCCAGCTGGACATCACCGCCGTCGCCCTGGCGGCCGTGGCCGACCAGTATCTCAGCTTCGTCCGGCTGCTCCCCGAACCGGCAGACAGGCTCGATTTTCTGGCCGAGTTTCTCGTCATCGGCTCCCACCTGCTGGTGCTCAAATCGCGCGCGCTGCTCCCCCGTGAGGCAGGGAAACGGGACGATGCGGAGGAGATCGACGAGCAAGCGCTGGCGCAGCGCCTGGTCGAGTATCAGCGCTACCGGCAGGCGGCCGAGCGCCTGCGCCAGCGCCAGGAAGGCGGGGCGCGCGCCTTCGCCCGCCGCGCACCGCCTCCCTTGCCCCCGCCGGCGCCACCGCCGCGCCTGGAACCCGCCTCGCCGGACGTGCTAGCGCGCGCCCTGGCGCGGCTCCTGGACGCGCGCCCGCCGGCCGAGCCGGCTGAGCTGCCGGTGCCCCCTCGCGTTTCGCTGGCGGAGCGAATTGCCGAGGTCAGAGCGGCAGTGGAGCAGCGGGGCCACGTAGCCTTTAGCTGGCTGGCCGCGGAGAGCCCCCGCCGCAGCGACCTGATCGTCACCTTTCTGGCCGTCCTCGAGCTCTACCGCTCGCGCGTCATCCGCCTGCAGCAGGACGAGCTCTTCGGCGAGATCTGGCTGGCCCCGCTGGAAGGCGGGGCCACGCCCGCGCAGGACGGCGACGCGGGGCGCTCCGGCCTTGCGCCCCCGCTCCATGGGCGGCCGCAGAGCGCGCAGGACCATGGATCGTGAGCGCTGCTACCAGAACGGCTCGGACGACCTCCCCCTGGTCGCACAGGTAGAGGCGGTGCTCTTCGTCGCCGAGCGGCCGGTCTGCGTGGGAGAACTGGCCAGGCTGCTGCAGGCGCCCGCGGACGCCGTGGAGGACGCGCTGGACGCGCTCGAGGCGGGGTACCAGGGGCGAGGGCTGATGCTGCAGCGCCACGGCGACCAGGTGCAGCTCGTCAGCCGGCCCCAGGCGGCGCCGGTCATCCAGCGCTTCCTCGGCCTGGAGCTGTCCGCCCGCCTGTCGGCGGCGGCCCTGGAGACGCTGGCCATCATCGCCTATCGCCAGCCCGTGACGCGCAGCCAGATCGAAGCGATCCGCGGCGTCAACTCCGAGCACGCTCTGGCCACGCTGCTCAGGCGCGGCCTGGTGGAGGAGGTCGGCCGCCAGAACGCCCCCGGCCGCCCTATCCTCTACGGGACGACCTTCGAGTTCCTGCGCGCCTTCGGCCTGAAGAGCCTGGACGAGCTGCCGCGGAGGGACGAGTGGCGAGTAGCGGGTAGCGAGTAGCGAGTAGTCCCCTCTCCCTTTGGGAGAGGGTTAGGGTGAGGGCTCGCTTTTGGAGATGGGCCAGGGCTCCTCTCCCTGTGGGAGAGCGGGAGCCCGTGCAGCGGGCGGCGGTGACGGCTCCACTGGTGACAAATGAGGGCCAGCCTACTTGTAGGCGACGACGCCGAAGGCTTCGGGCCGGCGGCGGACGTGTGAGAACCCCGCCTCGTGCAGGCGCCGGATCACGCCTCTGGTCACCCGTTCCATGGCCGACGTCTGCGGGTTCCCCACGTAGTGAAAGATGCGGCCGCCGGGCTTCAGCACGCGGAACAGGTGGCGGTAGAACTCGGCCGAGTAGAGCTCTCCGGCCAGGCTAAACGTCGGGGGGTCGTGAATGATGCGGTCGAACGAGGCGGGGGCAAAACCACGCACCAGCTCGAAGCTGTCGCCGACGAGCTGCGTGATCCTGGGGTTCTCGAAGAGGTCCGCCGACCACGGGTTCAGGCGGGCGACGTCCAGGACGGCGGGGTCCAGCTCGCAGGTGGTGACGCGCGTGGCGTACTTCGCCGCTTCGATGGCGGTGTAGCCGAGGCCGGTGGCGGTGTCCAGTACGTGGCCGGTAATAGGGGCGATCGCACGCACCTTCGCTCGGGTGTCCTGGAGCGGATCGCTGTCCTTGATGCGGTGCATGGGGATGCCGGAGATGAGCAGCGTCGGCGCCGTCGCCGTCGCCACCAGGCTATACAGGCGCTGGAACTGCATGGAAAAGACCTGTACGCGCTCCAGGCGCCCGTCCCGCAGGATGAAGCACGGCGCCACAAGGTCGCCGGCCCCCTCCTGGGCGACGCGCTCCACCTCAGGCCAGGGGACGAATTGGCCGTCGGGGAGCACCGCCCCGTCGTCCGTTAAGGAGACCTCCGCTTCACTGCGGCCGAGGTCGAGCGAGATCCGGGCGACGCGTGCGCCCGCCTGGCGTGCGGCCAGCAGGGGCGCAACGCTAAACCGCGACAGGACAGGCGGGCGGCCGGCGACCATGCCAACAAGATTGTGACACCGCCCGCTGCATCATCAGGGGAGCCCTCACCCGCTCCCTCTGGAAGCAGGGCCCATCTGGCCCCGCCTGCTGCCACTGCGAGACGCCCCTCTCCGCGTCGGGGCAGGGGGCCGGGGTGACGTCCCTCCTCACCGGCGCAGCAGGCTGCTTAACGCTTGGTGAACTGCGGGGCCTTCCTGGCGCGGCGCAGCCCGGGCTTCTTGCGTTCCTTGGCCCGCGGGTCGCGGGTGAGTAGCCCTACGGCGCGCAGCGCCCGCCGGTTGGCCTCATCCACCGCCAGCAGGGCCCGCGCGATGCCGAGGCGCACGGCGCCGGCCTGGCCGGACTTGCCCCCGCCCTGGACGCGGGCCACGACGTTGAAGCTGCCCAGGACATCGACCGCCCGCAGGGGCTGCTGGATCAGGGCCTCCAGCGTCTGGCGCCCAAAGTATTCCCGCGCCGGCAGGCCATTGACGATGATATTGCCCTCGCCGGGATACAGGCGCACCTGGGCCACGGCGCACTTGCGCCGCCCGAGCCCGTAATAGTAGTGCGGCTGCGCCTGCGCCGCCGGCTGTGGCTGCTGAGGGAGTGTTGCGCTCTGGGCCGTCATGAACGAGTACGCCTTTTACTTTGGATTGGCCCCAACGGATTCGGGGGAGAGCTGCCAGACCTGGGGCTGCTGCGCCGCGTGGGGATGGGTCGGGCCGGCATAGACCTTGAGCTTCTTGATCAGGTGGTCGCCGAGGGTGTTCTTGGGGAGCATCCCTCGCACGGCCCGCTCGATCACCCGCTCGGGGTGCTTGGCCAGCATCTCCGCCAGGGTGGTCTCGCGGAAGCCCCCTGGGTACCCGCTGTGCCGGTAGTACTTCTTCTGCTCCAGCTTGCGGCCGGTCACGCGGACCTTCTCGGCGTTGATGACGATCACGAAGTCGCCGGTATCCGCGTGGGGCGCAAAGATGGGCTTATCCTTCCCCCGCAGGCGGGTAGCCACGGCGCTCGCCAGCCGGCCCAGGATCTGCCCTTCGGCGTCGACGACCCACCAGCGGCGCTGGATGTCGGCCGGCTTGGGCGTGTACGTCTTCATCTGGGTCATACTTCCTCTTACGCACTCCTACGCGCTCACGCGTAATCGCTCTCAATAGCTTACCTGCTTCAGACACAGGCCGCGGGCCGGGGCCGTCGGGCCGGCGCGGGCCTTCTCCCTGGAGGCGATAATCGCCGCCACCTCACCTGGGGCCAGCCGGCCAAGGCCGACGCGGATGAGCGTGCCGGCGATGCGCCGCATCATGTGGCGCACGAAGGCGTTGGCCTCGACCTCGATCTCCACCACTCGCCAGGCAGGCGCCCGCGCGACGCCGCGCGCCTCAGGCGCCATCAGGTCCGCGCCAGGTTCGCGGCTCTCAGTGTGCCAGATCATCGCTCGCTCCGGCCAGACCACAGCCACCACGGCGCGGTACACGTCGCGCCGCGCGCCCCTGCCCTCCTCCTGGGCCGCAAAGGCAGTGAAGTCGTAGCTCCCCACCAGGGCCCGCGCCGCCTCCGCCATACGCCCCACGTCCAGCGGCTGGCGCACGTGGTGGGTGTACCGGCGCAGCAGTGGCGACGGGGTCTCGCCGTTGAGGATGCGGTAGACATAGGTGCGCGAGCGGGCGGAGAACCGCGCGTGAAACTCGGGCGGGACCCGGCGTAGCTCGTGCACGCTGACGTCCGGCGGTAGGTGGGCGTTGATCGCGCGGCGAAAGCGGGGCAGGTCCGCGGCCAGGGGCGCCTCAGTGTCGAAGTGCGCCGCCTGCGCCAGGGCGTGGACGCCGGCATCGGTCCGGCCGGAGCCGACGACGCGGGCCGGCCGGCCGCTGGCGGCCTCGATGGCCCGTTCCAGCTCGGCCTGCACCGTGCGGGGCGCAGGGGCCTGGCGGGGACGTCGCTGGAGCTGAAAGCCGGCGAACTCGGTCCCGTCATACTCCACGATGGCCAGCAGCCGCACGTCGTCCCGTCAGGCTCCCCGATGGCCGGCAGCCGCATGCCAGGCGCACGCGCCCCGCCGTCAGGCCGGCGCGCCGGTCTCCTGCGACCCTTCCACGAACTCGATCTGCGCCATCGTGGCGCCGTCGCCCTTGCGGAAGCCGACCCGCGTGATGCGGGTGTAGCCCCCCGGCCGATCCTTATAGCGGGGCGCGATCTCATGGAAGAGCTTGCTGGCCGCGGGGGGATCCGGCAGGCGCGCCAGCACGAGGCGGCGGGAATGGAGGTCACCGCGGCGCGCGATGGTGATCAGGCGCTCGATGTGGCGGCGCAACTCCTTCGCCCGCGCCTCCGTGGTCGTGATCCGCTCATGGCGCACCAGTGATCCCATCAGGTTGCGCAGCATCGCCCGTCGCTCGTCGCGCGGCCGGCCGAGCTGGCGGCCGATGAACCCGTGGCGCATCGCAAACCTCTCCTTTGCCCGATTTCAGGTATCAGCTTTTGTCGTGATAGCGTGTGATGTAGTCTCCAGGCTGTCCAGGCCGGGCCGTCCGCCCCTGGCGCCACCGCCGGCCCGCCCCGGCGCCCTTCCGGCAATCGCGCCGTGCGCGGCCAGCGGTTCGCTGGCCCTCCTGCTTCTTATCCAGGTGCCCCAAGATTGTCCGCCGTGCGCTCAGACCCCTGCCGGCGCCGGCTGGCCCAGCCGGACCCCTCGCTCCGCCAGCTTTTCGCGCAGCTCCTGCAACGACTTCTCCCCGAAGTTCCGCAGATGGAGCAGGTCGTCCTCGGTCATGCTGGCCAGCTGGCCCAGCTTGGTGATGTTGTTGCGCTTGAGGCAGTTCAGCGTACGGTTGGAGAGCTCCAGGTCATCCACGGGCAGCTCGGCCAGCTCCGGCGGGATGACGAGCGCCACCGGCGCCGGCGCGGGGCGGGCCGCCTCGACCGGCTCCTCCGCGCCGGGCACCAGCTGGTTGAACAGACGGAACTGGTCCACCAGGATGCGCGCGCTGCGCACCACCGCCTCTTCTGGCGTGATCGTCCCATCCGTCCAGACGCGGATCGTGAGCCGGTCCAGGTTCACCGCCTGGCCGACGCGGGCCGCGCCCACGTGATATTCCACCTTGCGCACCGGCGAGTAGATCGCATCGACGGGGATCTCGCCGATCGGCTGCCCTTCCAGCGACTGCGCCTCGACAAAGCCTACGCCCCGCGTGATGGTCAGCTCCATGGACAGGCGCGCCTTCTCGTTGTCGAGCGTGGCGATCACCTGGTCGGGGTTGACGATCTCCACCTGGTCAGGCCAGCGGATGTCGCTGGCGCGGACGACGCCCGGCCCGGGCACGTCCAGATAGGCCTTCACCGGCTCCTCAGAGAACGAGCGCAGGCGCAGGCGCTTGATGTTGAGCACGATCTCGGTGACGTCTTCCTTGACGTTGGGGATGCTGGTGAACTCGTGCTGCACCCCGTCAATGCGGATGGCGCTCACCGCCGCGCCGGGCAGGGACGACAGCAGGACGCGGCGCAGGGCGTTGCCCAGGGTGTGGCCGTAGCCCCGGCGCAACGGTTCGATCACGAACTCGCCAAAGTTCGGCTCGGCGGCCTCGCCTTCCGGCGGCTCTACGCGACGAACGGTTGGCGTGGTGACTGGTTCGATCACAGGGTCTCGCCCTCCTCAAACGGGCCGCGCCGCCGCGCCTGTGGCGCCCGCCGCGGCCGGCCCGACACACAACACGCGCGCTTACCGCGCGTAGAACTCGACAACTAGCTGCTCGCTCACCTGGGTATCGATGTCGCGACGGGTCGGGAGCGCATTCACTCGCCCCGAGGCCGTGGCCGCATCGAACGTGAGCCAGGCCGGGATCTGGCGCTGGCCGGCGCTCTCCAGCGCGGTCTTGATGACGTCCAGCTCGCGCGACGCCTCGCGCACGGCAATGACGTCCCCCGGCTTCACCGTGGCCGACGGGATGTCGCACTTACGCCCGTTGACCATGATGTGCCCATGGTTCACTAGCTGCCGCGCCTGCGCCCGCGAACCGGCCAGACCGAGCCGGTAGACGACGTTGTCCAGGCGCGTCTCCAGGATCTGCAAGAGGTTTTCGCCGGTGGACCCGGAGCGTCGCTGAGCCTCCGCAAAGTGGCGCCGGAACTGGGCCTCCAGCACGCCGTAGATCCGGCGCAGCTTCTGCTTTTCCCGCCACTGCAGCGCGTATTCCGACGGGCGCCGGCGCCGGCTGGTGGCCTGCTGGCCGGGCGGGGTTGGCCGACGCTCGAGCGTGCACTTGGTAATGCACCGCTCCGCCTTCAAGTACAGCTTCATGCCCTCGCGCCTGCACAGCTTGCAGACAGGTCCCGTGTACCGTGCCATCTTGCTACTTCACCATTTCCGCATCCGTCACCGCGACCGCCTGGCCGCGACCGCATCGCCTCGCCGGCACGCCTAGACGCGCCGGCGCTTGGGCGGGCGGGGCCCATTGTGAGGCACCGGCGTCACGTCCGTAATCGACGTGATGGTCAGGCCCGCGGCCTGCAGGGCGCGGATGGCCGACTCCCGCCCCGAGCCGGGGCCTTTGACGAAGACCTCCACTGTGCGCATGCCGTGCTCCATGGCTTTCCGCGCCGCCGTCTCCGCCGTGACGCTGGCGGCGTACGGCGTGCTCTTGCGCGAGCCCTTGAAGCCCGAGGCGCCGGCCGAGGCCCAGCAGATCGGCGAGCCCGCCGGATCCGTGATCGTCACAATCGTATTGTTGAACGTGGCCTGGATGTGCGCCTGGCCGCGGGGCACGTTCCGCCGTTCCCGCCGGCGTGGCCGGGCGGCGCCTCGCTTTCTCTCGGCCATATGGCTGGTCGCTCTCCTCGTTTACCCTACGCAGTGCGGGGCGGTCCCGATGGAACCGCCCCAAGGTGGCCCGCTGCTGGACGAACGGTATGGCTGGAACCGCGGCGGCGCACCGCTGCTGCGCCCGCGCGGCAGCCGGCTCCTGAAGCGCAAGCAGCCACAGCAGCCCTTGCGCTAGACCTTAAAGCGTACCGGATCATCGCCAGATTACGCAAGAGCGGCCGGCGCTGCCATCCCCATTCCCACGGGCCGGTGCGCGCCACCTCGTGCTCGCGGCCTCCACCCCCCTGCCAGCTACTTCTTGGCCGTGGCCTTCTTCCGTCCGCCCACCGTCTTGCGCGGTCCGCGGCGGGTACGGGCGTTGGTGCGCGTCCGCTGCCCCCGCACGGGCAGCCCGCGCCGGTGCCGCAGCCCGCGATAGCAGCCGATGTCGATCAGGCGCTGGATGTTCTGGCGGATCTCTCGGCGCAGATCGCCTTCCACCGTCAGCTCCCGCTCAATGACGTCGCGGAGCCGGCCCACCTCCTCGTCCGTCAGCTCGCTCACCTTCTTGGTGGGCGGGATCTGGGTCCGCTCCAGGATCTTCTTCGCCGTCGGGCGCCCGATCCCGTAGATGTAGGTCAGCGAGATCTCCACGTGCTTTTCGCGTGGAATATCGACTCCGGCAATGCGTGCCATCAGTTTTCCTTTAGGAGTTAGGAGTTCAAAGCTTGACCCGCGTTAGCCCTGGCGCTGCTTGTGCTTGGGATCCTCGCAGATCACCATAATCACGCCGCGCCGCTTGATGACCTTGCACTTATCGCAGCGCGGCTTGACGGACGCTGCTACCTTCACGTCTTTACTCCGCCTGTCCGCAGTGGAAACGTCAAGAATTAAAGAATGGAACACGACCTGCCGGTGCGGCGCCATCCATCACCGGCGTAGCCGAGACCGACCGCTCGACCAGTGGGTCCGGCCGCCATACGCGTGCGAGGCCACGTCTCACCCGGCGCGGCCAACGATGCGGCCACGCGTGTGGTCGTACTGCGCGAGCTCCACCCTCACCCGGTCTCCGGCACCGACCCGCACCGCCCGCAGCCGGGCACCAGTGGACAGATGAGCGAGCACCTGCCGTCCATCTGCCAGTTCGACCAGGAAGAGGTCGTTGGCCAGCGCACGGCGCACGTACCCTTCCAATTCTAGCAAAGGGCCTTGCCGCCCTTCTTCCATTGCCATCACTGGACATTCGTCTGTTCTTCGTCACTTCGCCGGCCTGCGCGCTAGCGCGCGGCGAGCGCCGGCCGGCTGGCCCCGATGCGCTCGTACACCTGGGGCGGGAACTCGGTGAGGATCTCCGCCTCGTCCGCGGTGATGCAGATGGTGTGCTCGAAGTGGGCGCACAGCCGGCCATCCGCCGTAGCCACGGTCCACCGGTCGGGCCGCACCACCGTCTCCCGTGTGCCCTCGTTTGCCATTGGCTCCAGGGCCAGGGTCATGCCGGGCACGAGCAGCGGGCCGCGCCCCGGCAGCCCGTGGTTCGGCACGTGCGGTTCTTCGTGCAGGCGCCGGCCCACGCCGTGCCCGCCGTACTCGTGCACGACGGCGTAGCCGGCCCCTTCGATCACCTGCTGGATGGCTGCGGAGATGTCCCCCAGACGGTTACCCGCGCGGGCCGCCTTGATCCCAGCGAACAGCGAGGCCAGCGTGACGTCGAGCAAGCGCCGCGTCGATGGCGGGATCTCCCCCACGGGCACGGTGAGCGCCGCGTCGCCGTGGTAGCCATCCCAGACCGCGCCCACGTCGATGCTGATGATGTCCCCCGGCGCCAGGCGGCGCGGGCCCGGGATGCCGTGCACCAGCTCCTCGTTGATGGAGGCGCAGATCGTGGCCGGATAGGGCGGGGCGTGCTTGAACGGGGCATAGCCCTTGAACGACGGCCGCGCGCCGGCCCCGCGGATCACCTCCTCAGCGATCCGGTCCAGCTCGGCCGTGGTCACGCCGGGGCGCACCGCGGCCGTGACGGCGTCGAGGGCCTGAGCGACGATACGGCTGGCGCGGCGCATCTTCTCCAGCTCGCCGCGGGACTTGATGGAGATGGCCATAACCGCGTCAAGTCCCCACCGCGTTGGGCGTGCAGCCCCGCGTGACCGCGCCCACCAGGGCGGCCGTGACCTCGTCCTCGGTGCGATCGCCGTTGATCTCGATCAGCTTGCCCTTCTCACGGTAGTAGGCCACCAGGGGCACGGTCGATTCCATATAGACCGTGAAGCGACGATCGACGGTCTCCGGCCGATCGTCAACCCGCTGGAACAACCGCCCGCCATCACGGTCGCAGACGCCAGGCGTGCGCGGCGGGTGCGTTTGCAGGGTGGAGGTGGCGCCGCAGATGGGGCACGTCCACCGGTTGGACAGGCGGGCGATCAAGACCTCTTTGGGCACCGTCAGGAACAGGACACAGTGTACCTGCTCGCCGCGCGCCCCTAGGGCGTCATCAAGCGCTACCGCCTGCTCGCGGGTGCGGGGGAAGCCATCCAGCACCACGCCGCACGTCCCCCATTCGCGCCGCAGCTCCTCCAGCTCCGCCATGACCGCCGGCACCATCACCTGGTCGGGCACGTAAAGCCCCCGCTCGACGAATTGCTGCACCTGCTGGCCCAGCGCCGTGCCCTGCTCGATGGCGCGGCGTAGGAGGTCCCCGCTGGCCATGTAGGGGATGCGGAAGTGCTGCGAAAGGCGCCGCCCCTGGGTGCCCTTCCCTGAGCCGGGCGCACCCAGCAGGATAATGATCACTGAAAGATCCGTCCTTTACCAGCGAAGCCAGCCGCCTGCGCCAGCGGGCCCTCGCTCACGCCGATGGCGGTCACCGGATGAACCCTTCGTAGTGACGCATCATCAGCTGAGCCTCAAGCTGCTTCATCGTATCCAGAACGACCCCCACCACGATGAGGATACCGGTGCTGGAGAGCGTCAGGACGTGCACCCCGGTGAGCAGGCCTACCAGATAGGGGGCAATCGCGATCACTCCCAGGGCCAGGGCGCCGGCCAGCGTAATCCGGTTCAGGACGCGATTGAGATAGTCCGCCGTCGGGCGGCCGGCGCGAATGCCCTGGATGAAGCCACCCTGCTTCTGCAGCGTCTCGGGCAGGTTCTGCTGCTGGAAGACGACCGCAGTGTAGAAGTAGGTGAACAAGACCACGAGCAGGAAGTAGAGGACCCAGTAGAACCAGTGCGTGGAGTTGAATAGCCCCACGATGAAGTTGGCCGTGGCGCGGACCCACTCCGTTTGGGCGCCCTGGAAATAGGTGGCCACCGTCCCGGGGATGAGCATGATCGACATGGCAAAGATGAGCGGGATCATGCCCGCGGAGTTGACCCGCAGGGGGATGTAGGTCGTGCCCCCGCCGTAGACGCGGTTCCCCCGCACCCGCCTGGCGTAATGGACCTGGATGCGACGCTGGCCCTCGTTCATGAAGACGATGCCCAGGACGATCAGGATGCCCACGGCGGCGAGCACGGCCATGGCCAGCCAGTTCGTCTCCACGGCCAGCGTCTGGCCGATGCTCGCCGGCAGCCTGGCCACGATGCCGGCGAAGATGATCAGGGAGACCCCGTTCCCCACCCCCTTTTCCGTGATCAGCTCGCCCAGCCAGACCAGGAACATCGTGCCGGCGGTCAGGGTGAGCACGAGCGAGACCGTCGGGAGGAAGGTGTACCGGTCGAAGAGCCCGAAGTTGGTGATGATCCCTTCGCGAGCCAGCAACGATGCCTGGGCATAGGCCTGGAGCATGGCCAGGGGCACGGTCAGCAGGCGGGTGTACTGCGCCAGGCGCGTGCGCCCGGCCTCACCCTCCTTCTGCAGCTCCTGCAGGGCCGGGATCAGCGGGGCGATGATCTGCATCACGATCGAGGCCGTGATGTAGGGGTAGACGCCCAGGGCCGCGACGGAGAAGGTCGTCAACGAGCCGCCCGAGAAGAGATCCAGCATGCCCAGGAGCTGGTTGCCCTCCAGTAGCTCGCGCAGGCGCGCCAGGTCCACGCCGGGGACCGGCACGTGGGCCGCCAGGCGGTAGACGCCCAGCAGGGCAAAGGTGAACAGGATCTTGCGGCGCAGATCGGGAAGCCGAAACGCCCGCACGGCGGCGTCAATCATGGCCGGTGCTCCTGTCTCGGGCCGTGTGGCGCGGCCAGGCGCGCCGGACGCGCGGCCGCAGGCGCCGGATGTGGCCGGCGTCCGCGCCCGCCCGTTGGCGCGGCAGCGCGGCGGATCATGGCTCAGTCCTTCCGAGCGGCACGGGGCGCTTCGCGGCGCTGCTGGCCACCCACTAGCACCAGCCGCCCCCCCGCGCTCTCAATGGCGCGGCGCGCGCTGGCCGACGCGGTGTGGGCTTCGATCACCAGGGACTTGGTCAGGCTGCCATCGCCCAGGATCTTCACCGGCGTGCGGCCGGACCCATCATCAATCAGGCCACGCTCTTCCAGCAGGGCGAGAGTGACCGTGGTGTCGGGCGCAAAGGCTCGGTCCAGGTCACCCAGGTTGACAATCTGGTTTTCCACCCGGAAGCGGGCGCGCGAGAAGCCCCGCCGGTGCGGCACGCGCATCGTCCACGGGTTCTGCCCGCCTTCGAAGCCGAGGCGCACGCCCTTGCCGGAGCGCGCGTTCTGGCCCTTCGTCCCGCGCCCGGCGGTCTTGCCCCGGCCTGAGCCGTAGCCACGCCCGACGCGCCGGCGCTCGCGCTTGGCGCCCCGCGCCGGTGCTAGCTCATGCAGTTTCATCGCGCTTCGTCGCCTCCGCTTCGTTGACCTCTTCCACGGTGACCAGGTGGCGCACGTGGCGCACCATGCCGCGGACGGTGGGATGGTCCGGCAGTTCGATGGTCTGGCCCAGGCGCTTGAACCCGAGCGAGCGGATGGTGTCCTTCTGGCGCTGGCTGTAGCCGATGGCGCTCTTCCGGTAGGTGATACGTAACCGTGCTGGCATTGGTCGCTAATCCTGATCTGGCCGCTCCGCTGGTCGTCGCGCGGCCGGCTACTCCGCTCATCCGGCGCTGGCGTGGTTCGGCGGCAGGCGCGTCGCCTCGCCGGCAGGCTCCGCCTGCGGGGCCGCGCGGGGCTCCGGCGCGCTCTCGGCGCGGGGGGCGGG